>NZ_JARBDB010000060.1:0-224057 GCF_036577605.1 Paenibacillus sp. GYB004
TAGGCTGCCAATAATAGTTAGCGGTGCCGCTGAATGGACCATTTTGGTTGGTGATCGAGTCGCCATAAAGGACAAAGGTCGGCCAATCGTTTCGATTTATGGAACCACTCCCACCGCCTCCGGTCAAGGCTGTGAGTATTCCTTCCAGCAGATCCGCCGTATTGACTTCCTCGTTATTTGAATTGACCGCTAAGCTTGGAGCGTAGCCGTTTTGTTTTGCGATTCGCATTCCGCACCTCCAAAAAGCCCCACCTATTTGGCGGAGCTCTGTTTGATTGCTTCCCTAACTGCCGCATAAGCTCGGCGAGCCATTTCGTTACGTTCTTCGGTCAGCTCACGCTTCTGGCTCTTCTTCTCGGCCGAAGGCAAGTCCGACATGTCAACCGCCCGGATCGCCTTCGTATATTCGCTCATTTCACCGGCAACCTGGTTAATGTATTTCCGCGCTGCATCGTCATAGCCTCTCGGAACTTCCCCCGTCGCCTTTACGTCTGCGTACTGGGTATCGAGCTTTTCCTTGAGCTCGTAGAAGACTTTTGTCGCGTCTGTCGAAAACACAGGATCGGCGGTCATCTGTTTAGCCAGCGTCCCGCCTACCGTCGCCCCTTGCGTGGTGGCCGGCAGTCCGAGTTGCCCGATCACGCCGGTATAACTCCTGATCAGATGGTCAATTTTCTTAGGTGACTGGTTGAGCAGGTCGCCGACGAACTTGGCCGGTTCCGACGTGTTCGCGTCGAACTGGTATCGCGGAGAGAGCCCTTCCAGATAACCCGGAACGATCGGCGCACCAGCGAAGTTTTTGTTGGCACCGAGTTCTGCAAAGCCGCCTCCGATCGTATCCCCAAGGACCGCAAAACCGGCGTCCGTAAGCTCCCCCTTAAGAAGCTCCTTGGCCGGTATTCCTGGAGGCGCGAACGCCGTCGAAACCGTCTCACTGAAATCCCGGAACGACTCCGGGTCCTCTTCAAACCAGGCCCGCATGGTTCGCTCAAGCAGAGCGGCAAACGGTACGCCAAGCTCACGTGGCCGGGGGATTTTGATAAACGGGTGTTCACCACTTCCCGTCGGAATTAGATAAAAGTTATCCTTCGTGTAGTTGGACAGCTTTTCGTACTCCGGATTGTTGTAGTTTAACGCATATAGTGCAATGGTCGGAACTGAGATCGCCCCGGCCGCTTTGGCCGCGACCGCTTTCGGGTTATCCTTAAACGCCCGGACCGTCTTATCCAACCCCTGCAGCGCGGCATTCAGGTATAACAGGATGGCGTCCGCTTGTTTGGTCGCCGTACCGTGCCGCTTGAAGTTTGTCGTGATGTCGTTGGCCTCGTAGATCCCTTCGATCCGGCTGCCATAAGAGTCCCCGCCGGCTTTCGTCACGCGTTTAAACTCCCCTAGTCGGGGTGCCGACTCAATCACGTTCGATAAGTTCTCCAGTGCTGAATAGGCACGCGGGATAAGTCCGAGCCCTTCCTTCTGCTGCGGCAGGATCTCGCGCTTGCTTTGGGCAAGAAGGTTCCGATCGGCGGCGACCGGGCTGCTGTGCCCGCCTCCGAGCGACTTGTATCGCCTGTACAGATCCTTATTCCCGAGCGTCGATACGATGCCGTCAAGCATGTCAATAGCAAAGCGAAACGGATTGTTCGTGGTCTTTGAGAAAATGAATGCAGCCGGGATGTCGCGGAAAATATTCCTTGTCAGCGAGAACACCGGGTTCACCCCGGTCGTCAGCATCTTAACGGCGTTGGTCGCCTTCCGCATGGCCGCCATTACTGCGTTATCAGCCTGCGGGCCAAGATTGGTCAAAGCGTCCAGCAATGCCGGGTCCTCGACGCGAACATATACGCGCTCGCCATTCACAATAGCACTGACGACGTTATCTTTGTCCAGATCAGACTTCCGCAGCACCTTATCGAATTCATCGTCCAGGCTGTCCAGGAGACTGTCGGGCCCTTCCTCGCCAAGCGCCGTTTTCGGGTCCACTTTCTCCCGCTTTAAGACTGTCGCAAATCCGTCCAAATCCTCGGGAGCCTTTTCGAGATTGCGAACGACCGTCTGCATAACCTCATTACGCCGAGCTGTCTTCACGTATCGATCCGTGTACTCGATCAGGCTTTCGATTGGGTCAATGATAGGACGTTCCGATCCGCCTTCCGCATAACTCTTGACCGGGTTGTTCTGGTTTGCGAAACCGCGCTTCGCCCCGGTCGCCCGCTGCCGCCGCTCCAGCTCCGTGAACTGCCGCTTGTTCGGAATCCAGAACGGGTTTTCCTCTTTCCACGCTTTCAACGTCCCGGGGCTTACGATGCCGGTATCTACGAGCCAAGCCTGCGCCATCTTCGTATTCCAGTCATACAGCTGGTCAGCGACGTTTTTAAATTCCGGATACGTCCGCTCGTATTCTTCGATCTTGGCCGCGACTTTTTCCGGTGTCATGTTGGTCCGCTTGTCGTAGACCTTCTCCCCGCGCGGCATCCGTGTTTCCGCATGCTTCGCGATCAGGTAGTCCATGAAATTCGTGTAGGACCGGCGCGGAATCTGCTGCGTGATCGATTTAAGCGACGGCCCGATCACTTCGCCGCGGCTGTCTACAAGCTGCTCAGTCAGGAGCGTTCGAGCGGTCATGTCCGCCCCGCGCTGGTTGAGCGCCTGCATGTAAGACCGGTCCTCTGGACCCAGCTTTTGGCCCGTTACCTTTTCGACCGTCTTATCGAATTGGTTAATGCGCTGCAGGTTATCGAAACCGGATTCGTAGAACTGATTCACCCGGTCCGCAAAATCGACCGGCTCCTTATCGGTCTTCGTCGCAATATACGTCCGGGTATCTTCGGGATTGGTGAATTTCCCTTTCTTCCCGCCGAACGCGCTAATGCCGAGCGGGCCGCTGTCGGCCGTGGGTGTAGGAATTTCCGGCAAGGGGGGTTCCGGTGTAGCTGCCGGCGGTGCTTCCGGGATGTCAGGCACCCGGTTCGACTTCATCACGCTGGCCGTTAGCCTGGCGTCTGTCGGATTCAAAACTCGCTCTTGAAGCGATTGGCGAAGCGTATTCCGCGCCTGACCCAGTCCTTGCAGCGTTTCGTCGTAAGCATTCTCCGTTCGCCAAGCAGGAGCAGAAAAGCCCGCATCCTCAAAACCTTCGTCGACCCGTTTCCGGGCCAGGTCCATAAGGTCTTTATTGGACGGGGCTTTCCCGTGCTCTGCGTAGAAATCCTGATACCATTTCGGATTCTCGGACATACGGCCAAAGCGCCCGGTAACCTCGCCATCCGCATTCTGGATCAGTCCGCCCTGCTTAACGCCTCCACGACTATCCCGTGACTCTTTCAGAAACTTGTACTCGTTGTTAATCGCCTCTTGTCGTCTGATCTCCAGCTGACGTGCCTGGTCGTCGATGTCATTCAGTGCAGCAAAGGCTTGACTCGTATCTTCCGCCCGCCGGACTGTCCCCGGTGTAGCTTCCGGAAGCGGGAACGTGTACGGATCAGCGATGACATCCGGCGTTACGGCTTGATTAACATTGCCGCGCTGCCGGGGCTCCGGCAAGCCAAGAAGCGCCGGCTCGGGCTCCGCCTGTCGAGACAAACCAAGCAGTCGCTGTCCGAACGGCGTCCGGGCCAAGGCCGCCCCGCCGGCCGTGAACGCGGCACCTCCCGCAGCTCCAAGAGCTCCGCCAATCAGCCCCTGTTTGGCTGCTTCCCCCAGATCGCTGGTCTGCGACGTGAGCGCCTGACCTGTCGCAAGGGGTACGCCAACCAACCCCTCCTTGATCGCTTCCTGCGCCACCCTTCCGCCCGTGCTGGAGCCAAGCTTGGGCAGCAGCCGGTTCAGTGTGTTTCCCACCGCCCCCGTAAACGATGCGATATTACCGATTCCGCCGCCCGGTGTATACAGCGATCGGCCGATCTCTCCGATCTTGCCAACGACCTTGTTATCGGCCACAGCATCGAGCCCGCGCAGGATCGCACCGACGACAGGTACGTCCCGGTGCGGACGGTGCGGACGGTTCGGCGCCGCTTGAACGGGTGCTGACGGCGTAGACGCGGCTTGGCCGACGGTTTGCATTAACGACGAGTTGCGAACGTCTGGCGAAGGCAAAGGGAAGCTGGGAGCGGGCAACGGTTCAGGCTCTGGAACGGGTGCGGCCCTTTGCCGTATAAACTCAGAAGGCGGGATCAGGCCGGAGCTACCGGAACCCGAACCGCCTCCCGTCGAAGACAAGCCTCTTGATTTCTTAAATTCCTCCGGACTAATCAGCGCCATACTTACCCTCCTTGCAGTAGCCTCATGTACTCATCGATCAAAGTGTTGATGTCGACCCGTTTGGTTCTATCCAATTCACTGGCCCGCGGATCTTTCTGCGCCAGCTCAATCGCTCGTTGCCGGGTTGAAGCGTCTTGCTTCCCTGCATTCGGGTCCACGTTAAAGTACGACGGGACCATGGCTCGTAGCTCATTGAAGCCTTTCGCCCCGAGCTGCCGCGTAATCTCTCCGGCGTTCGCATTCAGCCATGCAGCAGCATCGTCCGGGTTATCGAACGCGCCGAGTCCGGACAGCACGTCCGCTTGGAGGGAACGGGCCGCGTTTTGCTCGTCCATCTGGCCTCTCTCCAAGTTGAAGCGCTGCTCTGCTAGAGAACGGCTCGCGTTCGAGTTGGCAATCTGGTTCGCATTGGCCGCTGCACGCAGACCGTAATCGAGCCCGAACCTGCGAACGTCCTCATCGAATTGAAGCTTGTACTGCTCGTCCTTAATCTGGTCGCGGGCTTGTTGGTAGGCGAATTCTCCGGCATACCGCTCGTCTGCAACCTGATCACGCCCGGAGCGGTAGTCAAAGTCACGCTGATCCGCTTGCTGACCATACTGCTGCTGACGAGCCTGCATGGTCGGGAATCCCTTCGCCAAATTCCCAACCGCTTGGGAATAATCCGATTCGTAGCCAACGACGTTCGGATCGACTCCCATTAAGGCGAGTTGCGATCTCAAGCCGTCTGCCTGGCTGCGGAAGCCGGCCATCTGCTCCGACGATACGTCGCCAGCCTCTGCCTGCTGCTTGAGTCCGAGAATTTGCTCGATCAAGTTCCGGGCCCCCGCTGGCATATACTGGCCCGTCACCTGCGACTCTTGAAGCGGATTCTGGAAATCTTGCTGATTCTGCAAGCCGTAGAGCTGTGCAAGCTGTCCGAAACGGTCCTGCGCCGATCGCTGGTTGAGCTGCTGGATCTGCAGCTGCCGATTTGAGTCGTCGGTGTAACGTTGATACGCCTGGTTAATCAAAGCCGGCAAGACATCCGTCGTCACCCGCCCCATCTCTTTCGCTCCAATCTGATGAGCAACCGATTCAGAGTACGTCGACTTCCCCTGGCCGGATGCCCGCAGCTTGGCATTCGTATCAGCTTGCTGCTGTGTAATGTTCGCCCTGGCGCTCGCCAAGGCCGCTTGGTATGCCGGATCGGAATTTTGGTCATATACAAATGGCTTCGGCGCTTCGTACTGGAACGGTTGCGCACCCGCCAGTTCCTGAATCCGGCCGAGCGTCTGGTCCGTCCGTGTGCCCGTCTGTGGCTGTGGCTGTGGCTGCGGCTGTAAAGCCGCAGGCTGCTGCGGTTGAGCTACGGACTTCTGAACGTTCTGGATGCCGTTGGCATAATTGTCATAGTTCCCATAGACCGCCGATCCTCCGGCCTTGGCGTACTTTTTCGCGTCTTCCCATGATGCTACGGCCATATAATCGCTCCTTTCTTATGTTGTGAAAAGGAAAATACTCCCTGCTGTCGAATGATAGGATGTCTGGCCTATTATCGATAGAAGGGAGGAGTTAAGGTGCTTGTAGATATTCGATGTGGAAATTGTGAATCTGCATTCCCAATCAAGGTGGATGCGTATCTCAATCGTATCGCTACCGCAGAAAAGGCCACTATTTTTTGCCCTTCTTGCTACACATTGATGCCTCAAGATTTGACGAATGACTTGAACGCTTTACTGCTTAAGCTGCGGCGGCAAAATACATGGCAAGTAGGCTTGCGATTTGGCCCTACAAATGCGTGAATTGTGCCATGTAATCCATTTGATACCCGGCAAGTCGTAGCGTCTCTTTCGCTTCCCGAAACGTTAATTTACGCTCTTTCAACAAATCAAGAATTTTTCCCACGAGTTCAGCCTGCTCCCGATCCATGTCGGGGGCTTTGGGTGTTTGGTTTAAAGGATCGCTGTACATAATGATTTCCTCCTTTTGTGAAATAGAAAAGAGCCCTCACTTGGAGAGCTCTTCCTTTTGTTTTTCGAGATCGGCTATTTTAGTTCTTATCTCTTCAAGTTCTTTCGATAGTCTTTCCGCAGCCTCCACGTTGTTGCCGTTCGTCGCCCCAATAAATCCACTATTCGTTGTTTTCAATCTGATATTGTAGAATTCGATCAAAGAATTGACTTCTTCCAGCGACAATTCCTTTTGTTCCGGCTCTTTTGGCTCAGTTGGAGGGTAGATAATAACCTTTCCGGCCCATTCCGGTACGTCCCCGGTTAAATTCTTCGCGACTGCCGAATTCAGCGTTATTCCCTTCTCTGCGTCAAAGTCTACTTTCAGCCCCAATTTCTCGCTCACCTCTCTCACAGGCAAGTATGCCGTACCTTCAATCGACGGCGCTTTGTTGCCTAGCGCTTTCCCGTTAAGCGTGACTGCATACTCATTGTCGATCTGCTTACCTACTAACTTCGCAATGTCATCAGCATAGGTGGAAGAAGTAAATGCAAGAACAGCCCCAAAAACCGTACCAGCTAAGAACTTTTTCAATCGTATCACACCCATCGTTTTTTACCACAATTATACATGATTTGTTAGGTGATGACACTCTTCAATATTCCATTTTCGAAATTTAGGAAGGCATAGGAAGCCGTCTGGGTGGCGAAATTGACTCCTGTTACAACAGAAAGGGAAGCATTAGCCCCGGAAAAGTTATTAGCTTTCGAATCAAATACTTGCTGCAACGTCTGTCCGGAATTATTGTAAATTCTATTCCATGCTGTTAGAAAAAGGTTTGTTTGTGGCGTAATTGTAATGCTTCCGGCCAACGCTTGTAATAGGAGACCTACACCTGATATATAAGACAATGTCGCTTTCTGAGTGCCTCCGTCATAGAATATATATGTAGGGGCCCCAGTTGCACTAGGACTTAACGCAATATATTGATTCGGATTCAAGTAAGCAGCCATTAGGTTTCCTGAGCTGGAGAACTCAATCCGAGGATATACCCCTTCTCCTGTAGCGATATACGCCCCGTAAATTTCACCTGATGTGAGCTTTCCCATATTCGCACTAATGGCCGACAACTCATCCACCGATATCTTCTCGGCCGTCACCGCCCCGACTTTTAAATTCTTCGTTTCTATCGAATTCGCCTGAATGTTATTCGCGTTCAAATGGCCGTTCAGGATAAACTGCAAATCCTTAACCAGCATTGCGAATAGTTCGAGCAGCTGCTCATGGGTCATTTCTTTAATCACTTGCGGGCCTCGATACTGTGCCATTGGTCTCCTCCTTATCGCAGCGGCAAAAGCCGAACTTGCCGGGTAAACTCGTGCATCCGGCCCCAGCCAACAATGTCGAAGCGAACGCGAACCGTATTCTCCAACACAAACTTCCGCACCGGGATTATAATCCGTTCCATACTCAGCCCCGTTCCCGTAATGGACTCAACCGCCTCCCAGTCGTTCCCACCCACAGTGGACGAGAGTGATACGGTCAGCGTGCTTCCCGCCGCCAGCTCCCACACCGCGTACATATTAAGCCAGCGCTGCCGCTGGGCTATACTCGGGCTGGTGAATGGCTTCGAGATCAGGTATCCGCTGATCGGAACGCCAGCGTCGTCTTGACCTCCGAGTTTGATGACTCGACCACTATGATCTCCCATATACAATTCGTTTTTGAAGAGAACGAAGCAGCTCGGTTGCATACCCTTCCAGACATTCCATGCCGTGATGTTAGGGCGGGCGTCGTATTCCAGTATCTTGTCGGATAGGGCGAAATACTGCATGGTCCCGTCGGCACCGGAAGCGGTCTGTCCCGAAATGTTATGCTGGTAACCTCCAACAATATCGGAAAATGATTTAGACGGGATCGTGCCGCCTTGCCACTCGTACAAACCTGTTGGATGGATCAACCGCATGCTGCCGGCTAGCGTGGACACACTCTGGTTATTCATTACGCCGTAATCTTCGGTAATACGCATAAGCGTAAATTCAGAGGGCGTCCCGCCGTACAGCTCGTGAAGGCTATTCGGCATACCGATCGTCAGCTTCGTCAGGCCGCCCGACAGCATGTTAATGTTCTCTCCGCGAGTCGACTCCATCTGCTTACCGTAACTGTCTTCCTCGGTCCCCGGGAACGAGTTCCAACTGGTTGCATCGTCAAGTTTACAAGCCCTGATCTCGCTGCCGAAGGCGCCCCATATGCGGTTCTGGTATGTCGTGACGTAGTCGATATTACTTGGAGCGTCGCCGAACGTCTGAACCGTCGATCCGTCATACCGGTGCAAGCCGTTAACGCCGTTTGCCCCGATCAGGTTAATCCCGCCGAAGTTCCCTTCAAAGCTTGTGAAGCTCCACATAGCCGACGGATCCAAACCAGACTTCAAAGTCACCCAGGAAGCCCCGTCCCATTTTCTCCATGTCCCGTCGTCGAACACCGCGTGTAGCTCGGTGTCCTTCCAAACGCCTAGACCCAAAACCTTCGCGCCAGCGTTACCGATTACCGAATAGCCCGGTCGAACAGAAACTGCCGGATAATCGGCCGTTGTGAAATTGCTCATGTCCGTAAAGAAGTTATCACCAATCGACATCGGATCGAACGTATTTACGCCGCGCCACTCTCGATTAATGATAGGCGGGAGGACACCGGGAAGCTCGACATACTTCGGCATTTCGTACTGAATCGGCTTCCTCACGACGTCCGCCCTCCTGCGTAGTTTTGCGCGGCTACGTTCCATACTGCTCGGTACTGAGCCTCGTAGTTCGCCGCTTTCGCTGAATCATCCTGGGTATTCGCCAACCATGACGCGAGAGCCACTATATACGACCCGTGATACTCCTCTGGAGCTTCCGGCGTGGCCGACAGGTTGCCGGTCGTATAGGTAACCGTCCCGATCCGCCTGTAACGAACAATCCCCTGTAAGCCGCTTTGATACGGTGCAGGGGATAGTGTTAATGTGCGAGTAGTATCGTCAAAGGCGTATACGGGTTGCAGCGGGTTTACCGCGTCTCCATCCAAACTGCGGTACTTAAGCATGCCGACCGACACCAGATCGATGTTCTTTTCGCGGACGTCCGACACAAGAATGTAGTCAGAAAACGTCGAACTTGTGAACCGGGCGAGTTTTGGGATCTTTACTGTCTCAAAAAAGTCGCGATTGATCTCAGTAATCTGTAGAACCTTATCCACCGTCGGGACTTTGTTTGGAACCAGAATGTCAGCCTCGTCCATGATTTGTTGAATGGTAAGCAATTAAAATCCTCCCTCTGTCTACCCTTAAGTGGGATAAGTCTGAGATAATCCACCTACCAGGGTTCCACCTACTAATCCCAATCCCGCGTTACGTTCTAATCCTGTTGTGTTGTTTTCAGTCTCATAGAAAAATATCCCCCACTGGCAGCTATTCGTTCCTTGGGGATCAGTTATTGCTCCGCCCCAAGTATTGCCCATTGAATCGATATATGTCGCATCTGTGAACACGACGCATCCAGCTGCAACGAAAGGATCGTTATTTGTAGCTCCGTCTGTGTTGTAAGCAGCAATAATATTATTGGCAATTCGAACACCTCGGGCTTTTTCTATCCGGATCGGAGCGCGGTAGAAGTAATGGGCGATGTTATTCGCAATATTTACACGAGTTGCCGCTAATAACCCGCCCAGAGCTTGTAAAAATATAAACCCTTGTTCGATCCCGTAACCCACTGCCGTGTTGTCGTGGATGTCAATAAAGTTAGCCCAAAACGCGGGGTCCGTAGAGTTGATCTTGATACAGTATTCTGTTCCACCATCGAACATATTACCGTGAATAACTCCATGTCCAATAATGGCGCTGGCAGAAAGAAATATATTATGCATACTTTGCCCGCCGATATAATTATCTGCAATTGAGAAGCGTTCGCAAGATGTAATGTATATTCCGTAACGCATCCCCGCGTTTAGAGACTTCGATACCGTCACATCACCCGTTGTTACTTCGACGGGCGCACCCGGTCCGTAACCTCCAATATGACACCCCGTTACATTAAGGATACCTGATCTTCTGTCGGATGTGGATGCTCGCACATATATTCCAGAAGTCGAGTCCTGTAGACCTGATACATTCTTGTCCCACAGCCCGTTAAATAAGCAGCGCTCAACCCATATGACCGTAGAATCGATAAATTCAATACCGTGCCCGATCCCATAAAACCAACAGTCCTTAATTCGAACGTTCTGCCCCTGTTCAATGCGCAAATGTGTGGAAGACGGGTCTTTGTTTACGATGGATTTCGATACCGCCGGTATATACGTTGGACCATTGTTAAACGAGTATTGATGATTAAACCAAATTCCTGAAATTTGCACTGCCCCGGCATGGTCGGTGTTATCGGGGTTAACATCAGCCCCGATTTTTAACGTATGCCCATATGCCGTATTTCGTACAAACTGGCACAACTCAGGTGTAACGCCTGTAATACTTTGGTTCGGACGCCCTGTTAGTGTTGCAGATAATCTATACACACCGGGAGGCACCAACACGTTCTGTGATGCGTTCAATGCTCGTTGAATCGCTTCCGTATCATCCGTCACACCGTCGCCCTTAGCTCCATAATCTAAAATATTCGCAATTGGTCGCATGTACCCAAATAACCCGTATTCTGTCTTGAGGCGAAATCCTCCTCTGGGCTGGGCGTTATCTATGATTGTGTTGACGTTTCCGTATGAATCAGTCTCTACGGTAGCGACTCGAAGGTAATCATCACCAACTGTACCAGGAGGATGAGCCGTACCAAACGTGAAGTCACCATCTTTAAAATCCAAATAGTATGACGTGCTCGGAATCTTCGTCCTGAAACTTGTGCCCCCGCGAACTTGAATGTCATCGTTAAGCGAGACAACGATTTCGGTTACTTCAATCGTATCATTTCGCGTAACATTCTTCGTCACTACGCCCCCCTGGACCACGTAAGGGACAAGAAAGTAGCCGACGTCCTCGAATCCCTTTATTTTCTTGTAATCCTCGTAAACCGTCTGTGCTTGATCGGACGCTGTCTCAACAACCCGCTTTCTATATTCACCTACCATCACCAATCCACCACCTGAATTTGCGTAGGCTCGGGAGTCGTGGCCGTCCGCAGATAGTCGTCTAAAAGTTCATCGTATTTTGCCTTAAATTCAGCGGCATCCGCACCGCGTGTTATATCGATCAAGGCTCCATACACAACCAGCCAATCATATTCAGGGTCGAAACCAACTTCCCCGTTCAGATCGTTAACTGTGAGCGGCACCAATGTTTTCTTATAGAATAAGGTCAAGCCTTGTGTAACGTCCTCTTGTGGCGTCGGGACAAGCCCGATAACGCCGGAATAGGTGTAATAGTATCGGGAGTACCCCCGACTGTTCATCTGCGCCCACGGGTAACGTCTGCCGTCTATTATCACGCTGTCCAGACTGCCAACGGGAAACAGCAGCGGGTACTCCGCCTCCCCCGCATTTAGGTCCATCCAATACGGGGCAATCTCCTGCCCGTGTGTGCGTAACAGGCGATTTCTCACGCCCTCGATCTTTCGAATAATGCTCGTAATGGATAACCCCGCATCCGGGGCTTTCTCGATGATCTCTTCAACGGCTGCCTGCAATAACAAGGGCCCCGCCCTCCTTTAGCGTAAGAAGGGCGCTCGCCGCCCTTCGGGATTAGATAATATTCGCTTGGCTCAAAACCTCATAAACCGACTCCGGCACTTCGACCTCTTTGCCGCGCTGGATCTGGTACGTATAGCCGTTGATCTGTACTGTTTCATACGGCCATTGGACGTTCTTCTTGGCCGCGACCGCAGCTTCAAGCTTCTGCCGATCCTCTGTCGACAAGTACAGCTTGACTTTTACCTTTTTCTGCTTTGCGAGGATCTGCGCGGTCGTTTCCGTAACCTTCTGCATATCCTTCTCTTGCATGACGGCCTTATCTTTCTTTTCTTCTGTTTCGCTCATGACGTGAGCCTCCTTGGGTATAAAAGTAATAGGCTAAGCCCCGTAGGAGCCTAGCCCTGTGATATTAACCGCTGACAGCGTGCTCGATCCGCAGGATCGCGAGCTGCTCCAAAATCTTGATGACGAACAACGCTTTCCAACCGCTAGTGGACCGCTGGTCAAGGGGATCGCTCGAGCCGGCGGAACCGAGCGGCTTGATGATATTCTTGACGGCGCCGCTGCTCTCCACGTCCGACATCCCGTAAGCGTCTTTGCCGAAGATCAGCGTGCCGTATACGTCAGCTCCGGAAGCGCCTGCGCCGGCAAATTTCTTCGCGTACGACGTCTCAACGAAGCGCACACCGTACAGGCGACCGATCTCGCCGGACCAGATTTGCTCCGCCTTGGAATACTGCGAAGGCTCTTGCCATTTAGCGTCAGACTGGAGATCGTACGTCGTACCAGGCTCTACCACCGCGACGTAGTTTCGACCGTCGAGCGGCTTGACGTTGTTACGCTTAAGCGTCCGGACGGCCTTACGTACCTCGTCGACGGTCAGCAAATCCGTCGCGGTGACAGTCGCACGGCTCGTTTTGCCGCCGGCGTATTGGACCGTGGTACCGGCAGCGAGTACGTCCCGGGCGATTACGTCCAACGTCTGTGCGGATTGCTCGCCGAGCAGATCGGCAGCTTCGTCCAGTACTGGGTCGATAGCCGTCAAATCCAGAACGTCGGAGAACTCCAAGAAGTCGCCGTACTGCGCCAGTGTCGCCTCGATTTCCGTCATGGTCAGCGTGTTACCGGCAGGCGTGACGCCCTCCGTCAGCGGCGTCGTCGCGTGCGACAGCGGGCTGAACCGGCGGAAGTTGATCGTTTTACCTCCATTACGCGGAATCGGCTTTTTCTGCGCCCACTTCATGTGCACAAGATTCGGCAGCAAGCGGGCAAGTAGTTTCTTGTCGTAATACGTTTGCATTGTGGGAGCTAATCCCGGGGTTAATGTTGTTTGAGTTGTAGCCATTTAAAAGTCACCCTTTCGGTTAAAATGTAATGCGCTCCCCGCGCTGTACGCGGCGGGAGATCTCTTCAATGTCCTTCAAAGACATATTCGCAGGGTCAAACGTAACGCCGGAGCCTTTATCGGAACCGGGCAAAACTTGCTTCGCATCGCGTCCCGTCACGTTAGCTAATACCTGCTGCTCAGCCTCTTGCTTGGCTGCGGCAATGCGGGAATCAAACGACACCAGCTTATAAGCATCTTCCAGCGGTAGATTGCGTTTGCCGGCCAGATCAAAGACAGCGTCCTGGACTGATTCGAAATCCGGAAACTGCGTTTTCAGCCGATCGTAATCGGCCCGGATCTGCCGCTCAAGCGCCGCTTGCTGGAGCTGCTGGAGTTGCTGCTTGGTTTGTTGCAACTCGTTATGGACCGGCGCGAAGAACTGGTTGTACGTCTCCGGGTCCACCTGCATCCGCTTAGCTTCTTCCTCCGCCTTACGTGCGCGGAGCTGATCGTCTACCGCTTTCAGGTAATCATCGACAGAAGCAAAGCCAGCCTCCTTGGCGATGCGTTCCACGCTCGACGCATGGGCTTTATACGGGGTGTACTCCTGTTCCAGCTTCGCGCGGAGTTGCTCTTCACGAGCTCTCAAGGCAGACGCAAAGTCCTTCTCGTCTTTGATCTCGTGCTGTTGTTGCTCCCCTGTTAGCTGCTCTCCTTGCGTTTGCTCCCCGGCGGCAGAAGCTGTATCGACGCCCGTATCGCTGCCTGAAGCAGCACCAATATCCCCATCTGCATCCAGCAGGGGGCTCATCCATCTGAAACGCATATTCATTTCCTCCCTACGCGCGGCGACCGCGTATCGTTAACGCCCGAAGTAGTGTAGGCCGGAGCAGTCTCAACTGCGGCCGGGCGACTAGCGTCCGTTATTAACTAACTGCATCAGCGTCTGCAAAATCTGCTCGTCCGGCATCCCCTGCTCTCTCAGCAGATCAATCTCCTGCTGGAGCTGTGGGTCTACCTGGGCATATATCTGATCAAGCGACGGCATTGCCGGTACGCCTGGTTGTGCGGTAGCCGGATCGGTCGGAACCTCTTGCGGAGGCGGTGCGCTCTCCATCTCCCGAAGCCGGGCGACGATCCGATCCTTGTTCGGCAGTCCGTCCATCATCTCAACGTACTCGCTGCCGGTGAGGAGCTGCTTATTGAACAAATCATCCGCAAGCTGCGTAATGTATGCCCGGCTCATCGGAGTAGCTGGTCCGGCGGACACCTTCACGTCGAAATCCACGTCAGCATACTGCGCCGCCTGGAACTGGACGAATTCGGTTCCGCCTTCCTCACCGGTGATCCGGATGTACCGCGTCTCGGTGTAAAACTCTTTGACCAGCTCGATCATCTGCTTGTACACGTCGCGTAGAGCAGCGTACAGGTTACGGGCGATCCCCTTGATCGGAATGCTGCCCTGCTCCTGGAGGAGTTGGATCGCAGAAGCGGCCGTTACACCCTTCGGCGTCTCCCCAGTCATCGCGTCATACACGCCGCCAATCTTTTCGATGTACGTCGTCAACATGTCGGTCAGCTTAAATACGTCGCCTTGGAAGTTCGGAGGCTGGAGCCAGTGGACGGCCTTGGACGGGTCGTCTACAGATTCCCACACCATTCCCGGCTTGCTCACCCATTGATTCTTGCTGATACCGGACTTCCGGTTAATAATTGCGATCGGGTTAGCCGTGAGCAGCGCCGACGTGGTTGGCATCTCAATCAGCTTATTCAGCAGCTTCTGATTGCTCATGATGTTCCGAGGCTCGCCGATCCCGACGATCGACTTGCGGCGCTTCTTGCTTACGAACGGAATGAACGGATACTGCCCGTGCGCGTACACGTTATCGATCTTCTTGAGGATCTTCTGGCCGGCAGCGTAAACGACGTTTAGCTTCCCATCTTTTCGTGTCCAGCGGGCGTACAGCATGACTCGGCCATCCGACTCGGTCGGTCCGGTGCGGTCGTAAATCTCAGTTTCGAACGACTGCACGCTGTCCGGCTCCACAGTTACGCCGAACTTTTCCCTGACCCACTGTACTGTCTTCGGCACGGCATAAATCATATACCGGGCCTCCTCCACGCAAGTCGCCTGCGGATCGAAGTACAGGTTCGCCGGATCGACTGCCTCGACTACAACGTCGCCTTTCCACAGGTTCTTGCGCTTTGCGCTTCCGCCGGATAGCGAATTGTCCCAGTACACGTAGAACCAAGCCACGTCCAGCAGCAGACCCGTCTGCACAACCTCGTCGATCACGCTGTCCAGGTCACAACGATCCGCGATGACATCAGTAACGCTGGTAAACAGGTTCGCGGCCTCTTCATCTCCAGCGGCTACGGGGAGAATGATCCCAGTCGGCCGGTTATTCGTCAGCTGCGGCTTTTTCTGGTCCACGGTATAGCTCACATAGTTCACGACCGGATCCGGACGCCAGGAAGCACGCTGCGGGCTCCACTGCTCAGCCAAATAGTATTGGTCGAATTCCTTCCAATCGGCGTGAAAACTCTTCATGGCTGACATCGCCTGTTTGAACTCTACCTCGATCGTGCGATACAACGCATCGTCCGCTGTGCCGGCCGTCTTCTCTTTTTCTGCCAAGCTATCACCCCCTACCCGGGTATAAGAATTTTTCCAGTTCCTCGGAGCATGAGCCGCAAAGCTCCCTTGTCAAATCAGTGCTTATTCCAGTTACCAACCATTTGACTCGAGCAGTTTTTGGCCGGGATACTATGGCTAGTAGCCGCGACTTTTCGTTAATCCTCGAGCCGCATCTATCGCAGGTTCTATACTGTACTGTCGCCAAGCTCACACCCCCCAAATCAATAATCATGCCAGTCTGCCTGGCCGCTGTCGTCGTCGCGGAGAGCCGCTGGTAGGTGATCTTCTCGGAGCTGGTTAACGTGGCTCAAGGCGTTACGCTCTACCGGTACCCCGTCGCGCGGGCTTGGTCGGCTCATGAGACCGTACCGGCAGCTCTCTGGGCCGTGGTCCTCCACCTTATCACTCACGTCCTCGACACGTTTCTCATCGTAAACGAGTGCCGGCAGTGTGCGCACTAGGTTCTCACAGTTCTCGGTGATGAGCCAGTAAGGTTGTCCATCTGGAGCCGTGACCATATATTCGCGCATCCGATTCCATCCTTGCAGACGGTCGTTATCAGCCTTCTCCAGCCACGCCCAGCCTTTCCAAGTATCCTCGAAGATTTCGGCAATGTTCTCCCCCTGGTTGCTGTCATGGCCGCGCTTGTGCCACATGTCAGGCGACGCTTTAACGTATTTGATCGTCTCACCTTGGCTGAGATTCCTTACCTGCGCCGCGACCTCCGACGCGCGTGTAAAGCGTACATAAAGCTCGCGATAGGTATAAACCCTTTGATCGTATACGGCGTGCCAGTAGACGGCGCAGGGGTCGTTATAGCCCCAGTCAATCGAGATGAACCGGGTCCAATTCGGATCGAGCGCGAATGGCTTGATGACATGTGTATCGCGTCGCCACTCCCTGAAATACTGACCGACGAACACGTCCCAGTCACCGTACAGGAACGCGCGCTTCTCCTCTTCCGGCAAGTTTTCCAAGCGCCGGACATACGCAGGGTCATTTTGCATCAGGATATGGTTGTCGTAGACCTGGGCCGGGATGAACGCGATCGTACTCCCGCTGATCGGATCAGTAACTTCTTTGCTCCCGTAGTTCGTGGCCTCGATGTAACGCGACTTTACCCAACCATGGCCAACGCCGCCCGGGTTACATGTTGCCCGGAAGCGCGGCGGGAACCCCATCGGCGACCGAACGCAGGACAGCAGAATCTGGACGGTGCGTTCCGTATGCTTGGTGAGCTCATCCACCCCTACGAAATCGATCGAGCGCCCCTGGTAGCCTTCCGCGTCTGCCTCGGAGCTGACATAACGAAAAAACACCTTGCTGCCTCCGCGAAGAGTAGCAATGTGCTTTGATTCGTGATAGCTATATAGTTCCTTCGGCCACTTGCGTTTCATTTCCTCAATCAGGTTTGCTTCCAGATCGTCGTAGGTCTCGCGGAATAAATAGATCGTTGCACCCGGGTATTCCAGGCCGTAGGCTAGAGCCTCCATCATCAGGCCGCAAGACTTGCCTCCGCCTTTCGCTCCCCCGTAAACGACCTCATCCGCGCCGCAAGCGTGAAAGACGGACTGCCTATTGTTCGGCTCATATTCAACTTGGATCTTCACCAATCCGTAACACCTCCTGCGGAAAATGGACAGGGCCGAAAATCGGCGAAAACGATAGTAATTCAAAGATCATGGTTTTCTGGATCACGCCCTGCAAGAACCCTAAAACGCCTTGATTTTCGGCCGCGATTCAAAGGCTAATCGCCTCTCACGGTCAAAAATGGCGATATTTGAGGTGTCAAGTAAAAATACTTTAGTACAAAATATTGAATTGATGCACATGTCACTCAGTTTTCGGCGGACGCGGGATATTAAAGATGACCTGTAGAGGCTCCCCGTCCTTCCCAGTAAGCTCGACTTTATCTTTGAACATTCCGAGGTGACGTGCCACATTCTCCAGCGCTTTTCCCTGATCCTGCATCTTGATCTCAATGCCAGCCTGCGTCTGCTTGATGCCGGCATACAGCAGCTTCGCCGGACCGGTCAGATCCCGTGTATCGGACATATGCAGATCCGGGCGACCTTCACCACGGCAAGCTGGGCATTTCGGATGCGGCCGCAGTAACCGGTCAAATCCATAGCCGCCTGCATCGGACAGCATAACCGGTTCACGATCTTCCAAACGAGCTGCTTCTACCTCGGCTTTCATGGCGGCCATAAACTCGTTCTCATCGAGCCACTGGTATTCGTGATTGATTCCGAAGCAGTGACGGCAGCACAGCCGGCGCAAGTGTATAAGCTCGTTGGGGTCAGCTGTAGCAATCGCCCACCAACGCTCCAATACCATATCTTGGGTAATCTCAGTACGCTGCTCTCGCTCTTTCATGCGCTGCTGGATATACTCTTGAACCTTAACATTACTTAACAGCCGCGACGCTGCTGCCTCTGCAGCTTTGCCCTTTGCCGTGTATCCCGCACGTCCATACGCCGCTGTCGCATTCAGGTCTATCAGGTATTCGTCGGCGAAGCGCTTCTGCTTGCCGGTTAACTTCGCCGCCATCCCTCTCACCCCGATTTCATTTGTTCGATCTCCCGGTAATACTCCTCTTCCTCGCTAACGTGTACGGGTTCAGAAGACACGACCGGAGTCGCCGTCAAAGTTTTATATTCGTCAAAGTTTCGGCTCATCAGCCGATCCATCAATTCCGATCGTTCGGCTGCATGCCGCTTTTGCATCTGACTGATTATTAAAAGCAGCCCGACAACAATAGCGAGATCCATAATCACATGTACGATTTCCAAAGCTTGTACCCCCTTACCCTATTCCCGAACACACTTCAGCCGCGGACAATACTGCTTGATGCCATCCCATCTGCCCCAGACACAACGAACGCATTTTTCCGGTTGCACCGGATCGGCATCATCTCGTTCGGCAATCGCTTCGATCTGCTGGATCAGCTCGATCCCTTTAATTTCTCGCATATGATTTCAACTCCTAGAAAACAAAATGCCGCCAATAATGGCGGCTATGTTGAGGAGGGGGAGATAGCGGATTACAAGTTTTGCACAATATCATAGTACCATGGATGGACTGCCACGAGAATGCCGTCTTTTTGACACGCCACTGTCATAGCTCCAAACGTATGCCGTCGACCCCAAACATCAACACGGACAAGACCTTGCAAGCATCGTTTACGTCTCTGTAGATCGTCCGTGTCTCCACGCTGTATTGTTCAGCCAGCTTTTCTACCGTCGTCACTTCGTCCGCGATGTGCAGCGCCTCGATCACTCGATACCGCCGCATATCCTCGGGCTGCGGGCTCCGCTCACACATTGCCCGGTAAACTCCCATCATGTCACGCATAAAGCGGACCATCGTAGCCGTTCTTTCTCGACTTCGCTTGACAGCGCTGACGGCATATTCCTGCTCTCGCAAATCGTCCAGAGTGTTATCCCATTCCCGGTCATTCGGACGCTCCAGAAGGGCCTCTGCGTGCGCCACAAACGATCGATAATGTTTCAGCAGCAGCTTCGTGTTCCGGAGCCGGCGATCTCGGTCCTGTTTCTTGCGCTGCAGCTCCTTTTTTTCCATGTACTCGTTCATGGCCGCAACGGCTGCCTGCGTAATGACTTCCATCTGCTCTTTACTCAATACTTTTGCCATCTGCGCTCCTCCTCTTTCGGCTCCGTCTTCTTCCCGGTAAATCCGTCTTTTGCCTGCAGAATGTATAAGTTTCCGCCGACTGAGATGACAGTGGGGATGTCGTTTTTGATTTTAATCGGCATGATTGTAGCGCGATAGGATTGCCCTACGGATCGCTTTTTTGGTGTCCTCATGCGGTTCCACCTGCCTCTCCAAACGTTCGATCAAACGATTCAAATACCAACGGGCTTTCCGGAAATCCTCCAGTCCGTTCTTGTCCGGTGCCCGGCTGATATATTTCAGGATGTTCCCACGGCAGTAGCCGGCAAACTCCTCATCCGAAAGCTTCGCTTCGAGATATTCGATCGTTTCGATCCCGCCGCGTGTGTAGTGCGACGGGCTATTTACTGGATCATGACTCATCCCGCTTTCACCCTTTCGATTCTGGCTTTGACGGCTTGCATTAGGCTCTCTTGGCCGGTCGCCTTACGCTCCAAAGCTTCGACAGCTTCCTCGTCCATCGTCCCTGCTGCAACCAACCGCAGGACCACGATACGCCGTGTCTGCCCCTGCCGATGCACCCGGGCGTTCGCCTGCTGGTCCTCCTCCAAGCTCCAAATCTGATCGTACCAGACAACCGTTTGGCAGCTCGACTCCTGCAGGTTAAGCCCATGGCCGGCGCTCTTCGGATGCAGAAGCAGTAGCGGTATTTCGTCGTTATTCCAAGCCCGGATATCCTCGTTCCCGTCCTTGCCCTTCCGGAGAATGCGGGCTTGTGGGAACCGCTCCTGAATCCGGGAAAGGCTATGCTTGAAGTTGTAAAACACCATGACCGGTTTGCCTTGTGCGGCCTCGATGATATCCTCCAAAGCGTCAAGCTTGGCATCGTGGATCAGTTTGACCCCGCGATCCTCGTCATAAACGGCACCGGAGGCCATTTGAAGCAGCTTGTTACTCAGGACGGCCGCTGTGTTGGCGACGACATCGGCGTCGGCGTACGGTAGCAGCAGATCGCGCTCAAGCTTCTTGTACAGCTCCTGGGCTTGTGCGGACAGCTTAACGGGAACCGTGCGATCGATCCTCTCGGGAAGATCCAGCCAGTCAGCAGCCTTCATGCTGACAACAACATCCGCGATCGACTCGTAGATCCGCTGTTCGGCTTCCTGCTTTTGCTTCCAGTCGTACACGACATGGCCGCTGCGGGCCCCGGGCGTAAAGTAACGGTCCCGGAAGCCGGTTATCGTCTTGCCAAGTCGTTCCCCTTGATCCAGCAAATAGATTTGCGGCCACAGGTCCATGAGGCTATTCGGCGCCGGCGTACCGGTCAATTCGATGACCCGTTTAATCATCGGCCGTACACGCCGAAGGGCCTTGAAGCGTTTAGCTTGCGGATTCTTAAAGCTGCTTGACTCGTCGATGACGACCGTGTCGAACGGCCATTTGCTGCCGTACTCGCTCACAAGCCATTCGACGTTCTCGCGGTTAATGACCCAGATGTCGGCTTCTGCTCGAAGAGCCCGGCGCCGCTGTTCCGCGCTACCCAATACCTTCGCGATCCGCAGATGCCGGAGATGGTCCCACTTCCCAACCTCGCGGGCCCAAGTATCGTCCGCCACACGCAACGGCGCTATGACTAGCACGCGCTCGGCGTCGAAATAATCGTTCAGCAGCTTGTCGATCGCGGTCAGGGTAGATACCGTTTTGCCGAGTCCCATCTCCAGCAGCAATGCGATGTAAGGCGTGTCTAGTATGCGGGCTGTCGCGTATTCCTGATATTGATGCGGGACGAACTTCATTTCGGCACCATCACCTCCGCTATGAACCTATCTATGTCTGCGTAACTATCAATCTTGTAATGGCGATGGCCTCGTTTCGTAAGCTCTTTCGCCCATTTCGCCTGCAATGGTTTAAGCGGCTTCCCCGGTGCCTTCGTCTCGACGTAAACCGTCCAGCCTCCCGGCAGGATGACTATTCGATCCGGTACGCCGCTGTTCCCGGGGCTTACGAATTTCGGGGCGAGTCCACCGATCCGTTCCACCTCTCGGACCAGGCGAGCCTCGATTGACGACTCTCTCATGGCGCCCATCTCCATAGGGTTGTGTCAGCTCTGATCTCCGTGTCAATGTACTTCCCATACCATTTGCGGGCTTTTTTAATCTCGGCTCTCGTAAACCCTGCTTCTTTTCCTGCCGAATATACATCGGCAGGTGGTACAGGCTGTTTCTGTTTTACGAACAGTTCAAACCATTTTTCACAGGTCATTTCACAAACCGCCTTTTTGGTCTTTATCCTCACGCACATTACGCGTTATGTGATGAATTACGTTTAACCTATATTTTTATAGGTTAATTATGGTTAAACGCTATTTTAATAACTTTATTAATAAAATGAAGAACATAAAGAACAATTGACCGAAAACCGTTGACCCGTATGGGGTTTAGCTGTTCTTTATTACGCTTAAAATGAAGAACAATGAAGAACTTGACGCACATTTCTGTTCTTTATGTTCTTCATTGTTCTTTATAAAAAGATGCATAAAGACCAAAGTTATTTTTCACGATCAAACACGATAACCTGCCCATACCCTTCTATCCGGGCTCGACCGTTTCGCTCCTTCCACCCTGGCGCGTTCCGCAAAACGCCGCAGATGACCCGGGACTCCCACTTGGTCAGATCGCCGATCCGCTTGTGCAAGCATTCCACCCACACTTGAGCCGCGCATACGCGCTGTCGTTTCTGTCCTGTAGGTCGTCCCATATCATCTTCAATTTCAGCTTCTAACCATTCTCGTATGGTCCCTTCCCGTGGGTCGCTCTCGTAGTGCGCTTCCTGCTGTACTTCGGCGTCAGCCCGTGCACGGGAATCCAGTGTCAGCGGCTCGCCGGATCTGTAATAAACCAGCGCTTCCGCCCAAATTTGGCTCACAACCTCATCGGTAAGATGCGTCCACTGGTTATACTTTGCTTGGTCGATATTGATGTCTACGGGCCAAAAGCGGCGGTTTCCGGTATCGTCCGTCAGAAAGTCCTTGTTGTTCGTCGTGCCGAAGAAAACACACTTCCTCGGGAATTCCGACACCTGCCGGTCATAAGCCACGCGATACCGGTCCTCCGTCTTGGATAAAAACGCCTTTACGTGCTCGACTTCCGTTTTCTTCATCGCGTGCATTTCGCCGATTTCAAATATCCAACCGTTTTGAAGATGCTCGCCAGCTTCTTTATTTTCAAACGATTTCAGGCTGTCGCTGAACCAGCGGCCGCCGAGCCGGGCAAGCAGCGAGCTTTTACCTGTGCCCTGCTTGCCCACCAGCACCAGCATTTCGTCGAATTTACACCCCGAGTCGTAAATGCGGGCCACGGCAGCTATCAGCATTTTCCTCGTTACCTGACGGACGTAATGCGTGTCCGCAGCTCCTTGGTAGTCGATGAAGATCGTTTCCATCCGGGGAACTCCGTCCCATGTAACCGATTCAAGAAACTCCTTGATCGGATGAAACCGGTTCTGCCGACTGGCTTCGGTGAAGGCGTCAAGGATAATGCTCGCACCCCGTATGCCATGTTTTACCCCAAACCAATGCCTCAGCCTTTTATCGTCCTCGCCCAGCCACGGCTCATAACCTATGCCTGGCCGTAAGAAACTTCTCCACGGCAAAGCCCGCCGGATGACCTCCGTATTCCCGAACGCGTCATAAGCAAGAATGCCTTTCCAAGCGCCATGTGTCAGCACCAGCTCGACGTTCTTCGGCGTGGACAGCAGCTCTCCAGTCTTATGATGAAGCTCCAGTTGTTCTTTCCAACTATCGTCCTCCGGTTCCGGCTCTGCGCCTTCGTCGAAGTCCACACCGTCAAAATCCGCCTGCAGCTCTGCACCAGATATCCGCTTTACCTCCGGACGGGCTACAGCCCAGCTCCCCATTGCCAAATGACTCGGCTTCTTGGCGTCCGGCGTAAACTCTTTGACGTGGTCGTCCAGCCCGCCAAACTTGTGAACCCGGACAAGATCAAACAGATTGTACGTCCGGCCGTCGGCGACCGGGTCGCTGTCCTGGTGCGAAAAGGCAAGATCCTGATCCGGGTAGACCTCCAACCCATTCGCGGACGTGCCGTGAACGTAGGTGTACCGGTTCGGCATCGTCCCCGGGACGTAGATGTCCGAAAGAAAAGTATCGATGCCTTCCTCGATCGTGTACGCCCGGCAGAACAACCCGATCGTGCCGAACTTCTCCCGCGGGTCCTGCGCTTTCGTTGCAGCTGTTCGGAGCGCACGGCTCTCCTCCGGATGCCGCGGCCACGCCGCCACGTCCTGCCAGTCGTCGTACTCCGCCAGCAGCCCGTCCACGCTGACCGGACCGCCTTCGTAGACCTCCAGCACCGGCTCCGCGTCCTTGCTGCAGCTTGGCAGGTACATGAGGCGATGAACCTCGAACGTCGTCTTGTCGAAGTAATGCATGCCGATCTGCTCGGCCAGCTTCCGGCTCGCGGCGGCGTACTCGTCCGGGCTCATGTTGCGATCACCCGGCGCGATCAGGCGGTATTTGTGCTTATGCGGCCGATGGCTGTGCGTCGAATATACGACGTAGGCGGAGCCGCCCAGGACGAGCTCCACAGCGAACAGGAAATCGTCATCGGCATGATCCGCGTCCAGCGTGATGAGAGACCGGGTATCGACGTTTTCTTTTTTGCGCCGGCCGCCGCGGATCAGGCCGCCGACAAAAGCGGCCCCGTCCTTGACTTTCCCTTTCCCGGCCGTCGGCATCGCGTCATATTGCGCCATCGTCTCCGCCGTCCGCCGCACCTTCTGCAGTCGCTCCACGAACTCGTCCCAGGATAGATATTCAACTTTCCATGATGTGTCGGCGCGGTGCTTACCGAATGAGATATCAAGTTCGTCCATGTGCTCACCTCTACCGTCTAATCACTTTTTCACTTCCCGGTGGATCTCGGCCAACGCATGGAAGGTATTGCGCTTGATGTCCTCCAACACGGCAAACGCTTCGTGTGGGGTTAAACCGTCGTCTTCAACCATACCGGCCAAGGCCGCGATGATCAGCTTATGATTAAAGTTGTTCTGGTCCATAAGTTTTCTCAAACTGCGCCGCCTCCCTCACAATGAATCTTTTTAAATATTGGACCGTTAATATCCCCGCGCTTCTCCCGCAGCGCCCGTATGGCAAGCTGACCTTTCTCTTGAGAGCTCATCACGGGCGTTGTCGCTGCTCGCTCCGGCGACCATTTTAATTTAGTGATCCTGAACCTGAACGTATCGTCCTTAATTCCGTTTTGCCGGGCGATTGCCAGCATCTCCGGCGGATATTTGCGCCGAGCCGGGTTATGGTCTCGCATCATCCGCCGAGTCTGTTCCTCGGTCCGGGGCGGCTCCGTAACCGCGCGTTCCCAGCTCCAGCCCAGTACATGAACTCGGTTCCGCACCGTTTTCGGCGCAATGCCGTTCATCCCGGCAATCTCCATCCAGTGGCTTCGGTCTTGGACTTGTCGCTTTGGAGTCGTGAGAGCCTTCTCTTTCGGCCAGCAGGCTTCCCGTATGCGCCATGTGAGCGTCCGCGCCGATATGCCCCTTGCCGAAGCGGCCGCGTACTCCTCTGGCGTAATGTAGAAGTCGTAGGGATTCACGCCAGCATCTCCTCCCACGAAAACCGGTCCGTATATTTAGCGACGCAGTGCTCCGGCAGATTGACCCGGACCATAGCTTCCGGAATGACCGGCGAAACGGAATTGCCGCATTTGGCTACCTGCTCAGCTTGGCTGAACGGTTTGCCGTTATACGTCGGATTTATGATGTAAGTCGTTGGGAAGCCTTGCGCGTTGTACAGCTCTCGCGGCGTCAGCATCCGCATTCCGATGTCGACGATCACGTACGGTTCTCCGTGAATATGCACAATCACGAGGCCGAACCGGTCATGTGTCGTAACCGTACCGAGCGGATCGCGGAGCTGCTGTCCGACACTGGCGCCGTAATAAGCGACCATGAAGGCATACACCGCACCGATGTGATTGCCGCCTGCTGTAATGGTCGGGACTGGCTCTTCCATTGGGCTGCCGATGTTGTCACCTCGAAACTTGATGAGATGGGAGGTAACGAGCGAGCTCTTCCCGCCGCCACCAGCCGTAACCGTACCGAGCGGATTATCAACCGGGTGTCCGATCGATTGCCCGAAATGCCGAGCCATAAAGGCTGTAATCAAAGCATGCTTCCGGCCGCCAGCGGTTATTGTTCCGAGCGGCTTTTCGATGTCAAGGATGCGTGGCTGTTGCCCCTCACGTTCCCCGTACCCCATCTGGATTAGTGCAGGCGTCACCAGCATGTGTTCTGCCTTTGTCGTGATGGTTGTCAGCTGCTCGTTGACGGAATAGCTCATCCGATCGCCGCCGAAGCCAGTCTGACCAATACGGGTAATGTACGGCGTCACGATGCCGAATCCATTCTTCCCGGTAACCGTCTGCATCGGCTCGTCGATTGGCTGCCCCCTGAATACGTCATCGGAGCTGTGGTTCACCTTAACAACGAATGGAGCGATGAACGGGTCCGAGTTGTTGATCACAAATTTATCCAATCCCCGAGCGATCCGGCGCATCGTATTGTCCGCCAGCGGCTTCTTCCGATCAAAGATGCTCGGGCACAGGATCGACCAATCGATAATCTCGGCAGCTGTACGATACCGTTTCATCCGCCCTGACCGTACTTCTGGAGATTGTGGTTCCGCATGTGACGGCTCCGGCCAAACGATAGCGCGGCCGTCGCAGCGGGCAATCATGAACAACCGCTTGCGGGTCGTCGGCGCGCCGTAGTCGCACGCCCGGAGAATCCGCCATTCGACCTCATATCCTTGCCGGCGTAACGCGTTGACGAAGCTGCGGAACGTTCGGCCTTTCTGCGACTTAATCGGCTTTCCGTCTTTATCAAGCGGACCCCAGTCCTGAAACTCCTCGACATTCTCCAGCATAATAACCCGGGGCCGAACCGTAGCCGCCCACCATACTGCAACCCATGCGAGTCCGCGAATACCCTTTTCACGAGGCTTCCCGCCGCGCGCCTTCGAGTGATGCGTGCAGTCCGGCGAAAGCCATAAAAGGCCGACCCGGCGTCCGGCCGCGACCGCCCGGGGATGCGACTTCCAAACGTCGCTGATTCTATGATTCGTTTCCGGATGGTTCGTCTCGTGCATCACGATTGCCGCCGGGTCATGGTTGATTGCTTCTTCGACGCTCCGGCCTCTCGCCTTCTCCATTCCGGTCGACGCCCCGCCTCCGCCCGCAAAGCTGTCGACGAAGATTTCGTCTTTCCAATAATCAGGGGTTGATAGTACCTTTAACCATTGCTTGCGGCTCTCCCCTACAGCAGCAGCAAGGGCACGCTGCCGTTGCCATTTGCGTCGTTTGTTCATGCAAGCAAGCCCTCCTCTAGCCTTTTATAATGTAAATAGATAAAATGTTAGAAAATAATAGAAAGTGAGTCGAACAACGTGAGCGAATGGACTGTAGATAATTGGATAACATTTGGATCTCTTGTAGTTGCATTTATTGGAATAATTCTGACTGCTATTTTCAGTTTTTTGCTGTGGCGCGCTACTCTACGAAGCACGATGGCTGCTGAATCGAGTGCTGAAGCAGCTCGGGCTGCCACAAGGCTTGCTGAAATTACTGAAAGGGAACGTAAGGAAAAAATAGCAATCGTCAGAGAGCAGTTAAGAAATGACATTCGTAGCAAGGCAGTAGAGATGCGGTATTTCATAGTTGCTCACCAACGTGGGTTCACGACGACGGAAACTATGAAGAGCATCCCTAGGAGCCACGCTATTCCCGTTTTTTACCTCGCCGAATACTTTACTGATGAGGAAAGGCAAAGAATCAACGATGCATGGGATTCTTATGACAAGTACATCAAGGATTTTTGGACTAGCGATAACCTGGAAGTAGGTCACTGGAATCAAAGCAAGGATGAAAACCAAAAGAACGCTGTATTATTTAGCCTTCAGGATAAATTTCTCTTCTTAATAAACAACTTAAGATAGACGAGATTAATCCTTCATATAGAACTCTGCTTCAAACCCGGCTGCCGATAGCGGCAGCCCCGGCGCCCAATCGATCGGCCGGCCCATTACAGCCGTCACGTGCTCCACGGAGCCGGTCCCGATCGGTACGTCCAGTACAACTTCGTCGTGTACATGCATCGCGATCTCGTACCCCTCCTCCGCCAGCCGCATCATGCTTTCGGCCAAGCAGTCCCGGGCGATCGCTTGGACAAGGTTCTCCACGAGCCGGCCGCCGTACGTCCTGTGCGACATCCACTTTTTCTTGACCTGGTCCATACCGTCGAACACGAGCCCGTCTTTTCCAAACTGCGTATCCGGCTTAATCCGCGGATTCACGTATGCAAGGCTGCGGCCGCCCGGCAGATCGGCGAATAGCATGCCGGCTTCGTACCGGTAGCGGACACCGTGCTTAAGCTTAACGGTCGTCTTTTCCCGAACGGCCGTTACGGCAGCTTCCTCAGCGGCGTACCACAGCTTAACGATATTCGGATTCGCCTGACGCCACTGTTTAACCAGCGCGGGCAGCTCCTCCTCCGCGATTCCGCTTTTTAGCGCTCCCATGGCAATCAGTGCATTCGGCCCACCTTGATAGCCGCACGCCAGCGTAGCGACCTTCCCTTTTGCCCGCAGCTCGTAATTCGCATGCCCCTTGACGATCGTCTCGAACGGCACCCTGAACATCTGAGCCGCCGTAGCCTCGTATATCTTGCCGTGCCCCCGGAACACGTCCAGAACCCAACGCTCATCGGCCAGCCAAGCAATGACGCGAGCCTCGATGGCGGCGAAGTCGGAGACAATGAACCGGCTATTAGATGAAGGAATAAAAGCAGTCCGGATGAGCTGCGAGAGAACGAACGGCGGAGCGCCGAACAGCATCTCAAGCATTTCGAAATCGCCTTCCCGCAGCGTCTCCCGTGCGAGCGCCAAGTCCTCAATCTTGTTTTGAGGGAGATTCTGTACCTGAATGAGCCGCCCCGCCCAGCGCCATGTCCGTCCGGCGCCGCAGAACTGCAGCAGCCCCTTCGCCCTCTCGTCATCACACATCGCACGTTGCATGGCCTTATACTTGTCGACGCTGGTCTTGCCCATCTCCTGCCGGAGCTCCAGGACCCGGCGCGTCTCGTCGTCCGGCGCCGCATCCAGCAGCACCGGCATAAATTCTTTGGACAGCCCGTCGGGCGTCTCCAGCCCGTGATCCGCAAGCCAGCCTTTGAGCTGCGGCAGACTATTAGGGTTATCAAGCCCGGTGATCTCTCGGGCCTCCTGTAACAACCGCACACCGTATTGCTCATCACAGGCGATCGCCGCCTGATAAAGTACCGGGTCGAGTCGGACGCCGCGGTCATTGATCCGCTGGTCGAGCGCCCACAGCCGCCATTCCTTCTCCGGCACCGGGAAGCGCTCCAGCTCCCGGCGCACTTCCCGTTCGACGACCACGTCCTGCCGGTTATATTCGATGTACTGCTGCCACTTCTCCGGATCGTGATGCGGATAGTTCCGGGTCCGCTGACCGTTTGTCTTCGTCGGCTTGCAGGGAACAGAAAAGTATTTAATGAGAGCTTTACCCTTGGCGTCCTTCTGGGCATCGAGCTTCAGGACTTCGGCGGCGCCTTCCAGGTAACCCGGCAGCCCTAGCGCCAGCGCGTGGACAGCGGTGCAGCGCCAGCGCTCTGCAGGCATTGGAATACCGAAGTGCCGGGCGATACATGTTCGCTCAAAAGCGGCATTGAATGCACACAAGATGACGTTTGGATTGTAGAATGCTGTAACTACTCGATCCGGTAGTTCTTCGAACGCCGTCAAATCAACCACTTGAACCGGTTCTTCGTCGAATGCATAAGCAAACAAAAGAACTTCAAAATCGGGAGATTCGACGTATCTATGAACACCTGATGTTTTTAGGTCGATGCTCGAAAAAGTTTCCAAATCTATCATTAAAGTTTTCATGAACTGTGGCTCTCCAGATAATCAGCGAGTTTTCTCAAAAGTTCCGGATTATCTTGGACTTTACCCAGCGTTGTATTACACCGTTGACACAATACTCCTCGCACTTTATTTGTGGTATGACAGTGATCCACTACAGGGAACTTTGAATAACTGGAGCGGTCATTGTATCCGCAAATACATGATCCACCCTGCTGCTTTAAAATGACCTCGCGTTCTTCTCTTGTTATGCCGTACCTTCGTACGAGCGCTTTCTTTCTCCATTTTTCTAATATGCGATCTCTATTATCATAGTGGTAACGACGCTTGCTCACGGATATGCGATCCTTATTAGCATCACGATAATTCTTCCGCTGAACAGCGCTACATAATTTGCAATCTGGCCGCAAACCACATCGATTGGCGTGTTTATGAAAATACTCGCTTGTCGAGGGCTTAAACTCCTTACACTTGGAACACTGTTTCACACTCACAGCTTCTTCCCTCCATGCCGGCGAGGCCGCGTCGCGTTATAGGCCATCTTCTCTCGGATCGCACTCTCCAGATCGATGCCAAGATGCCCGCATGTATCAAATATCCGGATAACGACGTCCGCCAGCTCAGTCGGAATACCGCAAGGCTTCTCACCTTCGTAATAGATTTCCGTGAAACCCCGGCCGTTCCGGTGGTCCTCCAGCGCCTCCGACAGTTCCGAATGCATAAGGGCGATATCCTCGCCGAAGCTTCGCGGCTCATCGTACCAGCCTTTATCGATAGCGTTCTGGTGGGCTTCCTTCACTAGCGTTGTGATGTTGGTTAAGTTCTTGTCGTACCCTTTTCTGTACGCATATTCGAACAAGTCGCGTTCTTTATTCGAAAAGATCCGCTCCATTACCGCTTCTGTATCTTCCAAAGCTGCCCGACAGCCCGGTTTTGAATTCCACCTTAGCATGGGGTTCATCCTCCCTAGTATTTAGATAGGAAAAGGGACCCGTTGCCGAATCCCTTATATCGAATTAGTTCATGAAATCGTCATCGTCGCCGTCCACATCGACATCGAAATCCTCTTCGGCGAAATCATCGTTAACATTGCTCCGGCCGCCCAGGAAGTCACCGTCCTGCACTTTCACCACGTTATTCAAGCCAGCCGCGACGCCGCGGTTCCCCTTCGCATCGAACGGGTAAAAGTTAAGCGACACTTTGGCATAGCAGCCGGAATAGACTTCCGTCGTGTCCGTGATCTCCTGGAACTTGGTCTTGCCGTCCGCGCCCTTGCCGATCGGCTTCGCGATCCCCGGCTTGTTCTTGCTCGTTGCATTCAAGAAGTAGTGGCCGGCATACACTTCATCATCTGGGCGCTCATCGTCGCCATCCCGCAGAGGTGTCTTGCAGTTCGTCGGGATCTTACCGCCCCACTTGCTCTTACCGAGCTCCTTCGCCGCGTCGACGGCTGCTTTGATTTTGCGAAGCGTTTCTTTATCCGACTTCGGGATCAAAATGGCCGTGCTGTACTTCTCGACGCCTTGATCATCTGCCCGTGCTTCAAAAATATTGCAGTACGAGAGCCGTACTTTACCTGTGATTACTTTGGTTGCTTGATTATCGATTGCCATATTTGATCAATCCTCCATGTCGATGTTTTCAAAATCAGATTCAATGCTATTCAGCTCTGCGCGCGGGTCCGTCTCCGGAACAAGTGTCGGTTTCCCGGCAGGCTTGACGATCAGATCCCCGATTAACCCGGTCAGTTCCTTCTTACCGATTCGCTTCTCCAGCTCGCCAATGCCAAGCAGTTCCTGCGGCTTAAGGAACTTGTCCTTATCGAGCTTCTCCCCGTTGATTTCGGCGTTCTCTAGTACCTTCCAAGCAGCACCCTTGTCCGTAATGGCCCGATTGCTCCGGCCTTCGACCAGCTTCCACGAAGGGATACGTTTACCAGCTTTGGCCTGTTCAAAGGCGTACTCCCCGATGTCCTTCGCCCACGCCGCCAGCTTCTCGGCCACGTAAAGGATCGAGCCGACCTCCTCGAGGGACAGCAGCGCCGGGTCCTGAAACTCATACTGGAGAGCCTTCATGTTCTCGTCAGCACGAGCCCGGCAGGTCGCCTTAACTTTGCACCAGCGGCAATGGTCACCCGGCTTGAACTCCCCTTCGCCCGCATCGGCCAGCGCGGCCGCCGGCTTGACGACTGTCTCTGCCCACTCCAGCAGCTCTTCAACTTTCATTATGTCGGTGCTTACGCTGTCGAGCCGGGGCTGCACGATGGTCATGTGGACCTCGCGGATGTCGTACAGGAATCCGAATCCATCCAACGCCCCAAGGGCATAAAGCCGCATCTGAGGGTTGCTGATCGCGCTGACCGGCACGCCTTTTCCAAATTTTAGGTCCACAATCTCCATCACTCCGTCAGCGATCAGGACGACGTCACCTGTGCCGTAGCCGTTAGGCACCCACTCAGAAAAGTCCAGCCGTTCCTCTAAAAGCACGATAGCGTCGGAACTCCGAGCCTTGGCAGCCATAAAGCGTTCTTCGACGATCTCGACATACTCCTGGATGGCATTCTCCATCTCCGCATCATAAAGCGGATTTTGCTTTAGATACTCAAGAGCTGCATCAAGCTTCTTGCGTTCTTTGGAGTCGCATGGGAGGATGCGCCCGCGCAGCTTGATCTCGGAGAGCTCGTGTGCAGCCGTCCCCTCGTCGGCGTAGCTGCTGCGTTTGTCTGGTACACTTTCCTGCAGCCGGGCGCTCGGCGGGCAGTTGATCCACTGCTCCGCCTTGGATGCACCCAACAGGGCGTGAGCCCGTTCAGCGTGTGCCTGCTGGCTCATAGCAGCGCCTCCAGATCGCGCATGAAGGCAGCCCTTTTATTCTCCGGAATACCTGTGATGTTAGAGCTCTCATACTCATCCAGAAGAGCCTTGACCTTCTCCTTTCCCGCCTTCTTCCCTACTTCCTGAGCCTTGGCACGCAGCTCCACGTCCGTCGGGATTGGTTCACCCCCGTCGTCGCCGTCATCAGCATCATCAGCAGCAGGCTGGGCAGCCGGCTCCTCTTCAACCGGATCGTTCTTTTCGACGGCCGGCTCTTCTTTCTTCGTGCGCCGGGTTTGCTTCGGAGCTTCCGTTTCCTTTACAGGAGCCGGGGTGATTGCTGGAGCACCCGTCAGGCCTACCGCCAAAGCGGATAATTCGCGTAGAGATTCAGCGGCGTCAGCGCCGTTAATCGTGATTTGTACTGGCATGGATGATAGCCTCCTCATTTAATTCGCGGATACAATAGTTACAAGCTATAATGCCGTTCCATTCTTTCAATAACTTTGGGTCGGCCTCTTGGCCGCAAACATCGCACTCAGGAAGAAGTAGATAAATAGCGACTTTGCTCATAGCACATACGTTCCTCCTTGCGCAATCGCACCGGGACTGGTACGATTAAAGTGGTGAATTTATTGTGGGCTTACTGATTACGTCGCCTCGGGACAAGGCGGCGTTTTCGCTTTCCCCGTAAAACACTTCGTAGTCCTCAATCGCTTCCCCGATCGGAATCACCCGGGCCTCGTCTTGGCGGTCGCCGTCACAAGCATCGGCAATCCATTTCACGGTTTGTTGCGCCTCGCGCATTTGCTGTTTCACCTCCTGTTATATAGCTGCTTCTCCAACCGGATCGTATCTCGGCGTAATTCACGCATCTTGCGTCGCAGCTCAGATAAATCTCTGGGAGTAGGGCCCCAATTGTGTTCACGAAGCAGATTGCCTTTGGAAAGCAAATCGATAATGCGCTGACACTCAGCGATGACCAGTTCCTTTTCGAAATGAATATCATCGTTCACGGTGAAGGTTCACCCCCTTCACGAGCCTTATCGTCGATCTCCTTGGCTATGCTATTCAGCAGATCGCCGTCAATATGGATCAGGAAGCCTGCTTCTTTCGGCTTACTAAAATAGTTGCTGACTGTTTCTTCCGTAGTGGCTATCTTGATGAAGGCCGGTCGTCTCTTGTTCGCGCGGCTAACCTCCATCACCCTCCCACATACCTGCTGGATCCTGATTTCGCCGCGTTCTATTGCTACTCGAAGTACATCTCCGAATGTTGCCATTTGCTGTTTCACCTCCCCCTCAATACAGCTTCATTACCTTGTCGTACTCGGGCATCAGCTGCTCGAACCAAGCCCAATCCTTCGTTTGCCTGGCCAAGTGGAGTTTGTTCAGAACCGCCGCGTACCGCCACTCCCGGTACACGATAAACCGGTGCGACTCGCGCAGCTCTTGAGCCTCCGCTTCGGTAAGCTCCCTCTCGAGCATGGCGCCGACGATCTCCAGCAGCCGCTTGTCGACGGTGCTCATAGTGTAACGCCTACCTTAAGCGACTTATATCGCTCTATTTGCGCCCTAGCTACCTTTCGGGCGATCCGGGCCACTTGCGGACTTGCAAAATCGGCCAGCTCCAGCAGCTTACATACGTTGATCAAGCGCTCTTGTTGGGTCATAGGGCTTCCCCTTTCCTTATCAAGGACTCCTCATACTCCAGCAGCCATTCCCGGCGAATGCGGTGTTCCCGGCCTTCCTTGTAACTCTTGATTTGCCCAAACCGGATCCGCCGTTCCACCGTCTTTGTACAGCGCCGCAGATATTGGGCAGCGTCTTTGATCGTTAAGATCGGAGGCAATTCTGCCATTGACTTCCCCGCCTTTCCTATTCAGTTTTCAAAGGTCGACGGGTCCGACGGGTCCGACGCCACTTCTGCTTGATGTTTGGCACGTACCCGGCGTTGATCCGCTCTTTAGCCAATTGCACCAAACGATTCTTACCAGTTTCGTTATATTGAATCTGGATCAGCCCGGTACTCCGCCGCACGCTATTAGGGCGCTCCCGGCTGTATTCGTCGGTTCGTAAATTGTGTTCACTGGCAAGCTTGGCGATCAAATGGACCGTTACGCCAGCTATTACGGCTATCTCTTTCGTCGAGTACCAGCGGCCGGTGTAGTCCGTGTCGATCATGAGAACGGATTTTTCCGTTTTCTGAGCATTGGACAACCTGCCCGGCTCCCTCAAAACTAGTTCCGCGATCTGCACCCGCAGCGCCTGATCCGTCTCCGGGCTGAACAGCTTTTCGCGCTCAGACATCCGAAGCATTTGCAGGAGCCGGGTGATTTGGTCGTGTTCGTCGGCAAGTGGTACGCGCGCCGGCTGTCGGAGTCTTTTCTCTACTTCAATGAAGTACCGCCGCGCCTTCCGGCCCAATTCGTTGTTTTCGACCATCGCCAATTCCTTCGCCATGTCGAGCTTGAGGACGTATTCTAAGGAACGTCCGCCGTTTTCTAAAATTTTAGAAACCGCCGAAAAGTCTTCTCCCTCAACGAATCCGAACTTCTCAATTCGATTTTTAATCCAGTCAGCAAACTTCGACGAGACGTTCAAAAATCCGTGAAGCTCGCGAGCGTCGACGACTTGCTCGCCGGTGTCCGTGATTCGGTACACAGGCAGTAGATCATTGGATACGAGCTGTTTGTTTTCGATCATTTGGCGTCTTTTTCTCCTTTCACAATTTCGTCGATTGGCACTTCGAGCGCTTCGGATAACTTTAGAAGCGTTTCGGCGTTCGGCCCTTGCTTCTTATCGCCGAGACTGTAAAGGACGGTGAGCGATACGCCACTCCGCTTGCTAAGCCGGTAAATCGTCCATCCCTTTTGCTCGATTAAGCGTTGCACGTTCTTCTGAATGCTTGCGCCCATTGTGTTCCCGCCTCCCTTCTGGAATTAAGGTTATCACCCTTTGCGGTCACTGTAAAACTCGATTACTACCGTTTTCGGTAATGAAAACATATGTTTCCTCTTTTTTTTTCTAGATATCTTGACATATCACCGAATTTCATAATATTATTACCTTGTTAGGATATAACCCTAAACGGATATAGTGGAGGTCTAGAAAGTGGAAATAGCGGATAAAATTCTTAATCTTATGGCTGAAAGAGACATTACAAAATACAGACTAGCTAAAGAATCGAAAGTACCCTACACTACGCTAACCAAAATTCTTGATGGAACAACTAAGAACCCTCAAATAGATTCGCTTCAACAGATCGCAGACTACTTTGGAAAACCGGTGGACTACTTCATAGATAAGGAAGAACGCCCAGCCCCTGAGTGGGCTACAGCAAAAGACAAGCGGGACTTCAAAAAGTTCTTGGTCGACGATGCCGATATTATGTTCGATGGCGTTCCTATGAGCGAAGAATCGAAACAACGGATATTAGGATACGTCGAAGCTATGTTTTGGGATGCAAAGAAACAAAACAAGCGAAAGAAAAAAGAAAAATGATCTTTGGGAGAGGATCAGGTGCATTTTTCACGCATTATTCGAAGGTTGTTCCGAAAATACAAAACGAATGACCCCTTTGAGTTAGCGGAATATTTGAATATCTCAATCTGGTTTGTAGAATTGGACGAGCATTGTCGCGGCTTCGCACTCAGAACACTAAGAAGGAAGTTCATTGCTATTAACCGCGATCTCTCCGAGGAAGAGCAGCGACTCGTATGTGCTCATGAGCTTGGGCATCTCCTACTACATAAAGGTCTAGGCTATTACTTCATTGACCGAGAAACCCTCTTACGCCCAGGTAAGTATGAGCGGCAAGCCAATCAGTTCGCGGTGCATTTACTTATCGAAGGAACATTGCCCGATCCAGAAGAACCCTTGAATTGGTTTTTGGCTCGGTGTGGCGTTCCGGAAGAGATGCATCAGTTTTACACCCCCTCTTGAGCTTCCAGGAATGCGATAACCCGATACATACCACTTTGCGCTTTCCAGCCGCAAGGCTGTTTACCATACATAAAAATAGAACATACGTTCGTGATTAGAGGTGAAGGAAGTGACGAAGAAGAGTACCGGGAGCAAGCCAGACAAAAAGAAAAAGCTCCCTCCGGGTGTGAGGGAGCGAGACGGGCGATATACCTACCGGTATAGTGTTGAAGTCGTAAAGGATGGGAAACGGACTCGTAAGCAGAAAGAGACGGAGTCCTATCCAACGGCCCAAGCCGCATACGATGCCGGGATACTTATTAAGGCGGATCAATTAAAAGGAAAATTGGTAGATGCAAAGAATTTTACTCTGGAACAATGGTGTGAGCGGTGGCTGGAAGATTATAAGACAGAACGAGAAGCAAGAGTTAGAACTTATAAGTCGAAACGATCTGCTCTCAACTCGCTAAAAAAGCAGATCGGCGAGTTTACCAAAATGAAGGACATATCCGGAGATGATTATCAGAAATGGCTTAATAAGATGAGACGTGACGGGTGTGAGAAGGGGACGATAACAGAGTACCACAGCGCCGCTCGTATGATGTTCGCTGACGCTGTACGAAAAAAGATAATCGGAGAGAGTCCAGCAGACGGAGCTATTCTTCCTGCATTTAAGTTAACGCTAGAGCAAATTGAATCAGCCGGTGACGAATTACCTAAGTTTCTAGAAAAACATCAACTCAAACACTTTTTACAAATCGTTCGTTTCCGGGGGCGCCCGCAAGAGCATAACCTTTTTACGCTGCTGGCTTTTACAGGTCTACGGATCGGTGAACTACTAGCATTAAAGTGGAGCGACATCGACAATAAGCAGCGAGTAATATCGGTAACCAAAACCCTTGTCAATCGCAGTAAAAATGGCGTGTATCTACTTGGACCGCCAAAAAACAAATCATCCATCCGCAAAGTAACAATTGGGGATACTGCTGTTTTGGCTTTCGAGAGCCAAAAAGATTGGCAAGATCAGTATAAGCGTGACCATGAGTTATTCTGTGATGACAATTTTGTTTTTTGGACTTTGAAGTACCCAGGTTGCCCAGCTGACGCAGGTCGGCTCTTAAATCGTATGAAGGTCTTGCTAGATCTAGCAAAACTCCCAGTTACGCTAACCCTTCATAGTTTGCGACACACACACGTTTCGCTTTTGGCCGAGGCGGGCGTAGAACTTCCAGTAATTCAAGAGAGGATCGGTCATAAGAACGATGAGATTACTCGCCGCATATATCTTCATGTAACAAAAGGACAGCGTACAGCGGCCCCTGACCGGTTCGAAAAGGTCATGCAATCATAAAAAAGTAATACGTGGGTAATCTGTGGGTAATTCACCCACAAAACTCCCATTTATAGCTTCACACAAGGGATATTATATGCTTAACATTTTTGCTTCCCAAAAACGATCCCGTTACAATCATCGCCTCATCCGGGCTAACCGTCTTGTACCTGGCCCAAAACGCCAGCCCGAGCACGACAATTACGCCGATGACTATCGCCGGAATGACCAAAGCTTCTGAAAATTCCATCCAATCTCTCCTCTCTGATTACGGGTTATTCCCCATTGAGCGCATCGTCCAGCCGGGATACGAACAACGTATCGTCCCGGACCTCAACGACGACTACCCTTTCCCCGGCCGCAAGCGTATTCCCGTCGAAGCTGGCTGCGATCTGGTTGGTCCGTCCGGCGCCTACCTTTAGCAGCACTTCGCCGTATCCTCTTGGCGGGATCGGCACAAGCACTTCGCCGATAAGACCGGACAGCTCGCGGATCGAGAAGGCTGTGGAGTTTTCGCTGTTTTCCATCGGCCGGACATAAGCGACGAAGACCAGAATGCTCAGACCGGTTGCGGCTGCCAGCGCGATAACGACTACCCATAGCGACCCGAGTGCGGTGTAATGAGCAAGTAAAAGTCCGGCCCCGCCAAATGAAGTAATCCAGCTAACGAGCACCATCGGGCGAATCTTCCACAAGCCGTCGACCGACAGGAAATCAAGCACCCCGTCGATCGCGTTGCTGATCAGGTCTCCGAAGATGACGGTTACTAGGGCGAACAAGGCTCCTCCAGCCAAACAAGCCCAAAACAGTTGCTCCACATCCGATCCCTCCCCGCGCCGGTGCCATCTAACCGTAGCTAGCTAAACAACACCTGTAGTTCTGCAAGCATTTCCCATATATTGAACAATGCTGTAAGTTCACTATGTAATACGTGGTTCAGCGACTCGAGTTTCACAATTTCGACACAAAATCGCTTTTTCTTGCACAGGCCCCGCATAAGCATCCTCCCGGACTTTAGATCAGGGGCGAATCCGGGTATAATAGACATACTTATGACAATGGCGGGGATATGAAATGAGGATACCTAAGCGTAAACGGAACCCGCTCCGATATATACTCCGGCTGCTGCTGTCGGTCGTGCTTGCGGTCACGCTTTATTTCGGCGGGATGAGCTGGCTCATTCTGCATACTTGGAAAACGTCCGCAGGGGCAAACAGCGACACGATGATCATCTTGGGAGCAGCCGTCTGGAACGGCAAGCCGAGTCCGGCCCTCAAAGAGCGGCTCGACGTCGCCGTCGCCCTTTGGAATGAGAAAAAAGCTGCACGCATCATAACAACAGGCGGAATCGGCCTGCCCGGCGAGCCGTCGGAAGCGGCGACAATGAAAAAATATTTAGTCCAGCAGGGTATTCCTGCAAGCGCCATCCTCGTAGAGGATCAGTCCCGCAGCACCTATGAAAATTTGCAAAACAGCCGCAAACTGATGGACGAGCATAACCTGCGCACGGCGATTCTGGTCACGCACGGATTTCACGCATTCCGCGCCGATATGATGGCAGAGATGCTCGGCATCCCGTCCACGGTCGAACCGGTGCAGCTCCGGCCGCACAAGCTGGCCTACTATACGCTCCGCGAATGCGGCGGAGTCGCTTACCTGCTCGTCACCGACCCGCTAAGGTCAATCCAGGCTTTATTTTAGAAATACTCCGTTGCTCGTTAATTGCGCTGATACAAGGAGGAGTTCGTGGATGTCGATCTCGGTTCGCACTTATACGATAAACGATTATGAAGATTTGCTGACGGTCCAGCGCGAGGCGTTCCCTCCCCCTTTTCCGGAGGAGCTGTGGTGGAAACCCGAGCAGATCGCCGCTCATGCCGCCACGTACCCGGACGGTGCGATGGTGGCAATATGCGACGACGAGGTCGCCGGTTCCTCGACATCGCTGCTCGTCCAATTTACCGGCGAGCCCCACACGTGGGAGGAAGTATCCGATAACGGCTACATCCGCGGGAGCCACAATCCCGAAGGCGACAGCCTGTACGGAATCGACCTTTGCGTCAGGCCGTCCTTCCGTTCGCGGGGCGTTGCGGCGGCCTTGTACGAGGCGCGTAAAGCGCTTGTCGTCCGCTCCGGGCTGAAACGGTTTATGGCCGGCTGCCGAATTCCCGGCTACCACGAAGTTGCGGATACGATGAGCGCCGAGGACTACGTCCGGCAAGTCGCCGCAGGAGAGCGGAAGGATCTGGTCCTCTCGTTCATGATCCGCCAGGGGCTGAAACCCGTTCAAGTGCTGGACGGTTATCTGGAGGACGAAGAGTCTCTGAACAAAGCCGTGCTGGTTGAATGGAGAAACCCGCAGCTCACCGACTAGGAGGAACAACCATGTTGCCAACAAACCGCATCGCGGCCGTCCAGTACGGCCTATCCAGACTTCGTTCCGGTGAAGCGTTCTGGGCGAATGTCCGCCGTTATATAACTAAGGCCGGCGACGAGCAGGCGAAGCTGATCGTATTTCCCGAATATTTGACCGGACACTTGCTGTCCCTCGCCCCTGCGATGACCAACGCCGAAGCATGCGAATATTTGCACGCCCGGACGGACGAATATATGACCCGGTTCACAGATTTAAGCCGCGAGAGCGGGATGATGATCCTGGCGGGCACGCATATTCACCGGGAAGGGTCGTCTGCCGCCCCCGGCCCGGAAGTCAAGGCGTATTATAACGAGGCGTTTCTATTTTTCCCCGACGGGCGGGTCGAGCGGCACAAAAAGAACCATCTGACGCCCGAGGAGCAGCGCGCGTGGCCCTTGCTGCCCGGCGACCAATATGAAGTTCACGATACCGAAATCGGCAAGATTGCGATTCAGATCTGCTATGACATCGAATTCCCCGAAGGCTCGCGCATTGTAGCTGATCGGGGAGCGGACATCATTCTCTGCCCTTCCTATACGGATGCGGCGGCGGGATATTGGCGGGTGCGCAACTGCAGCCAGGCGAGAGCGATCGAAAATCAGCTGTACGTCGCGATAAGCGGACTGGTCGGCAGCATGGCCGGCGTCGAACAGGTCGATGTCGGCTTCTCGCGTGCAGGCGTATTCGCTCCGTGTGACAGACCGTTTCCTCCGGACGGCATATTGGCGGTCGGCTCCGGCAACCGCGGCGGTCTCGTCTACGGCGATGCCGATCTTCGTCTGCTGACGGAAAACCGGACCCAGGGGGGCGTGGCTCCGTTCCGGGACCGCCGTCCTGAGCTGTATGCCGCATATGCGCTCCGCACCTGATTGCAGCAGCAACAGCAGCCGACACCGCATAAGGGCGTTACGCGAAGCTACGTCGTGGGCTTGCGCTGCAGGTAATAAATAAAGATGTGCTGAACGATCACCTTCAGGACGGCAAATACCGGGACGGCCAATATAAGGCCGATAATCCCGGCGAGCTTGCCTCCGACGAGCAGCGCGAAGATGATCAGCAGCGGATGGAGATGCAGCGTGCGCCCTACGACTTGCGGGGATATTACATTTCCTTCCAGTATTTGCACGATAAAATTGACCAGGACAACGAACAGCACCATTTTCAGCGATACGGTGGAGGCCATAATGATCGCCGGCGCCGCACCGAAAAAAGGGCCGAGATACGGAATAATGTTAAATACCGCCACGATGCTGGCCAGCAGCAGCGCGTACGGCATTCCGATCAGCCAATAGCCGAGATAAGCGAACAGACCTACGAGCAGGCAGACGAGAAACTGGCCCCGTATGTAATTGCCCAGAGCGGTATCGATATCGATCACCAGCTTGATCGCGTTTTTGCGGTGGGTGCGCGGGACGGTGGCGAGTACGGTTTTCTCGATCAGTTGATAATCCTTGAGGATATAAAAGGCCAGGAACGGGACGATAAAAGCGACCATCAGCGTATTGATCGTGCTGCCGATGCCATTGACCAGGTTCGATATAAAGGTCGACAGCGCATCCTCCGCTTTTAACAGCGCGTTGTTGATGCCGTTGCGGACGCTCTCGGGCACCAGACGGTTTTCGTTCAAACCGTCGAACAACCCTTGCGCACGGACGGTCAGCTCCGGCATATGCTCGTTCAGCTCGCCAAGCTGCTTGACGAACATCGGGGTCAGATTCATCACGACGACGACGACAGATGTAATAAACACGGCGTAGATGAGTAAAACTGCGGCTGTACGCGGCACTTTTCGTTCGTTCAGCAGCCGGACGATCGGATTCAGGACGTAAGAGATAATCAACGCTATGACGAACGGTGCCAGCACCGCTTTTAAAAACCCGAATGCGGTCGACAGGATCGGTTTGATCTGCTGCAGCAAAAACAAAATGATCAGTCCAAGCAGCACGTATACCATAGTGACGAATGTCCGGCTCTTCATAAACTTATCCACCGCTGGCGCCCCCTTTCCTCGTTACAGTATATGTACAACCCCGTCCACTTCATTCAAAAGAAAAAACCGCCCGATGGGCGGCCGAAGGCGGTATAGATGCAAGAAACCCGTCCGGCAAGGACGGGTTGTTTCTGTGCGGCGTGCAGCCGGCGATTAGTTAGCGTGAACTTCAGGCATTTCTTCCTCGAAGAACAAGTCATCCAGCGAACTCAACGTGCCGTCTTCCTCTACCTGATAGACGGACATTTTGTCTCCGTTTACCGTTAATTCGATAAAGCAGCTCCAGCAATAAAACTGATGGGAGCCGATTTTCCCTATATCCTTTGAATTGCAGTTCGGACATCTCAGCATTATACTCACCCTATTTCATGAAATGATGGCGTTTCTTGTGCGACGCAGCCGACCGGCACCATCACAGCGTCTTCCCCGATCGTAGCCGATTGCGGAGAAGGCAGCCACTTGCGCCCTTCTTTGATGTCGGATATGAAACCGTCGGACAACTCATAACCTACTATCTTTTTATCCATTTTTTCTCCAAAGTAAACATCTTCCACCAAACCGAGATTTTCCCCGTCCAGCGTGATGACCGGCAAGCCCTTCAATTTGAAGCCGCCGTCCAGCAAAGCGACCCATTCGGACCCGGAGTCGTCCATACTGCGGACAGCCTGCTCGTCCTTCACGGTGACAGCGTCCGTCCCGATCGATACGATGTCTTCCCATCCGATGTAGCGGGGAGAAGCAAACCAATTTTTCGATTCCAGCAGTACACCTTGAAGATTCCAGTCGCGATCGATCAGGAAATCTTTTGCTGTGCCTAATTGCTTACCCGCTTCGATATCGAGTACGGGAAGCCCCATGATGTCTTTTGCTCTTCTCAAGGTGGTGCCCTCCTGAAATTAAAGCTGGCTTCGTCACCATCCACTAAGCTTTACCTAAAGGGGACCAGGGGATCTCCTTGTGCGGCAAAACCGGCTAAAAGCATACATATATCATGCACGCACCTTCGGAATTTCATTCCATAAAGTGCAGGTTGTCCTAGGCTACCCGTATTCTAAGCTGCAGTCGAGAACGTCTATTCCTGATGTCGGTCATTGTATCGGAGCGGCACAGTCAATCGCCGCCTTCCCACCTCCTAGCATACTATACGGGGGATCAGTTGCCTTACAAACTATTACGAATTCGCCGCGAAATGGTTGCAACTTTTAACGCTGCGGCGCGGATTTGTTCAATATTTTGCGAGAATCCGAAGCTAAACCGGATTGCGGAACGTTTGACTTCTTCCGGAAGGCGCATCGCTCGAAGGACGTGCGAAAGCTCCAGGGAGCCTGACGTGCAGGCCGAACCGCTAGCTGCCGCGATCCCTTCCAGATCCAGGCTCATCAGCATCGTTTCGGTATCGGCACCGGGGAAGCTTACATTAAGAATGTGGGGCAATCGTTCAGTAGCGTGGCCGTTTACAATAAAGCCGTCGTTCCCGAGCTCCGAACGCAAAATTTCGATCATTTGCGCCCGCAAGCGGCTGACGTGTTGCAAGTTGCTCTCCTGCTCCCGCACCGCAAGCTCCACCGCTTTGGCAAAGCCGGCGATGCCGGCTACGTTTTCCGTGCCCGCCCGCCGTTTGCGCTCCTGAGAGCCGCCTACCAGCAGAGGGGCGATCGTCGTCCGCTTGGACACGTACAGCGCGCCTACCCCTTTTGGGCCATAAATTTTGTGGGCAGTGAAACTCATCAGATCGACCGGCAGATCGGACAGGTCCAGCGGCATCAGCCCTAGCGCCTGCACCGCATCGACATGGAATATGATTCCCCGCTCGCGGGCAATCATCCCGATCTCGCGAATCGGCTGAAGCGTTCCGACTTCGTTATTGCCATACATGATACTGATCAGAAACGTATCGGGCCTGATCGCCGCAATCAGCTCCTCCAGACGGATCTGTCCGGATTCGTCGACCGGTATATACGTTACCTCGTAACCTTTACGCTCAAGCTGTTCGCAGGCGTGCAGGACGGCATGATGCTCGACCTGTGAAGTGATAATATGTTTGCGGTTCGTCCCGTACTGCTCGGCCGCCCCGAACAACGCCGTATTGTCGCTTTCGGTTCCGCCGCCTGTAAATAACAGCTCGGCAGGCGAGCAGACGAGCTGCCTCGCGATCGAATCGCGGGAACGGCTTATGGCGATCCGGCTCTCCCGGCCGAAGGAATGAAGGCTGGAAGGGTTGCCGAACGTTTCCCTATAATAAGGAAGCATCGCTTCCAGCACTTCCGGCCGAACCGGAGTTGTAGCTGCATGATCGAGATAAATCGGACTCATCGGACGGTCACCTGATCAAATATAAAACATGTAATTTTCGTTTTTGCCTTCGTCCTGGAACGTAATCAAGCTGGCAAGCGTGGTCGAATCCAGCACTTCGGCGATGCTGTTTTTGATCCGGATCCACAAATCCCGCTTCGCCGGATCGTCCTCATCCGTAAAATCGACGGGACTGATCGGCCCCTCCAACACGCGAATGATATCGCCCGCCGTTATTTCATCCGGCATCCGCGACAAATTGTACCCTCCGTATGCGCCCCGGATGCTTTTCACCAATCCGGCGTTGCGAAGCGGCGCGATCAGTTGCTCCAGGTAATGCTCGGACAGCTGATGCTTCTCCGCTATACTTTTCAAAGATGTAGGTCCTTCGCCGAATCTGGTGGCTAGTTCCATCATGATGGTGAGCCCGTATCGGCCTTTCGTCGATATTTTCAAGGTGACACCTCATTCGTCGGTTGTTAGTCCCCTGCTTATTCGGCAATCCGGATAATCGTCTTTCCGTGCCTTTCGTAAGGAAACGTGCTTAGCCCAGCAACTATGTAAATAACAGCTGCAAGAAGGAAATTGCTTCCGAATTATAGCATAGCCAATAATTGGACTGGATTTACGTGTTAATCTAAAGAAAAGGAGGAAAAACGAGAATTGTCGTCATTCCACGATGAACGACCGGGGAAATGCGGCGCTGCGCCGCCGGTTCAGGAAGCCGCTTAACGCTTCTGCTGGCCGAATCTTTGGAAAAAACTTGCATAATGATGCGAATATCATTTATATGTTAACATATAAAGAACGGTTATGGTATCGAAAACCTTGACATCTTCATGAAAAGTTTTTAATTTCGATCGAATTTGTCGGCAAAACGAAACGCTCTCATGAAGCGAATTGTCATCCCTCTTCGAATTAACCGCTTTTGTGTGGTAATATAGGAGAACATCCGGGTGACTAGCGGTTCCTCGATCGCAGCGCGCCTATTTGCTTATAGAAAGAGGTAGGGCAACATGGCTACGAATCATGCAAATACTAGAGTCGTCGTCGGCATGTCCGGCGGAGTCGATTCGTCCGTTACGGCGCTGCTGCTGAAACAGCAAGGCTATGACGTGATCGGAATCTTTATGAAAAACTGGGACGACACCGACGAGTTCGGCCACTGCACCGCAGAAGAAGACGCCGAGGACGTGCGCCGCGTATGCGCCCAGATCGATATTCCGTTTTATACGGTCAACTTCGAGAAGCAGTATTCGGAGAAAGTGTTCCAATATTTTCTCGATGAATACCGCAAAGGCCGGACGCCCAATCCCGACGTCATGTGCAACCGGGAAATCAAGTTCGGCGAATTTCTGCAAAAAGCGATTGCGCTCGGCGCCGACTATTTGGCCACCGGGCATTATGCGAGAGTGGAGAGCAAGGACGGAGCTTACCGGCTGCTCCGGGGCGTCGATGCGAACAAGGATCAGACATACTTCCTGAACGCTCTGAATCAGGAGCAGCTCTCCAAAGCGATGTTCCCGATCGGGCATCTCCCGAAGCCGAAAGTACGGGAAATCGCGCTTGAGGCCGGGCTCGCCACCGCCAAGAAAAAGGACAGCACCGGCGTATGCTTCATCGGGGAGCGCAACTTCAAGGAGTTTCTGAGCCAATACTTGCCGGCGAAGCCGGGGGAGATCCGCACGTACGACGGCGAGGTGAAAGGCCGCCACGACGGTCTGATGTATTACACGCTCGGGCAGCGGCAAGGACTTGGCATCGGCGGATCGGGCACGGGCGAGCCCTGGTTCGTAGCGGGCAAAGACCTCGAGAGCAACGTGCTGTACGTCGTGCAGGGCGAGACCGACCCGCATCTGTACGCGAAGGGGCTTACCGCGACCGACCTGAACTGGATTCATCCGGTCCTCCCGGACGCTCCGCTCCCCTGTACCGCGAAGTTCCGGTATCGCCAGCCCGATCAGGGCGTGGCGGTCCGCTTCCTGAGCGAAGGCCGCTGCGAGGTCGAGTTCGACAAACCGCAGAAGGCGGTTACGCCGGGACAAGCCGTCGTTTTCTACGATGGGGATGTGTGCTTGGGCGGAGCTGTCATCGATCGGACGTACGGAATATAAGAAAAAAATCAGACAAGCGACCCGGCCGGCTAAGGCGGAGTCGCTTGTTTGTGGTTGGTGGGCGTGCTGCAGCTTCAAAGCCGGTCCAGCGTCCTGAAATCGGCGTGCCGGCACTCTCCAACCTACCGTCCGCTCGTACTCGCATCCAAGGCTTAGGCTGTCCTAGTTATCGAAATATCCGATACGCCGGGACAGCTGGGAAGCCAGACTTTTAACCGTAATGCCGAGCTCGTTAATTTTCTCCTCTGCGATGCCGTACCCGCTCGTGCTGATGGCGGCGATCACATCGCCGTCTTTATTGCGGATCGGCGCGGCGAAGCAGCGGACTCCGTAGCTCGATTCCTCGTTGTCGACCGCGAAGCCTATCTGACGTACCCGCTCCAGCTCTTTGCGGAATGCGTCCATGGACGTAATCGTATGATCCGTCAGCTTCTCGAACTTGCACCCTTCCATCACCTTGTCCAGTTGCTGCTCGGGCAGCCACGCCGTCAAGCATTTGCCGAGCGCCGTATTGTAGACGGGTCTGCGCTGCCCGATCGCTCCGAACAAATATTTCATATGATCCGGCTCTACATTAACCAGATACAGCACGGAGTCTTTTTCGAGAATGGCCAAATGAGCGGTAAACCCGATCCGGTCCACCAGCTCGATCAGCACTTTCTTCCCTTCATCGACCAGATTCGTCGAATTCGTAAATACCGATCCCAGCTCGAACGCCTTCGGCCCGATCATATATTTATCGGTATTTTTGAGTTGCTGCAAATAACCGTGCGTCAGCAGCGTCAGCATCAGCCGGTGCACCACGCTTTTGTTCAGCTCCAGCTTGCGGGCGATCTCGCTGACGCCGAGCGGGCGGCGGTCCTCGATGAAGCATTGCAAAATCATCAGCGTCCGGTCGACGGACTGGATCATAAAGTAAGGGGCGTCTTTTTGCGGTTTTTTCGGTTCCGTGTCCATATCGCGTAGTCTCCTTAGTCTCGTACCGGCATCGTTACCATGATCGCTTTGATACGATTCAGCTTGTACCAAAGCTCCATTGCTGCATCGCTTCAAATGCCGTTTGTACCGTCTCTTATTGCGTTACATTATATTATACAAAAAACTGCCCGCAAAAGGTAGTCTCCCTGGAAAGAGGCGGACGTTGCATCGTGTTGCGGCAATTGACATAAAAAACGGACTGCCCCGCTGCTTGCACGCTGGAACAATCCGTCTTTTCTTTCGTATGGTTACCCGAACCTTGCCGTATCGCGCTCATCGGCCTTCCGGCCTACTTCCTCCATACGGGAGGAGTGACCACGTATTCCGGAACGCTGCGGAACCGCTCCGCGATCTCCTCCCGCAAACGGCCGGGCAGCGCCGGACCTTCGACCAGCTCGAGATTGGCCCGGACCTGATCTTCCGTCTCGGCTCCGATGACGAGACTGTCCACTCCCTCCAAGTCACGGATGTAGGATACGGCTATTTGTGCAATCGATACACCGTATTTTTCGGAAAGGTCCTGCAGCGACCGGACCAGGCTCTTGGCTTCGTGCAGATGATCCGGCACTTCGTCTTCCTTCATATAAAGAAGTCCTTGCAAAAACACGCTGCGCACGTAAACCGTCTTCCCCGCTCCGGCAAGTCTTCCCAAGCAGCCGTTCACAACCGGACGGTGGTCCAGAACGCTCATCGGCAGCTGGATCGCTTCATAAGCGGGATGATCCAGATACACCGACAAATAACGGTACTCTTCCTCCGTATTGGTAGCGACGGATATGCCCGCCCGGCCGATCAGCCCTTCGCTCAGCATCGTCTGGAAAGCGGCCGTCACTTGATCGCCGAAGTGCTCCATGATCCGGGTATTGTGCAGCATCACGACCGGGATCGAATTCATCCGCAGGCGGGAAAGCGATTGTTCGATACAGCTTCGCATCTCCCGTCCAATTTGTTCGCCGCTTGCTCCGGGCTCGGGATTCAGATGGATTTTCGTGACGATCGTAGGACGTTTTCCTTCAAAAAAACGACCCAGCACGTCTTCCGACTGCCCATAAGCAGCTGCCGTATCGTAGCAGACGACGCCGCCCTCCCAGGCTTCCCGCAAAATCCCGAAGCTGCGCTCCTCCGAAGGCATTCCGTCGCGGTTATGAATACCATACGGCAGGCCGAGCTGCACCGTGCCGAGAGTCAGCTTCGGCTGGCCGGTGACGCGTTTTGTTTCCCCCATCGCGATTCTCCTTTTTGTTCGCCAGCGGACCGCGGCTTCCCTCCGTGTCTATCTGTGTCTGACGCCGTCTAACAGCCGCCGCACGCTTTTCTCTTCCAATCCGGCGTTATTTCGCCGTATATCCTCCGTCAACCGGCAGGTTGACGCCCGTTATATAGGCAGATGCATCCGAAGCGAGAAAAACGACGCTGCCCATCAAGTCGGTCTTGCCCGCCATCCGGCCCAGCATCGTCCGCTCGCTGTACCGCTCGATAAACGCGTCCGGCGTACGGTGCGAAGCGAGCCCGCCGGGGCTGATGCAGTTGCAGCGGACATTGCTCGGACCATAATAGCTGGCCGCGAAGCGGGTGAAGTTAACCATGCCGCCTTTGTGGAAAAAGTAGTCCGGTACGAAGCCGTGGAAGCCCATATCCTTATAAAGCGAAGCGTCCGCGCCGACCATCCCCTGAATCGAGCCGATATTAATGATCGAACCCGAACCCTGTTCGGCCATCCGGTCCCCAAAGGCACGGGTAATGGCGAACAGACCCGTCGCATTAATCCGCATGCTTTGGTCGAATGTCTCCAGCGGATCGTTCCAGTGCCCCATCGTACGGGCTACCGCATTGTTTACGAGAATATCGATCCGCCCGTGATCGGCGAGCAGTTTGTCTCTCAGCTCCAGGATCGACTTCTCCTGCTCCTGGTCGAGACAGTAGGCGGAGATGCTCACGCCATCCTCCGCGAAGCTTTCCTTCAGCTCCGGCAGCCGTTCGCGGTCGCGCGAGGTCATACTCGTAGCCGCTCCCGCCTGAGCGAGCGCCAGCGCGACTTGCCGGCCGTATAGTCCGGCACCGCCGGTGACCAGAGCTACTTTGCCTTCCAGCGAAAACGATTGCAGAACACTCATGTCGTTGCCTCCTTCGGCAATCCGGCGTACACGCTTGCGACGTTCTCCACCTTCTGGTTGCGAAGCTCTCCCATGATCGACTTATAATATTGCATCAGGGCGACTACATCCGCGCCGATGCTGATGAACCGGTACCCCATCGCCGTCAGCTCGGCGGCGTTGCCCGTAGAGCCGACCGTACCGGCAATTTTGCCGTGCTTCACAGCCAGCTCGGCAATCCGCCTGCGCGTCTCCAGCAGCAGCGGATGGTTCATCTGACCGGGCGCCCCGATCGATTGGCTGAAGTCGCCGGGTCCGAAGAAGATAATGTCCAGCCCCGGCAGGGCGATAATCTCTTCAAGCTCTTCCAGAGGCTCCACATCTTCAATCTGCAAAAGGTTGAACCGCTGCTCGTTCGCCTGCTTCAAATAATCGGCAAGCCCAAGGCCACAGTAGCCGCCGTCAGCATTGCCCCCGTCGACGGGCCGCAATCCGAGCGGATGGAACTTCGTGCTGCGGATCACCTCTCTCGCATCGGCTGCGCTCATAATGTGCGGCACCATAATCCCGGCCGCATCCATCTCCAGCGGACGGATGTAATCGCTGTAGCCGCCGCGGGCTACCCGCACGATCGTGTCGACGCCGTGCACCTTCGCTGCGAGAATTTGCTTTTCGATCACCGACCAGTCGTTCGGCACATGCTCCATATCGGTCCAGATGCAGTCGAAGCCGCTCATCGCCGCAATTTCCGCCGCCCGGGCATCCCCCAAATTAAGCTTCGTCGCATAAGCGACCTCTCCTGCCCTCAGCTTTTGCAGCACCCGGCTAGGGCGCATCGAAAAGGTCATTTCCGGCATCGTTTTTCCTCCTATAGATCGTGTAAGTCAGGACCGATCTCCGACAACGCGATTTCGCGTCCGTCCTGCTCGCGGCTTCGAATGCCGGCTATAATCATCTTCATCAGTTCGGCGGTTTCCGAGAAAGGGAACGGGCGTATTCCCGTCCGTAAGTAATCGATAAAGCTTTGCAACTGCGCCTTGAACGAATAAAACGTATCCTGAAACGGGACAAACGCATGCTCCGCCGTACCGCACAGCTGCAGCAGCCCGAACGATCCGTACATGTCGGCATGCGCCGCCACGACGATATCGGCTCCGCTGGCGTGCTTGATATGCACGACGTTCCGCTCCTTCGTACCGGTATTGCGCACCGAGACAAAGCCCGGGCCGAAGATCGGATAGATCGCCTCCAAGGCGTGAATGCCGTACCGTTCCCACGATTTTGGAGTCGTGATGGTCGCAAACCGGACTTTGCCCAGATTGTGCGTCGATTCCCGGTACGGTGCGAATTCCTTGCTGTAGCGCATACTGCTGGAGGACAAGACCGGCTTCCCCTGCCCGATCCAGCTTGCGAACGTACGCAAGTCCTGCTCGTTGTCCACAAGCGGCTTATCGACGAAGACGGGAATTCCCGCCTCGATGAACGGACGGCACCGCCCGGCGTGCTCATGCCCTTTGTCCGTAGCGACGATAACCGCATCCACCTCGCCGATGACGTCCTCCGGCCGGCTTGCCACGTTCGGAATAAGCGACGCTTTCGCTACACGTACCGCATCCTCCGGGTCGTCCGTCCAGATATGCGTCACTTGCGCTCCTTCGATCCGAAGCGAATGCTTCGGCTCTTTATCCAGATAAGCGGGGATTCCCGGAAAAGGACATCGCTTCATCTCCTCCGGATCGTACCCGTTAAAGATCGCGCTCCACGAATACGGGTGCCCATTGCCGTCGACCATCCCTAACATGGCAAGCCGTATGGGCGCTTGCCGGACGAGCGGCCGGCTGGCGTTCTTATCGATCTTATCCATTGTCGTCTTATCGATCGTTTCTCTTGAAGTTCTACCGATCGTTTCCCCTGACGTCCTATCGGTTTCAGTCCTATCCGCTTCTGTCATATCCGTTTCCTCTCCTGGATGAACAGTCTTTATCGTCTCTTATTGTGAGACTATGTATCCATTATAATCTGCAATTTCATTATATCCGACTTTGGAAGGGCTGTAAATCTTCATTTATGCCTCATTTCCTGACGGCTCCTCATCCATCAGACACATTCGCCGGATAACGCTGTCTTTTCGGTTTTTGCAGCAATGTCGCGATATTTCATATTTTCATTTTTATAAAAAGAAGTTCGCTCAAACTAATGTTATAACGTAACACAATGAGAGATTTAGTTGCACCCTTTTCAAAGAAAGTTCAACAGCGAAGCAAAGAAGCCAAAAGGAAGGCAGACCCAAGCAATGGCAGTCGGAGAGAGCGCTGCTCCCCCTGCTCGGTGCAGCCGGAGAGAGCTACTTACTCTGCACAGCCCAACCGCACGGCCGCTGCTTTGTATTCGGCGGTTGGAGCCGGGCGGGTCGCCCCTTGGCTGAATTCAGGCCGTTCGCTAATCCAATAGCGGGCCCAATAGTGGGCGTGCAACACAGTAGAGATGGGCTGTTCTCTAGGGTCCCGCGGGTCACATTCGCTTCGCCGAAAACGTAATGCATACGGGCTCTATGACAAAATAAAAGTCTTTCGACCTCTATTTTCACCAGATGGGGTCGATTGCGACGTATAGAGGTGGTTTGCACCCCTTATTTCAGCCAACGGGTCGCGTCCGTAGCCCTTTTCGCCGATCTTAGGAGCTCCAAACATCTCTTATTCCGGGTCCAAGCGGATTTTCGAACAAAATAAAAGCTGCAAACCGCTCTTATCTGCCTCTTATCCGCGCCTCTTATCCGCCTCTTATCCGCTCTTATCCGCTCTTATACGCTCTTAATACGCTGCTATCCTCTCCGCCTCTTTTCCGGCTCCCCTCTTGCCTCTAAGCAGGCAAGCAAGGCCGAGCTGCCCCGCCACGATGAACGGCCTTGCGGAACCTGTGTCCATTAAGAAAAGCCGTCCGGAAAAGCGTCCGGACGGTCCTTTGACGTGTAAAACACATACGTTTGTACGTTGGAAGGGGATGGGTACCTTCGCCCCAGCCGCTCGCCCTCAGTCGTGTTGTCTTCATGCGGCGGTATGGCTAACGAACCCAGCATTCGTTATTCGAGCTGAATGCGGACGTTTGAATTTGTAACGAACTCTTGTATGGTTATTCCCGCAGACCGAATCGTTTTTTCCACATTTCGGTTCAATAACGATCCCCCGATTCGTTACGTCTGGAAAAACGTCGTTTTTCAGCCATAAGCACGATCCGATTCGTTAGTCATCGGACCTGAGTATACGTTCACTACCGCCAAGGAAGGAAACCCCTCCCCTTCACTTTAGCATGGTAAAGAACCTAAACGTTCTGGCAGAGTAAGAAAAACCGTCCGGACGGTCCTTTGACGTGCAAACTCGGTCAAAGTCGAGCTGCCTGCCGGACGCTTTGCCGAATACGCTCAGCGAGAACGGCATCCCGTGGGCCGGAATGTCAGGAAGCGCCGCTATCCAGTCTGCCGCCGGAGGGACGACCCGCTTTGAGCTCGGCTCCGGTTCCCGCAGCTTCTCTTATATCCGCAATCCATCCTAACGACCTCCCCGGAAGGACGGGCTGCTTCGAAGCTTACAAGCTTGCTCCCCACCTTCCGGAGAATTTGTTTACCCGAAGGAAGCAGCTTCCCTCCCTTCCTTCTCCTTTCGGCAAAAAAAAGAATCCCGTCCAGGCACGGAACGACCGTCCGAGCCCTTGGCGGGATTTATCATTGTTAGTTATCCGCGTCCGCATACGGCAGCGGTATGGCTGCCAGGCGTCACAAGTGGAACAAGGAAGAGGTGGAAATCAAATAATACAGCATTCTGCCCAAGAAGAGCAGCAGGACGATGCCGATCATCGCTGCCGTCGGAGCGAGACAGACGAATAAAATCATCGAAGCGCCCGCTTCGCCCTTTAACGTATCTCTGAACACGATTTTCCATATGAAGTATAAAGCGACGAGCGTCATGCCCAATAAAATTTTGGCCGCCAAAGGCGTCATCGTAAAGCCTCCCTTCATTCCTATAGGGGATGTGTAAATTATACGATATTACTGGTTATTTTTGTATGCTTAATTTCATTTTTTTCTGACTGTTCCTTCGCACTTAGGACAAGGAAATAGTTTACAGCGATCAGGGGCATACTATCCGCATCTATCGACATTACAGCCAAAGGAGAAAGATCGTTATGAGAGAGATGCTGAACAAAGCCGTTTCCCTGGGGTTCGGCCTCGCAGCCGCAAGCAAGGAGCAGATCGAGAAGCTGGCCGAAGAATGGGTCAAAAAAGGCGAGCTGAGCCGGGCCGAATCGAAGGAATTCGTCGAGGAGTTGGTGAAGAAAGGCGAGGAAGCGCGGGATAAAGCCGACTCGATGATTCGGGACCGCGTCCAATCGATGCTCGGAGAAGACCGATATGCGACCAAGGAGGAGCTGGAACGGCTGGAACGCAGGCTTGACGCGCTGGAGCTTAAGCTGTCTTAAGACCGGGCGGCTTATCCGTAAAGTAATGGATATTAATCCACACAGCAAGCATCGGGCAATTCCGCGGCCGGATGAACCTGAGCAGCGCGGGCTGCTCGGTCAAGACCAACTCCGCAGCCGGACGAGCCCGGACGGAGCGGGCTGCTCCTGTGCGCCCTACGGCTCGTTTTAGTTTATCGGAAGGAGGGAACGCATGGACGTAGGGAAAAAGCTTAGGCATCTGCACCGGTACCAGGAAATCGCCAGGGCGTTCGTTCGCAACGGCTTCGGTTATGTGGCCAAAGAGCTGGGGCTGCCGGAAACGCTGCCGTATCTCCGCCGGAAGTCTCAGGAGCCGTCGCCCGGCAAAACGCTCTCGGAGCGAATCCGGCTGTTTCTCGAAGAGCTCGGGCCGACCTTCGTGAAGCTGGGGCAGATCGCCAGCACCCGTCCCGACCTGATTCCTCCCGAGCTGATCGTCGAGCTGGAACGGCTTCAGGACCGGGTCGCCCCGTTTCCGTTCGAGCAGGCGGCCCGTATTATCGAGGAAGAGCTCGGAGCCCCGCTCTCCCGGCTTTTTGCCGAATTCGAGGAAACCCCTATGGCCGCTGCATCGATCGGTCAAGTATACCGGGCTTTACTGCCGGACGGCGCCGCCGTAGCGGTCAAAGTGCAACGCCCCAATATCCGGACGGTCATCGAGACCGACCTCGACATTTTGACGGAGCTTGCCAAGCTGGCAGAGCACCGGATGGAGTGGGCCCGTTCTTACCGGCTCGCGGATATGATGGAGGAGATGGCCAAAGCTTTGCTGAAGGAGCTCGATTACGAAGCCGAGGCGCGCAATACGGAGAAATGTGCAGCGATATGCAGCAAGCTGCGTTATATCCGGATTCCCGGCGTGTACCGCAACCTTTCCTCCAAAAAAGTGCTGACGATGGAATTCGTCGACGGCATCAAGCTGTCCGACCAGCAGCGTCTGCTGGAAGCGGGCTGCGACCGGAAACTGCTTGCGGAGCGGTATGCGACGGCGATTCTGCATCAAGTACTGATCGACGGTTTCTTCCACGGCGATCCCCACCCGGGCAACGTATTGGCGCTGCCGGACGGCAAGCTGGCGCTCCTCGACTTCGGCATGGTCGGCAAGCTGTCCCCGGAGATGAAGCACCATTTCGCCTCGTTCGTCATCGCCCTGCGCAATCAGAGCACGAGCGGCGTCATTCGGGCGATTTTCCGGATGGGACTCGTGCCGGACGAGACCGACCTGCAGGAGCTGCGGGCCGATGTCGACGAGATGCGCGACAAATATTACAAAGTGCCGCTAAAGGAGGTCAGCATGGGCGAAGCCGTTAACGACTTGTTCGCCCTGGCGCTCCGGCACAATATCCGCATCCCGGCGGATTTGACGCTGCTCGGCAAAACGTTTCTGACGATGGAGGGCGTCGTCACCGCGCTAGACCCGTCGTTCAGCATCTTCGATGTCGCCGAGCCGTTCGGACGCCGCCTCCTGCTGGAGCGGTTCGATCCCCGCCGTGCAGCCTCCGCCTGGCTGCGCCACATTCCCGATTATGTGGACATGCTGAACGAGCTGCCGATGAGGCTGCGCGACCTGATGACGCTTGCGCGCAAGGGCAAGATCGGGCTTGAGGTTACCGCCCCCGACCTGGAATGGATGATGAAGAAGATGGACCGGATCGTCAACCGGATCTCGTTCAGCATCGTCCTGCTGTCGTTCTGCATCATCATGGTCGGTCTGATGATCGCTTTGTCGATGGGCAACCCGGACACGGTGCTGTGGAAAATTCCGGTCATCGAGATTGGCTTCGGCTTTGCCCTGATCATGTTCGGCTGGTTGTTCATCGCAATCTTCCGTTCCGGCCGGTTTTAGCCGAAACAACTTTACAACTCGGGCGGTTCCAACTACAATGAACTTCGACAACACGAAGCCTTTCATCAGGTACGGACAGATCAGCCGCATGATTGTAAAGGAGAGATTGCCATGATACTAGATTCAGTTGCCCGGCTCGGCTCGTACAAAGCGATCAGCCCCCGGTTCCAGCAAGCGATCGATTTTCTGAACGCCAACGATCTGCACACGCTGGAGCTCGGCAAATATGAGATCGACGGCCCGCACTTGTTCGCCATCGTACAGGAGTACGAGACGAAACGGAAGGAAGACAGCATCTGGGAAGCGCACCGCAAATACGCGGATATCCAGATCGTAGTCGAGGGCGAGGAACTGCTCGGACATGCCCCAATCGAGACGGCGGAAGAAACGACCGCTTACAAGGAAGATTCCGATTATGCGCTGTATTCGGCGAACGGCAATTACTTCAAGCTGGATGCCGGCTATTTCGCATATTTTGCGCCGCATGACGTCCATAGCCCTTGTGTAGCGGTCGATGAACCGAGCAAAGTCCGGAAAGTCGTCATCAAAGTGGCGATCGACTAATCTCCGTCTCCGCAGCCGTGAGCAGCCGGGTTCTCTCAAGCCCGGCTGCCCCGACCCAACGCGGACGCTCCCTACCTGATTGCAGGTACGCGGGCGTCCGCGTTTGTCGTTTTCTGAATTGCAAACCAGATCGTTTTCCCATCACGTGCATAAGCACCTCGGTTCCCCTGCCAGGAAGTCGAATTATTGCACAATCACGCCACGCAGCATCACCCGGTCGACCTCGATCGCTTCCGATACGATCACAAGATTGGCCAGCTTGCCTTTCTCCAGGCTTCCCATCTCGCGGTCCAGCTTCAGCACTTTGGCGGGATTCAGCGAAGCCATAATGAACGCATCCACCAAGCCCGCGCCGGTATGGCGCATCATATTCCGGACCGCCCGGTCCATCGTCAGCTTGCTGCCGGACAGGCCCACCCCTTCGATAAACCGGACGTCCTCGTATTCGCCGCCATCCGTTCCCGGCAGTCCGGCCTCGTCGATCGCATCGGTAATAATGATGACACGGTTCGTCCCCTTGGTCTTATGGATCAGTTTGCACATCAGCGGTCTCACATGAATGCCGTGCGCATCGGGAATGACTTCCGCGTAAATATCATCATGAACGAGCACCGCCTCGTCCACACCGACCTCCCGCGTCCCCTCGAAACGGGAGGGCGACGGCGTCGTGCCCGAAGCGTTCGTACAGTGGCAGCCGATCTGCAGCCCTTTGCGGACGAACGAGAAGATCGTCTCCGCATCGGCTTCGGAGTGGCCGACGGATAAGGCGATGCCGTACCGCGCGGCGGCGTCCGCAAACTCGGCTTGTCCCGGAAGCTCCGGAGCGAGCGTCCATACTTTGATCGTATCGCCCGCGATCGCCAGCAGCTCTCCGTATTCTTCGGGGTCTACCGGGCGGATCGGCGAAGTAATCGCCCCGTACTTCGGATTGATGAACGGGCCTTCCATATGAATACCGACGATCGCCGAGCTGTAGGGCCGTTCCCCGACCTGCATAATGTTGCGGACCCCCTGCGCCATCTCTTCACGGCTCTGGTTGTAAACCAGCGTCGGCAGAATGCCGGTCGTGCCGTGCTTCAGATGGGACAGCGCGAACAAATAAGGCTCTTCCCACGACCAAAAGCCGCCTCCCCCGTGGCAGTGAATGTCGATAAATCCAGGGCCGACATATTGATTGCCGGCATCGATCAGCGCCGCTCCCTCCGGTATGGTGACAGCTGCTCTCGGCCCGCAATCGGCGATCCGGCCGTTCTCGATCAGCACGACCCCATTGTCCACGATGGAACGGGGCGTAACCAGTCTGGCGTTGACTATGGCTTGAATGCGACTCTCGTTCATACAGCGAATTTCTCCTTTATTGGACGGTTTAAGTATGATCGTTTTTGGAGAGGCTCCTGACCTTTCAAAAGCCCCGAACGTGATCCTTATGTGAATAGACGCTGGATTCCTTGCCCGATTACCAGGCGGTCCAGCCGCCATCGACGACGATATTCGCTCCGGTCATGTAGCTCGACGCGTCGGAGGCGAGAAAGACGACCGGTCCGGCAATCTCTTCCGCCGTTCCGCCCCGGCCGAGCATCGTCTTCTTGGCGAGCCTCTCCAGAAAAGGCTCGTTTTGCTGGGTATGCGGATTCGGGAAAGGCCCGGGCGTCACGCTGTTGACGCGAATCCCTTTGCCGGCCAGATGCGCCGCACAGTAGCGGGTGAACTGAAGTACAGCCGCTTTCCCCGCCCCATAGTTGGCCGGATTGTTCGCGCCGCTGTCCCCGTAGATGGAAGGGTCCGGCGATACGACGCCGTACATGGAGGCAAAATTGATTATATTGCCGCGTCCCGCCTTCTCCATATAAGGGATCACCTCGCGCGTACAGCGGAACACCGTGCCGGCCGCTCCGTCCAGCCCCTTCCGCCAATCTTCGTCGCTCATCCGCTCCACGGTGCCGAGCGGCCCGTAACCCGCGCCGTAAGTCGCGCAATTGACCAGCACGTCGACCCGGCCGAATGCGGCGTCCGCTTCCCGGAACAGGCTACGAATCGAGTCGGTGTCTGACACGTCGCACGGGATGGCGTGCATCCGTTCATGCTCCAGCTCCCGCTTCTGCAGATCGGCCACAACTACCGTCGCTCCGAATTCCGCAAGCGCCCTTGCAACCGAACTTCCCAAATATCCGTTGCCACCCGTAACGACAGCTGTTTTGCCGTCTAATGCAAATAGTTTCTCGAACATTCGCTCCGCTCCTTTATTTTGTGAGCCGTACATCGGCCCTGAACAACCGTGCTCGATCCGCAATGTGATCAAAAAGTTTTTCCGGATGGGCTTTTGTCTCTCATTATGTTACATTGTATCAATAACTTCTTTAGAGTTTTATTATATCCCACATTAAATGGGCTGTAAATCTTCATTTTGCCCGTCCCGGAAGGGTTACTCCCTTATCTGATCCCCGCTTCCGAATGCAAAATCCCGTCATCGCGACTTATTGGATGACGGGATTTTTATCGTTAAACCTGCTTCTTACAGATTGCCTTCACTGACCCATGTCCCGGGCGTCCCAGTCGCGACACACCGCCAGCCTTTGGGCGAGCCCGCCGCAGGCGACAAGTTCGTCAGGCTGTCTCCGGTCCGCCAATACCCGGTCGCCGGCACATCCTCGGCGAAGCCCTGATACAAGCCGCCGACATACCGGCCTTGAATCGTCCCCGGGGCGGTCAGCGTCGTGCCGTTTGCGCTCGTATTTCCTGTCATGCAAATCTTCCCGAGCTGCGAAGCGGCCGCGGATTGAGGCCCGATCGCGACCGACGGCAGCGTGCTCCCGCCGAAATGATTGCCGCTGATCGTTACATTCGACAGCTCCGTGCCGCCGACGATGTTCCGGTGCACAATCGGAAGACCCACCGGCTCAAAGTCACAACCGACGATCGATACGTTGTCGCCGTTCGTGCCCAGATGGATGTTGGCCATCAACGTGCCGTCCTGCTTCTGCCCGCCGCTTTGAAACCGCGACCGGCTGATCCGGATCGCATCCGCGCGTGACCCGGACAATAAGAGATCGTATTTGCCGTTCCGCTCAAAATCAGCCTCGATAATCGCCCCGTTCACATCGGACAGCATCACGCCCTGCTCCCACTTGGAGAAGGAACCTTTAATCTTCAAGCCGGAGCAGATCACTTGTATAAAGGCTGCTGCCCCGGCGTTTTCCGCGACTTCGGACCGCTCGATCGGGACATGGTTCGTCCCGGTAGCGGAAAGCGGCATAGTCTTGGCGATCACAACCGACTTGCCGTTCGTCAGCCGGATTCGCTGGCCGCTCGGCACGGTAAACGCGGTGCTGACAGCCGACAGCGTGATCGATGCCGCCCCCGGGGCAAGCGCGGCTGCAACCGTTGCGGGGAGCGATCTGCCTGCCGCCGTCAAACCGGTTTTGCCACCCGATTGTGCGGCCGGCGTACCGGTCGTCCGGGCGTCGACCGTACAGTTCAGCGAACCGAAGATGCGGCTGCCTTCCGCGGTTGCTCCGGTGAAAGCGATCGCGCAATCTTTACAGTATTCGACGAGCGCCAAATATTCGTTCACCGCCTCGAACCCGGAGACAGTGACGTCTTCCACCGTGATCCCCGCCGAATAATACAGGAGGAACAACGGGCTTCCGCTGTAAGCTTTGCCCGGAGACAGCACGTACCTGACCCCGGAGATCCGGATATCCGATATCGAATCGAGCGTATATGTCGGAGCGGCCGGCGTCCGGATCGTAGCCGACGATCCTTGGATAAAGATCGGAGCGGAAGCTTTGTTGGCGGCCCGTACCGGCGGGTCCCCAATTTCGAGGTCGCGGATCACGATCCCGGTCTGTACTTTGTTTTTCTGGTCGTTCAGCGCAACCTGGGCGTAGACGTCTCCGGGCAGTATGCGGAGCGGACAGCTCCAGCCGTCGGAGACGACGTTTTCGACTGTAATATCGTATACAGCCGATAAAATAATGCCGTAATTGCCCGTCTTGCCGTCGCGAGGCAAGAACCGGATATTGCGGATCACTCCGTCATGAGGATGGCAGGAGTAGGTGACGAACTGGTTATGGGCGTCCGTGCCGCCTACGTCTCCGCCCCAATGCACGATAATTCCCGCGTCGAACGGCCCGTAGAAGCTAATATCCTCCAGTATAAAATCGCTGACATGGCCTAACACCTCGACCGCTTGCGCCACCCGGCCTGCATTGCCGCAGATCACCTTCACGCCCTGCACCCGGATACGGGAGTAAGTCTCCTCCGGGACCGCTTCATAATCGCCGATGCGAAATACGTTGCCGAAATTGCCGTCAGGCGGCGGCGCCGAATTCGTGACTTCGAAGGTGGCGTTATACAGCCGCACATTGGAGCGCAGCAGCAGCCCGTTGTCGCGCGCTCCCAGCTCGAACACGAGAGTGGCGCCGTCATCGAATGCCAGCGTGCAGTTTTCGACGACGAGGTTTTTCGCCTTCCAGCGGCCTTTCGGAATCCGGACGGCACCGGTCATGCTGCCCTTGGCATCATCGATCGCATTCTGAATGGCCGCGGATACATCCTGCGTTCCGCCCGGGACCGCACCATAATCCGTAATCACAATATCTGCCGCACCCGCGCCATATACGACGTTCCCATTTGTTCCCATCATTCCTCCTGCGGCGAAAGCCGCTCCCGCCATGCCGAGCGAAGACAGCATCGCTCTTCTCGTCATCCCTGCTTCGCTCATCGGGAATCGTTCCTTTCCGTCCGGAATACGTTCCGCACCGCTTCCAAATACGCCATCCCGTTCACCGTATCCGGCTCGAGATAGCTGCCCTCCGTCCATTCGTTCCAGGCGTTGATCGTCAGAATCGACTCTCCCGGCCCGTTCCGGTTCGCGAGAAATGCCTTCGCCTCCCGCAGCGCCCGCTCGAACCGTTCCGGCGTATTGTCCGCGAGCATCGCCATATACGGATAGCCAAGCGGGTCGAACCGGTCGGACTGGATCGTCCGCGGCGACGAATCCCAGCCCATCGTTACGTTCGGGTAATACGGCAGCCGGTATTGCCGGCTAAGCGTCTCCATCGTTGCTTTCGCTTTCTCGCGAATCTCATCGTAAGGCGTCTCCGGAAACTTTTCCAATTTGTGATGATGAATCCAGACGTAAGAAGCGACCGAGTCGAAGCCGAGCAGCTCGAGCATTTCATTCGCGTTCGTCACTTCTTTCTCGCCGGGCAAAATCTGCACGCCCCAGACGACGGCGTTCAGGTGCAGCTCGCCAAGCCCCGCCTCCCGCACCATGCCGCGGAACTGCTCCAGCGCCTCCCGCGTCTGCCCGATCGAGCCGAAACCGGCCACCAGACTCATCAGCTCGTAGATCGACATATACAGCTTGCCGTCCACCCTGAGGTACGACGGATGAGCGAAATACGTCCGGATCATGTGCTTGCACGCCTCGCGGAACGCCTTTCTCGATACCGCGCCGGGAGCGAGCGTCTTGTAGGGCCGGCTGCGTGTGGCCGGGTGGATGTCCAGCCAGTCGTGATTCGCCCACATGAGAGCGAACTGCATCCGGTCGTTATTCGGCGCGTTCAGAAAACCCCGCTCCAGCGCTCCTTGCAGGTAAGGTCCATCCTCGTACCAGTACCAATCGAAAATAAACGCATCGATTCCGTGGCTTGCGGCTGCATCGATTTTTTTGCCCATGACTAGCGGATCGGACTCGTCCTCATACCCCCAGAGCGGCACCTTCGGCTGGTTGTGGCCTTCAAACCGCGGGGTCGCCCGGCGGACCAGCTCCCATTCGGTCCAGCCTTCCCCATGCCACTTGGCGTTTCTCGGGTCGGGATGATAGTTCGGAAAGTAATAAGCCGCTACTTGGATATTGCTGCGTGGATTCATCGGATTCGTCCGCCTTTCTGCCGCTCTTAAGGAACGATCTCAAACAATTGGATTTCATTCAAGCCGGCCCAGCCCGACGAGGCGGTTACCGTCACTTTCACATGCCGGACCGTCAGGGGCGAATCGAAATAACGGTAGTCGACTTGGTTCATATTCGCGTTTGTATACGTCTGTACCGTAACCCAGTTGACGCCGTCCGCCGAAACGTTTACGTCCGCCGTCTCCACGTAACCCACCTTAAGCAGCACACCGAGAGCGACGATCGTATGGTTACCCTGCAGATCGATCTGGTACGTCGAAGGAGAACCGGCTGTGGCCGCCGCATTTTTGAAAGCGGCGCTGCCGTACGCGATGCTGCCGTCAAGCGCTCCTTTCGGGCCGGTAGCCGAATTGTTCGGGTCCAGGTATTGCATATCCGTCGTCACGGTAATCGCCGACGCCGCGTACAGCCCTGCGAGGTCCATCTTCGTGCCGAAATCGCCCTCCCAGTCGTTTAGCTTGGAATACGTGCCGCCAACCATCTGCTTCTGAGCGTCGTAATAGACGGTAAACAACGTTCCCCCGTCCAACAGTACGGTGGATGAATAGCCCATATCGGACGTTTGCCGATTCGCGTATAACAGCCGGCTTTCCGCGGTATTCCAAGGGTCGCTGATGTCGCCGATCTTCACCAGAACCGGGCGGCCTCCGGACGGATGCTGGAATTCGCTCCACGCCTGGAAGATGCGATCGGTTCCGGGAATGCGGAACAGCTCGGGAGCGTGGATTTTGGCGTCCAGCTTGACGGGAGTATCCCAGGTTACCCCGTAATCGTAAGAATTCACTTCATATCCCAAGTTATCCGGGGACGTTACCCGAATAAGCCCGCGGATATGTCCGTTCTCCAGCTCGGCGACAGACTGTTCCACCATATGAATGCCATACGAGTATCCCATGACGTTCTCCGTCGAAGAAAGCCATGTCGCTCCCTGATCGGCGCTCCGTACGACGGTGGATTGCTGATGGCCCGGTCCGGGAGAGGGGCCGTACAGCGGGATTAACAGATCGCCGTTCGACAGCTCGATGATTTTGGACGATGTGGCCGCCCACGGCATATTCGTACCGACGGTGACCGGGCTGCCCCATGTCGTTCCGTGGTCCGTACTCCGGATTACCCGGACGTCGATCGCACCCCCGCTGTACGTAAACCACGATACGAGCAGCGTTCCGTCCGACAAAGCGGTTATCGACGGGTCCCGATCGTCGTAGGCCGTATCGATGATGGTGCCCGCCGTTCCCCAGGTAGCTCCGTCGTCCGTGCTGCGCTTCATCCTGATTTGGCCGTTGCCGCCGGCATGACTCTCGGACCAATAATAAACGACGAGCAAATCGCCGTTCCCCGCCTTGACGATATCGGGGAAATACGGCTTATAGCTGCCTGACGCCCCCGCAACGACCACGTCGGGGATTGTCGTATGCCGCACCTCCGCGAACGCCTTGCCGGCGGGAAAGAACAGTAAAGCAAACAACCATAACGAAACCACAAAAGCGGCGAACGATGTCCGGTGATGAAAGGGTAGTTTCATTTCCGATTCCTCCCGTTTCTTTTCGTTTCCTCTTCGTTTCTTTCCCCACTCTTTCCCGTCGCCGTCTTCCCGCGGACAGGGCCGGACTAATCGACCTCGCAGATCGTGCCCGCGATGTACCGGTGCCGCTCCCCCGGCACCGAATAGTAGTACATGACGAGCACCCGCCCGTCTTCGAGCTGAACGGCGCTTGTGTACCCGATATCCGAGCCGTGTCCGTCCTCGCGCAGCACAACCTCCTCCGCCGTGTCCAGATCGCCGCATTCCGGATTCAGAAGTACGGCGCGAATGCCGAAGGGCCGGAAGCGGTAGCCGTACGACATCAGCACCCGGCCGTCGGCAAGAGGAAGTACGTGGAACGGACTCGGCGAATAAATCGGACGGCGGACCGGATGGCTCCAGGTCCGTCCTCCGTCAGCCGATTCGCTCGTCACGAGCGGGTAAGCCGCTTGGCCGTCTCCCGGTTCCGGCTTGCTCTTATGGCAGCGGCTGAACAGCACCAGCTTGCCCGCAGGCGTCCGGTACAAGTTCGGCTCGAAGAAACCGTAGCCTTCCTCAGGGAAGATCTCCGCGTGGACCGACCATGTAGCGCCCCGGTCGTCCGTCCGGCCGACGACAACGCGCCAGACGCCGTCCGCCGGGCCGTAGAACGGAGCCAATACGGCTCCATCCTCCGTCTCGACGCAGTTGCCCCGGATATAGACGCCGGGTATCGCCACGTCTGTCGGACGATCCCACGTCTGTCCGCCGTCCGCGGAACGTACCGTATAGGCTCCCGCCGGTTTGGCCATCCACTTGTCAAACACCCGGTGCGTATAGTCGGAACGGTCCTTCACCTCTTCCCGGTCCGCCACCTTCCACATGAATAACGTGGCGAATACGGTGCCGTCGCCAAGAACGTTCAGGCACGGGTCCTGCACCCCGCAGAAAAAATCGTCGTACAGGACGGAAGATCTCTCGTCCCAGACGATGCCGCCCCGGGAAGTGACGATTGCGGCTTTGGATGACGGATCGATATGCTCGAGCCCGTACGTGCCGAGCCGGTCGGGAGCCTGCCGAAAGGCGGCGACATATTGCCCTTTCTGGTTTCGGACGACACTCGGGAACGTGTTGTACTGCTCGTCGTTGTACACGATAATATTCCGGACAGGTTTGATCGACAATTGACATGCTCCTCTCGTGCTTGCTCTGCAACTCCGCGGCGGCGGTGCTCCTTGCTACTCTCTTGCTCTTGCCCTTGCTCATACCAGGTTTCATCCGCTCTATCCCGCAGCATGAAACCGTAAGCTAGCCGGATCGCGAGTTACTGGGTTTACTTTTACTTCGCCTTCTCCGCCTTGATCGCCGCATTCGTCCGTTCAGCCGCCTCGCGCAGCGCGGTATTGATATCTTTTTTCTGCAATACGTTGGCTTCCAGTACCGCCTGCAGCTGGTTGCGGGACAAGTTGTTGAACTTCGTAAACGCCGAAGCTTTCGCATATTTCGCGGGCAGCATCGCCTTAATATTTTTCCCTTTGTACATGGCCGTGTCCTGTCCGAACGAATTGCGCAGCAGGTCGCTTGCGAGCGCTGTCGGGAATTGACCCTGCTTCACCATCGGCAGCTGGTATTCCTCCGAGGCGAGATAAGCGATCACCTCGAACGTGGCGTCCTTATGCTTGTTCGTGGTCGTGATATAGAAGGAGATCGGATAAGGCTGCGGACCGGTGCCAGGCAGCTCCTTAAACTCTGGGAACGCCGCCATATCCCAATTCATCCCTTCCAGCTCGGCACCTGTCAGAAGCGTACTGACCGGCATCCACATGGCCAGTGACTTCTCCTTCGTAAACAAAACGCGCTGATGAGCCGCTCCCATCTTCTGCGCGTTCGGCTCTACGCCGTCCAGCTCGTAAAACCGGGAGATGTTCGCCACCATCTTGTTCCATCTTTCATCCGCGAACGAAGTTTCCTCCTTCGCCGGATCGACGAGATCGAGCGAAAACTGGTTGCGCACCATCAGATGCTGGAAGGAGACCATGAATCCGTAATACGGCTGCGCCCCGTCCTTCCGGGTCAGTTTTTTCGCCAGCTCGTACAAATCGTCCCATGTCATGTTGTCCTTCGGATACGGCACGCCGAATTTATCGAACAGATCTTTGTTGTAGTATATCGGCGACGGGGACATCAAGGTAGGAAGCGCATACATGCCGCCTTTGGACGTTTCCTTCATCATGTCTACGGACACCGGATCGATCTTTTTCAGGTCGTATTTGTATTTCTCGATCAGCGGCGTAATGTCGGTTTGCATGCTGTATTTGTTGACTACGTCGTTAAACATGCCGCTGGAAGCGAAGATGACATCGGGCGGCTGGCCCGCCGAGATTAAATCCTGGACTTGCGTCAGCTTCGTAAACGGCGAGAACTTCGGCGTAATATGCGGAAACTTTTTCTTGATCGGCTCGCCGATTTCCTTCATAAACCGTTCTTCAGTATAATCCGATACCCCGTCGTAAAAGACGAGCTCGATCGGCTCCTTGTTTACCGCCGTTTCCTGCTTCGTTTCGGGTTTAACCTCTCCGGCTTGCCCGCCCTGCTTGCCTCCGTCCGAGCATGCCGCCCCAAGCAGCAGCAATCCGGACAAAGGAATCAGCACATACTTGTTTCGTTTATTCATCGACCTCTCCCTTTCATTTGTGCAGAGTGTGGTGTTCGACGTACATTCCATTATTTTGCTGTCGCTACGCCTATATTTCCGTATACATTCGGAACCGCTTTCAATTCACTGAATCTATATTGCCATATTGCCGATATCCGTTACAATGAGGGATAATAGAACTCTGAATTTTTCGGAAAAGGTGAACGATATTGCGCTTCCCTCATGAATCGCTGACTCCACGGTCGTTTTATACCCGCTATTTGACCCCGATGTCCGACAGCCTCCGCCTGCTCGCCATCGGCTGGGAATACGTCAACTCCTCCTCGTACCGGTGGGACGGCTTGAAGCGGCAGGCCGAAGACGGGGCCATCTTCCAATTTACGTTGTCCGGGCAAGGAATTATCCGGTACCGGAACCGGGAATACTTCGTGCCGAAAGATTGCGGGTTTTTGTGTACCGTGCCGGGCGATCATATCTATTATTTCGACGAAAACGACGGAGATTGGGAGTTTATGTTTATCGCCGTACAAGGAGGAGATGCGCTCCGGCACTGGAATTCGCTTATTCAGTGGTTCGGCCCCGTCATCTCGTTCCAGGACCAGCCGGAGCCGCTTCTATGCATCAGCAGACTGTACTCCCTTGTCTACAATAACGACCAGCAGTTCGACAAGTTCGCCATCTCCGCCGAGCTGTACCGGTTCGTGATGGAGATGCAGCGGATGGCCGAAGGGCGCCATATCGTACTGCCGGGGCATACGCCTGAACCGATCCGGCGGGCGATCCAGCTGATGCAGTCCCAATACGCCCTGCCGCTGTCGCTGGATGAGCTGGCCTCTTGCGCAGGGATGTCCCGATACCATTTCAGCCGGACGTTTCATGCGAAAACCGGGCTGCAGCCGATGGTGTATTTGCGCAAAATCCGCATCGAGAAAGCTTCGGCGCTGCTTACCCAAACCGGCAAAACGGTGGAGGCGATCGCCCGCGAAACCGGCTTCGAGAGCAGCAATTACTTCATCCGCATCTTCAAACAGTTGGTCGGGATGACGCCTAACGAGTACCGCCAAAGCTGCAGCTCTTTATCGACGCACTCGCTGCGGATCGAGAAGTGAGCGGGTGCTAGCGCTCTATAGCCGCAGCGGCATCCGGTCCATACTCGATCCGTACGGTCACTTCGCGTCCCGGCTCTCCGTCCGCCGCCGGGCAGACGATCGTGTATAGGACGGACATGTCCTCGTCCTCCTCGATCACCGCAGGCTTTTCGTTTACGAAAGCGGCCGCCGGTTTCCTCTCCGAGACGAACGCAAACGTCCCTCCGTCCTTCAGCCGGACGGTCGCGGTTTCCTCGTCGTATTCGGCGCTAAGCACGGCGTCGGAAGCTACGAGCTTGTCAGTTAAGCCGATGGCCGTGAACTCGCCGGTCACCGGGACGATCACATACAGCTCGGCCTCAAGCGGCGACAGCCGGACCGGAATCGACTCGCCCGCTTGCAGGCGGTACGCCTTCTTCCGGAACGAATCGAACGCAATATACGACGATCCTTCCAGCAGCGGGATATCTCCCGGGCCGACGCGGCCTTCGACGGCGCACCGGCCGTTGTAGACGTGAAAAGCGGCCACGATGCCGGCTCCCCCTGCCATATTCCATACTTTAAAAGCTTGCGGCGTTATGAGCGGATCGACAGTCAGCCATTCCTCCGTCGGCTGGCCGATCCGGTCGCAGCGGATGATTTTGCCGTCTCCGTAAATAAGCGGGCGAATGATATCCGGCACCGTCTGCCCCGGGCCGTCGCTGAAGTAGACCGGTCCTCCGCTTACGGCGCGCAGCGTCATATGCGGAACCGCGTCGTGATGCCCCGTCCAGAACATATCCCAGTCGCCCCAATAAAACGGGCCGTGGTAGACCGAGTTGTATGCGTTTTGCAGCGCGTGCTCCCCGAACCCGTCGGCGATTTTCGGCAAAAAGTCGTTGCTGCTTCGCGAGACGGACGACAACGGACGATGCCATACGTTCTCGGAAGCCATCCCCATGCAGTTGATGACACAGCCTCCGAAATGAAGGGCGGCCGACGCTTCCAGTCCGGTATGAACGGCATGAGCGGTGGCCGCGATCGACCGTTCGCCGCCCATGTAGGCGTACAGCGAGCTTTGATTGTCCACCTTGACGAAATCGATTCCTTGCCTCTTGAGCTTCGAGTGCCACATATTCCAAAAGCCGAAATTTAAAGCCGCATCCGGGTGAGGAATCCATCGGCCGCTGCGCGTCCGGTGCACATACGGTCTTGCTTCCGCGTGCGCTTCGCCCTCCGGATCGATGCCGCCCCAGTAACCGGCGATATTGTGCCAGGCTCCGACCCAGCGGATGCCGTGGTCCCGCTTCAGCCGGCTTACGGTGCGGGCGAGACCGCCGGGAAATTTTCGTTTATCCGCCCCGAATGCGGCCAGCTTCCGCTCCTTCACCTCCGACCAGCCGTCGTCGATCATAAACCAGCGGACCGGCAGGCCGAGCCGGCGAAGCTCCGCCGCCTTTTCCATCAGCCCTTTTTCGTCCACATCGGCATAAAAGGCGTCCCAGCTGCACCAGCCGACATATTCCAAGATGTCCGGGTAGGCTTTGCGCGTTCGCGGACTTCCCCCCTTGTGGCGCGCGGCAAACCCTTCGTCCGCGGCGGCGGAGGCCAGCCGGAACGGATCGGTATCCGCTCCGAGCACGAGAGCGGCCGTACGGATCGTCTCGTGCCCGGCCTCGCCGGAGGAGACGAGCACGGTCAGCCCGCCTTCGGAGCCGGCCAGATCGGTCCGGTACAGCTCGTCGCACAGCGGCAGCATATACCCGTAACCTGCGCCGGTTTTCCACAGCAGCGATTGCATGCGGGGCGGCAGCCGCCGTAGATCCGGATCGAAGTGAGGACGCGTCCACCATTCCTTGTGCCTCGCGGCGGCAAGCAGCCCTTGCAGGCCGGACAGCTCCCGGAACGTTAGGCGGATTCCCCCTTCGGTGGCGAATGTCCGCTGGGCGTGATAGGCCGTCTGATTGCGGATCGACGCTTCCACATGCACCGCCAGAAAGGCCCCGCGCTGCCGCAGAACGAGCCGTGCGGCAATCGCTCCGTCCACGCTGCCGAACGTGAGCCGGTATTCGCCGGAGTCCGGCCGCGCGGCGCCTTCGCCAGTTCCATTGCCACGGTCGGTTGCGTCCGCGCTTGTGCGGGTTTCTGCACAGTCGCCGGCCGTGTCTGCGCTTACGCGGGCTTCTTCGACGCAGCCAGTTGCGTCGGCAATTGTACGTGCTTCGTCGCCGTCACCAACCGTGTCTGCGCTTACGCGGGCTTCTTCGACGCCGTCTTCGTTCTCATTCGTCCGGCACAGCTGCACGTCCGTCAGCGTCAGCGCAACCGCCGGCTCCCCTGCGACCATCGCCTGAACGGACAGCCCGCGCAGTGCGATATCCGGCACACCTTCAAATTGAAGCGACGATGTTTGTTGATCGAACAAAAACATGAATGTGTGACTCTCCCTCGTTTTTTCACCTGGATACCAAACCGTGTTTTCTGCAATTGCAGCTTACCTGTCGACACTTTTAACGATAGACGTTGCAGCACCTTCCGACAATAGCACGATGTTTTGATCGGATGGAACTATTTTGCGCATCATGAGACTGACATTCCGGCGATCCGGTCATCGTCGCTGGAGATCGGCCGGCAGTCAGGCGCAATTTAATGCTAAGCTTCCTCTGCTGACTCTAGAATGAGATAAGAGTCTTTAGCGCCCGCTATAGTCGGCCTATCGGGAAATCTGGAGCGAATAAAGGCGGTTTGTAACCCTTATTTCGACCGACTGGTGAGGTCAGCTTCGTTTTCGCGGATAATAAGCGTTGCAAACCGCTTCTCCCGTAACCGATGTAATCCGTGAGCAAGCTGCTGCTCATATTCGGCTCTATCTACCAATCTATCTTCGTATCTATCTACCAGTCTATCCGTCCATCCTCCCCATGAGCTGGGAATGCACAAATGCAAAAAGGCCAGCCGCATAAGTCCGGCTGACCTGACGATCCGAAAGAGGAGCTGCATAGCTGTCGACCAAACGCCTTACTTTCCGTACAGCGCTCAATCACCTGGCGCTTGGCAACCGATCAAACACGGCTGTCCAAGCTCGGTCACCGAGCGGCACAAATAAGGTCTCCTCGGTCCCTGCGCTGCCCCCAGACGGTTATCCAACCTATGGCGCCAAGCCGCACAAATATAACGTCTCCTCGGTCCCTGCGCTGATCCCAGCCTGCTCCGCTCCGGCGGCAATGCCGCTCCCCTTACTCAGGACAAAGCAACGATCGCGCCGCTGCCGTCTTTGAATTTCAGCTTCGAATCCGCCCAGTCGATAAAGATCGACCCGTTCGGAATGGCCGCCGCCGCACTCGGGATCAACGAAATAAATTCGCCGTTCAGCGCCTTGGCGTTGACATAGCCGTTCTGCAGCGTCTCCTTGCCGGTCCTGTCCCCGACGGACAAAGCGCCTTGCCAGGACGCACGCATGAGCGGTTTCATCGCCCCGTTCGACAGCGCATTGAACAGTAGATCGGCTTTCTCCGCCCCAGCCGACGAGCTTTGCTGCATCGCCACCATTTCGGCATACAGCGTTTTCTGGGCGGACGCGTTGTGCGTATACAGCTTCATCCCGAACGTATCGGAGGCTGCATTGCGCTTGTACGTTTCCGCATATTTCGGTATGCCCGGCTCGATGACGTCGGTCGTGTCCGGAGCCGTGTTGACGATAAAGTCGCCCGACTGGTTGAAGCCGTAATTATCGATCAGCCGGGAATTCGCCGACGCATTGTAAATGCCGTGTTTGTGCGCCGCCCCGTTCGGTACGGTCGTGCGGATCATGTTGCCGGACACCAGATTTTGCGCGCCGGCCCCGATCGAGATGCCGCTGTACAGGGAGCCGTCGATATCTGCCCGCTTGTTGGGGGACATGATGTAATTGTTTTGCACCATGGACTGGGCCAGGTTGGCGAAGCGGATGCCGTCTTTTTTCGGATAGGTGATGACGTTGCCGGCAATGCAGCCGTTTTGCAGCAAAGCCCCTTCCGCCACGATGCCGTAACTCATCTGGGGGGTGGCGTCGCTGACCGGCTTGCTCCAATTCAAATTTTGCGAAGCCGCGATCAGGTTGTTGCAGATCTCGTAGCTTTGCTGGTAAGCGATCGTGCCGCCTTCGGAATGGACGATGCGGATGCCGTCGCCGAAGCAGCCGTAGATCTGATTGTCGTTAATTACGCTGCTGTCGACCGGCCCCTGATAAAAACCTTTGCCGAAATCGGACATGTTGCCGATCACTTGGTTGCCGAACGCCCGGATCGACGTAAACCGGATGCACCAGGATTCCGCCCCCGGGGCAAGCGCCGATCCTCCTCCGCCCATCGAATGGAACCGGTTCTGGACGAACCGGTATCCCCGGCAGTGCGCGTTCGTGTATGGGTCGACGATAACGCCGTTCACGCTGTTCGAGAAAATGTTGTAATTGAAAAAGACGTTGCGGCCGACGCAGCGGATGCAGTCGTTCAGCTTGAAAAACCCGCAAAACTGGATGTCCGCGTCCAGATTGGACAGCGTCTCGGCCCCCGAGCCGTCGGAACGGTCGATCAGGACGCCGTTTACGGTCGGTACGAACGGGCTTTGCCCCGGAACGCCGTCTCCGTCCAGCTGGATGCCCTTCATGCATAACGAGTAATTCTTGGCCCGGATCATCCAGATTCCCGGCACGGTGCAGAGAATACGCGGGGTGTACTCCGCCTTGAAGTCGGAGAACAGCGTCACCTCGGGATGATTCACGTTCAGCGTTGCGGTAATCCGGTACGACCCCTGCGGAAAATAAATATGGCTCCTCGCTCCGCCGGCATCGATCGCGCTCTGGATCGCCGGACCGTCGTCGGTGACGCCGTCCCCCTTGGCCCCGAACCATCTGACGTTCAGCGGCCCGTCGAACAATCGCTTGAAGCGGGCGCCCGCGGACGAAACCAGCACCGTACCGCCGTTGTCGGCGGAAGCCGTATCCCCCGGCACGTAGACGAAAGGACCGGCGCGTTTGTCGTCGGTGACGTAGTAGACGCGCCCCTCTTCCGGCACGATCGTGGAACGCAGCTCGCCAATCGTGACGGACAAGCAGCAGTCCAGTCCGTTCGGGCCTTGCGCTCCGCAGCCGTAGACTTGATTCGTGACCGTGGCTCCCGCTCCAAGCACCGTACTTGTTGTGCCGCCCACAACGCCTCCTACGGCCAGCGCCGCTCCCGCCAGCCCGAGCGAGGACAACATCGCTCTCCTCGACAACCGTTTGGGCTGATCGGCAGCCCCGTGTTCTTCAATCGGCATTTCCATCGGTTCGCGTTGTTCCGTCATATCCGCAAGCCTCCCGTTTCATAAGATTTAGCGATCCCGGATTATATGTAGCAAAACCCCGTCGCCGTTGCTGGCTCTCCCGGTGTTGGGCCAGCCTTGCGACCCGTGCCGGGTCACTCCCCGCATTTGCAGTACGGACTTCGACTTCCGGTTAGTCCCCGTTATGCCCAACAATATCGACCAGCCTGCCCCAGATCGAGAACGGGTTCGGATTCGGAAACCCTCTGGAGAAATCGAAGTGCCAATTCGCTCCGTTGTCTCCTGTCAGCAAAAACTGCCGCTCACCGGTTACGGCGATGCCGGTATAACCGGTCGTCGTGCCCTGGAAGTTCTCCGCGAACGAGGTCCAGCGCTCTCCCGTCCCGTCCGCCGACAGCAGCAGCCGCGTATTCGGCCTGCCATAGCTGAGCACGAGCATCCCGTCCGGGAGCAGCCGAAGCGCCGGCAGTACGCTGTGCGTATGCTCCTCTTCCTGTCCCGGCAGCCGCTCCGGCACGCTCCACGTCAGTCCGTCGTCCGCCGAGCGGGACTGGTACAGCGGCTTGTTGCTGCCGATTCGCATCACGCACAGCAGCGAGCCGTCCGACGTTCTCGCAACAGCCGGCTCGCAGTACCCTTCGGGCCCGACCTCCGGATCGTAGGCGATCGTAGACACGATGTTCCAATGAATGCCTCCGTCCGTCGACTGCGCCCATACGGTCCGGTACTTCGTATCGGCGGCGAAGTAACCGTACAGCGCAGCTCCAAGCACACCGCTCCCCATATCCATCACCCATGTAAAAGCGAACCCGCCCCTGCCCGAGCCGGCTACGATACATTTCATCGGCTCCGGGGCGACCAGCTTCCCGGCCGTCGTCGTCCACGTCTCCCCGCCGTCGGCGGACTGCACCCACCGGACCCGCTGCTCGTTCGAGATGTCCCCGCCGATCATCTCGGTGACGAACGACGGCCCTCCGATCGCTCCGCCGGCCAGCTGCACGAGCGAGATCGGAAACCACTCGTGGGACTGGTAGACCGGCCAGGTCCGCCCCAAATCGTCGGAGATCCGCACCCCCACCGACGGGGGGACATGGGCGTCGTCTTTCGTCTGGCTGTAAAACACGAACAGCCTCGTATGGGAGCGGCCTCCGTTGTCCACTTGAAACGAGGCCGCCGCGGGAAAGGCGCACATGCGGTCCCCTTCCGGCTTATCTACGATAAACGAATCGTTCATTTGAAATTCGTACATGGTCATCTTGCTGTTTCCTCCCTAACGGTACGTACTGGTAAATCAATTGATTTGATTGGTGACCGGCGCCGGCGGCGCCGAACGCGGCGGCGTCTGGATCACTGTGCCGCTGTGCGGATTCTCCGGGCTGCCCGAAAGTCGCACTCCGGATCGCCGGCAGCATGGTTCTAAATGGAGACAGGAACCCGGCTCCTATTGACGCGGGTTCCGATCAGCCGGTATCCCCGGTCCGTCCCCGGATTAATGATAGGCCGGCAGCCAACCGCCATGCCGCTCGATCAGCTCGTCGCACATCGCCACGATCTCGTCGATCGACAGCTCCGCGGACGTATGCGGGTCCAGCAGGGCCGCCTGATAAATATGCTCCTTCTTGAGCGTTATTGCCGCTTCGATCGTCAGCAGCTGGGTATTGATGTTCGTCCGGTTCAGCGCGGCGCATTGCGGCGGCAAATCTCCGACATACGTCGGCGTCACTCCGCCCGAATCGGCGATGCAGGCTACTTCGACGCACGCTTCGCGGGGCAGATTCGTGATCAGCCCGGTATTCATCACATTGCCCCCGAATTTGAACGGAACGTCGGTCTCGATCGCATCCAGAATGTACGAGATGTACTCGTTGGAACGTGTATGCGTCAGCTCCTTGTTGCCGACTAGCTCCTCGCGCATCGTCTTCCACCGGTCGATCGCCCAGACGCAGCGGCGCGGATATTCGTCCAGCGGTATGCTGAACTTCTCGATTAATTCGGGATACTGCCGCTTGATAAAATACGGGTGGTATTCGGCATTATGTTCGGACGACTCGGTTACGTAATAACCGAACCGCAGCATCAGCTCGAACCGGACTCTGTCGAAATGTTTTTCCTGCTGCTTTAAGGCGGCGCGGCGCTTAATTTCGGGGTACAAATCTTCGCCGTTTCTCGTAATTTCGAGCAGCCACGCCATATGGTTGATGCCGGCGATTTTCCACTGGACACCGGTCCCGTCCATCTCCAGATGCTTCAACAGCCGGGACGCGCACACCTGAACGCTGTGGCACAGGCCGACGGTTTTGACCCCTCCGTACGTATTCATCACATTCGTCAATACCGCCATCGGATTCGTGTAGTTGAAAAACAAAGCGTCCGGACACACTTCCTGAATATCCCGGGCGATGCCGAGCATCACCGGAATCGTGCGCAAATTGCGGAAAATGCCGCCGATTCCGACCGTATCGGCGATCGTCTGACGCAGGCCGTATTTGTTCGGCACTTCGAAATCGGTGATCGTGCACGGGTCGTAACCCCCGACCTGGATCGTGTTGATGACGTATTTCGCCCCGCGGAGCGCTTCCTTCCGGTCGCCGTACGATTTGACGGTGCAGCCGGATCCCAGCTTGACGATCAAATGATTCAGCATCCGGTCGGCGCCCTTCAGCCTTTCCGCATCGATGTCGAACAAAGCGAACTCGAATTGCTGCAGCGATTCCACCAGCATGCAATCGCCCAGCACATTTTTGGCGAACGCCACGCTGCCCGCCCCGATAAACGTCATTTTGTTCATGTTCCATTCCCTCCGAAAATATATGTGTATGTTGTTTTTTACTCTATCCTTCTATGAAAATTCAATCTTATATTCGCTGTCACATTTGCTATAATATTGATGAAAATAGCAAATTCCCGGAAGCGAGGTGGAACTAGTGCTGTTCCCGCATGAGTCATGCAGCCGCAAGCGTTTTCAGTACCGCTACCTTACCCCATCGACATTAAGCATGCGCCTAGGCGGCATCGGCTGGGAATATATCACTTCGCCGAGTTATCGCTGGGACGGTATTCAGCGGCCCGACGGTGAAAGCGCTATCTTCCAGTTCACGCTGTCCGGTCAGGGAGCGATCCGCTACGGCGACCGCGAATATGCCGTGCCGAAGCATTGCGGCTTCCTCTGCACGCTGCCGAGCGATCATCTGTACTACTTCGACGAATCGTTCGGCCATTGGGAGTTTCTGTTTATTGCCGTACGCGGCGAGGACGCTATCCGCCACTGGCTGTCGTTGATCGAGCGGTTCGGTCCGGTCGTCTCGTTCGAGCAGCACCTGGAGCCGATCCGCTACATCAGCGAGCTGTACTCGCTCATCTACAACGATACCGAGCTCGACAAATATTACGTCTCATCCCAGCTCTACCGGTTCGTCATGGAGCTGAACCGCATCTCCGAAGGCTACGATATTGTAGAGTTCAAAGATTCGCCCGAGCCGGTCCGGATCGCGATCCGCTATATCCAGTCCCAATACGCCGCACCGCTGTCGCTGGACGATATCGCGGCTAACGCCGGGCTGTCGAAGTATCATTTCAGCCGGGTATTTCTTAGCAAAACCGGGATTCAGCCGATGCAATATTTGCGCAAAATCCGCATCGAGAAAGCGTCGGCGCAGCTCGCGCAATCGACCAAATCGATCGAGACGATCGCACGCGAGACAGGGTTCGACAACAGCAACTATTTCATCCGCGTCTTCAAATCGATCGTCGGCTTGACGCCGAATCAGTACCGCCTCAGCCTGGGCGACGACTCGGTGCACGCTCTCCGTATCGAGAAATGAACGGCTGCTGTTCCGGTGAGGGGAAGCGTCTTATGCCGGAAAGCTCCTGCCGAATGCCGGCCTGCCCGAGCAGCCGGAATGATTGGGCGGCTTATCGGCTGCAGCGAGCCCCCTTTCCTTTCCTCCGAGCTCAAATCCCGGCTCTCCCCGCGCCGCCGCACGGCACGACTGCAACTCGCGGCTTGCATTATGACGCTTCCGCTTACGTCACTTACTCTTCTCCTTCGCCAGCTCCTGCTTCAGTTTCTCGTCCAGCTGCCGAAGTCCGGTGTTGATATCCACCTTCTCCGACGCTACGTCGTGGAACGTCTGGGCCATCGAATCCTGCTGGACGACCGTCGGCACGTTCGCCAACCCGGCTTTGCGTTTCGGTGAATACGGCGACCATTGCTCGTAGTAGAACAGCGCTTTCGTGTTTTTTGGTTTCAGATCCGGCCGGTCTTGTCCGAATGCGTCCCTGATCGATTTGTTTACAACGGTAGGCAGCATTCCTTTTTTCGCGTCGCTGAGCTGGACCTCATCCGAGACCATGGCGGCGATGACCTGGAACGCCTCCTCCTTATGCTTGCTCGTCGCGGAAACGGACCAGTAGGCCGACCCCCTCCACGTCAGCGTCTTCGGGCCCTGCGGCAATACCGGGTAAGCGACCATATCCCATTCGATTTCTTTCGGAATCGGGGCATATTGGCTGTACTGGTTGACCTGCATCGCCACATTTCCTTTATTGAACGCATCGTTGATTTCGGCCGGGCGGGTCGCCGCGATCTTGTTGTTCGGCAGCTCGTAAAACCGCTTAAAGTTGCTGAACAGCGGCTTCCACTTCTCCGCATCGAACAGCTGGTCGGCAGCGGGATCGAGAATCGGATAACCGTACGGGTTATCCCGCAGCATCGACATGATGTTGGCGCTGAAGCCGCGATACGTTTTGTCGCCTTCCGCTCTGCTCATTTTTTTGGCGATCTCGAACACTTCGTCCCAATTCATACCGTCCTTCGGGTAGGGAACGCCGAACTGATCAAACAAGCTTTTGTTGTAAGTGAGCACCATCGGAAAATAGGGCGGGTACGGCAATCCGTACAAAGCGCCCGTCTGGCTCGCATCGATCATCTCCTGGATGAACGGGGCGTGGAACCGGGTCAGATCGTAATTGGATGATTTGACGAATTCGTTCAGATCCGTCGCAATTTTCAGGTCGATATAGTTGTTTTTCAGGTTCGGCACATCGGTCCGGATCAGATCGGGCGTCTCCCCCCGCGCGACAAGCTCCGGCAACGAATTGCCTTTATCCGGCGGGATATAGTTCAGCGTAATATGCGGAAACTTTTTCTCCAACACGCTTCGGAACCTGTCGTTAAACTCCTCCTCCTTGACCCCGAGTCCGAAGACGGACAGCGTGATCGGGTCCTTTTTCGCTTCCTCCGCCTTGGGCGGGGCGGCGGGCTGGGGTTCCGCGGTGCCGGGCTGCCGGCTTTCGCCGCCGCATGCGGATAATGCCGCCACCGTTACGCCGAGCATAAGGGCGGACCCGATTGCTTTGAATGACATGGTCATGACCTCCTGATGGAATGTGTTCGAGCTGCATCGTGCCGGACAGCGGCAAGTCTTGTCTTCAAAATGCCCATGTGCGAACATATGTTCGTTTCGAAAGTGAACACCACCCCCGACTTCCATATCTTAGTGTGATTTGGAAGCTTGTTTGTTTCCCCGCCTTTTTCGAAATCGCTTACAATTGCGCGGCTTGGTAAAGAATTGCTGGCCGCTGAAGAGGGGGAACCTCACGCCCGGTTCTCTTCAGCGATGGGGAGAAGATCTTGCTCCTTACTAGGATTATACGAAATGCACCGGCTGCGAAATATAGGAGATTGTTTTGATTGGATAGCAAATTATTGCTCCGTCTCGCGTTTCGCCGCCCTGGCTGGTTAGGGGAAGAAAAGCTTTTATACGAAGCCTCTGCCACGGTGCATGACCATGTATTAGAGCGGGCATTTCCTCGTACAGAACCTCGCGGACCTTTGGGGGAGCGACTCGATGTAGCGGCAGCTCGAAGCAGCGCATTGAATGCGAGCGAAGATACAAACCGCTTCTATTCGGCTACCCACCGTCCCTATGCTGGGGGTTCCGTTTCGCAGACAACTTAATACGTTACTCCCAAAATAAAAAAACGGCCGCTTCTCCCGGTGAGAGGCGACCGCTTGATATTTATCGCTTGTTAGTTGGTTAAGTTAGTTGGTTAGTTGGTTAGTTGGTTAATTGGTTAGTTGGTCTGTTGGTTAGTTGGTCTGTTGGTCTGTTGGTTAGTTGGTCTGTTGGTCTGTTGGTCTGTTGGTCTGTTGGTCTGTTGGTCTGTTGGTCTGTTGGTCTGTTGGTCTGTTGGTCTGTTGGTCTGTTGGTTTCTTGGTTTGTTGGTTTGTTAGTTAGCTGGTTACTTGACTTGCATCACGAACAGATCCGCATCCTTCAAACGGAACCGGAAGCGGACGCACCTTCCTTCAAGCGCACCAAGTCCGGCCCCCGACTTCCACGTGACCTCCCCCTGCAGCTCGTCTCCGTAAAGCGGTTCCATATCGGCAAAGGACAGATTCTCGATCGTCCGGTCCTGCTCGTCCAGCACTTCGGCCCGGATGGAGCCCGCGACCGATGTCGAGTAGTTGAGGAACAACCGGCTGCCGGTAAATCGGACCGGCCTCGTCGTGAATTCGCCTTCCTCATATCCGGCATGGACGGAGGCGAAGCCATGCTTCCGGACGGCGTACCGGTGTAAATGGGCCGTCTGCCAGCGGTAATTTTCCGTCAAGTAAAATGATAATTCGGTATCGCTCTCCACGCAGCCGTAAGCGGTCGCCATGTTGCGATCCGTCCAGTTGCGCCGGTCTAGACCCGGCCGAATCCAGCCCTCGAGGAACGTCCGGTCCCAGTTCACCCCGTCCCGGCTCGTCATAAATACGGCATCGCTTAGCCCGTTGTAAGGATGCTCCGCCACTTTTTTCCTCGATTCGATGAACCTCATCGGAAATGACACGTACATATGCTCCGCCTGCGGACATAAGATCGTCGCATTCGTGTAGAAGTGCTCAAACGGCACGCCCTCGGCATAGCGGTTCAACTGCTGCGGCTCCCAGTCCACGAAGTTGGCCGACAGAGCGCTTTGGACGCCCTGGATCTTGTCCGGCGTAAAGTAACGGTTGTAGCATCGGTACATGCTGCGGTTCGCGTCCCAAAACGCGATATTTTGCGAATCGAAGGCGCCGTTCGTCATGATCGGCTCCTGCTGTTTCATCGTCCAGCGGAGGCCGTCCTCGGATACGAGCCCGTGCAGCGCGGCGCGGTTAGAACTCAGACGCCCTTATTACGTCAACATGCTGCAGTTTGAGAAGGTAATGAACTCCAGAGACGTTATTTCCTCCTCTCGAGCACATTTCTACGTCGTTTTTACTCCATAAGACCGCTGGAGTTCGTTAGATGAGAATAGTGGTGTTTTTACCGCAATAAGAGCGATGGGGTTCGTTAGCTCGATGACTTCGGCGGGGGATGGGGAAGTCCACACCTATTGAAGTTGCACATTTGCACTCGCGCTTGCACCCGCACTCGTATTGGCACCTGCACTCGCACCCCACTTGCATTCGCACTCGCAGCCAGCTTACGAACTCAGACGCCCTTATTACGTCAACATGCTGCAGTTTGAGAAGGTAATGAACTCCAGAGACGTTATTTCCTCCTCTCGAGCACATTTCTACGTCGTTTTTACTCCATAAAACCGCTGGAGTTCGTTAGATGAGAATAGAGGTGTTTTTACCGCAATAAGAGCGATGGGGTTCGTTAGCTCGATGACTTCGGCGGGAGATGGGGAAGTCAGAGCACCTAGTGTGGTTTCGGCCGTTGTATGCCTAATTCAGCACCTAACGTGACTTCGGCGGACGTATGCCTCATTCTCACTCCTAGCGTGACTTCGGCTCACTTATGCCTCATTCACACTCCTAGCGTCATTTCGGCCCACTTATGCCTCAATTCACACCCAACACAACCAAACAAAAGCCCCCCGACCTTAACCGTCGGGAAGCCGTTTTCCATGCTGTACCATTTCCTTCAAACCCGACGCCTAGTCTTCCAGCCGGCCGCTAGTTGTCCTCGCGGAACTCGGGAGGGATTCTACGGGCTACGTTCGTCTCGATCGCCGCCTGGATGACCGCTTTGCGGATAAGCGGCACGATCTTGTCGTTGAAGATGCTCGGAATAATGTATTGGTCGTTCAGCTCTTTGTCGCTCACCGCGGAAGCGATCGCCCAAGCCGCGGCCAGCTTCATTTCCTCATTAATGACCGTGGCCCGGCAATCCAGCGCCCCCCGGAACATGCCCGGAAAACAAAGCACGTTGTTGATCTGGTTCGGATAATCGCTCCGACCGGTCGCGAGGACCCGCACATGCGGTTCGGCCAGCTCCGGCTCGATCTCTGGCTCGGGGTTCGCCATCGTAAAGACGATCGGGTCGCGGCCCATCTTTTGGATATCCTCGACCTTCAGCACCCCTTTGCGGGAAACGCCGATAAAGACGTCCGCTCCTTCGATCACGTCCGACAGAGCGCCTCGCTTCATCTGCGGATTCGTTCGCTCCGCGACCCAGGTCCACATCGGATTCGGATAAGATTCGCCCCGGCACAAAGCCCCATCGCGGTCGACCGCGATCACATCCCGGACGCCTGCCGCCAGCAGCATCTTGAGGATTGCCGCCCCAGCCGCTCCGATTCCCGTCACGACGACGCGGATGCCGTCGACCGGCTTGCCGACGATTTTGAGCGCATTCAGTAGCCCGGCCAGAACGACGACAGCCGTGCCATGCTGATCGTCATGGAAGACGGGGATATCCAGCTCCCGCTTCAACCGTTCCTCGATCTCGAAACAGCGCGGCGATGAAATATCTTCCAGATTGATGCCGCCGAACGCCGGAGACAGCAGCTTGATCGTGCGGATGAGCTCCTCCGTGTCTTTGGATGCGAGTGAGATCGGGAAGGCGTCGACTCCGGCAAGCTGCTTGAACAGCATCGCCTTGCCCTCCATGACCGGCATCGCCGCTTCCGGACCGATGTCCCCGAGCCCGAGCACGGCCGTTCCGTCGGTGACGACCGCTACCGTGTTGCGCTTGATCGTCAGCGAAAACGCACTGGCCGGATTGTCTTGAATCGCCAAGCACACTTTCGCCACACCCGGCGTATACACTTTGGACAAATCTTCGCGCGTCTTGATCGGCATCTTCGGCATCATCTCGATTTTCCCGCCCAGATGGGCCAGAAAAGTCGGGTCGGATACGTTGATCAAGGAAACGCCCGGCACGTCCCGCAGCCGGTCTGTAATGTCCTTGGCGAGAACGCCCACCAGATTCACAGTAATATCCCTCGTGGTCGTTTCCTTGCCGGCATGAATCATGTCGACGGCGACTATATCGCCGCCCGCTTGCCCGATCACCTCGGCGATAGCCGTGAAGGAGCTCGGCGTTTTGGCCAGCTCGAGCCGGATAATGATACTTGTATTGGAAGCCACTCCGATCCCCCCTTTATCTTGTCCGCCTGTCTGTTACAGCTTGATGCAGACCAGCTTCAGCTCCGTCATTTCTTCGACCGCGTATTTGACCCCTTCCCGGCCGAATCCGCTTTCCTTCACGCCGCCGTACGGCATGTTGTCGACACGGAACGTCGGGAAATCGTTAATCATCACCCCGCCGACCTCAAGCCGGTCCGCAGCCCGCATCGCGGCTTGAATATCGCGGGTGTAGATGCCGGCCTGCAAGCCGTAGCGGGAATCGTTGATCGATTCGATCGCTTCGTCCAGCTCACGGAAGGGAGTCAGCGTAACCAGCGGTCCGAACACTTCCTGGCAGGAGACCGGCTCATCCCCCGGCACTCCGGTCAGGATCGTCGGCGGGAACAGCCCGGGCGCGAGCATCTGTCCCCCGGTCAATACGACGGCCCCTGCAGCAACGGCGCTGTCCACCCAAGCTTGCATGCGCTCCGCTTCCTTGACGCTGATCATCGCGGACAGGTCGGTGGCCTCGTCCAGAGGATCGCCGATGACGAGCTTCTCCGCCGCTTCCTTAAACTTTTCGGCAAATTCGCCGTATTTGCTCTCATGAACGAATATACGCTGGATCGAAATGCAAACTTGTCCGCTGAACGAGAACGCTCCGACGATACACCGGTCGATCAGCTCCGGGGTAATGTCCGCCGTCCCGTCGATGATCAAGCCGGAATTGGAGCCGAGCTCCAGGGTGATCCGCTTGAGACCCGCCTTTTGCTTCATCGCGATTCCCACCTCCGGACTGCCGGTGAACGTAATCGCGGCAACCCGCGGATCTTGAACCAGCTTCTCGCCGACTACGGAGCCTTTGCCGGGAACAATATTAAGCGCTCCGGCGGGAAGCCCCGCTTCCGCGAACAAATCGGCAAGAGCAAGTGCGGACAGCGGCGTTTGCCCCGCCGGCTTGAGCACGACCGTGTTGCCTGCCGCAATCGCCGGTCCCACTTTGTGAGCTACGAGGTTAAACGGGAAGTTGAAGGGAGTGATCGCCCCGACTACGCCGAGCGGCTTGCGCTGCGTAAAGGCGATCCGTCCCTCCCCGCCCGGCGCCGCGTCCACAGGAACGGTCTCGCCATGAATGCGGCATGCCTCCATGGCGGCGAATTTATACGTCTGAATCGTCCGGGCGATCTCGCTCCGCGCGGTGCGGATCGGCTTGGCCGCTTCCAAAGCGATCAGACGGGCCATCTCTTCCTTGCGCTCCTCCAGCAAAACGGCCGCTTTCTCCAAAATCGCGGAACGCCGAAACGCCGGCAAAGCCGCCATCACAGCCGCCGCTTCCGAAGCGGCGCGAATCGCTTCCCCGGTATCCGCATCGTCCGCTTGCGCGACCTCGGCAATCTTCTCGCCCGAATACGGAGAGCGGAGCTCGACGTACGACGACGCCTCTTTCCATACCCCGTTCATGTACAAATGCTTCACGGCTCTCTCCCCCGTTCTTTATTCGGCCGTTGCCATCGACACGGCCAGCGACCCGATAATATCCAGACCTTCCTGCAGTTGATCGTCGGTTATGACAAGCGGGGTCAGAAAGCGGAGGACGTTGCCGTGGACGCCTGCCGATAAGAGCACGACGCCGTTTTCGCAGCAAGCTTTCGTCAGCCTGGCGACAAATTCCTTGGCCGGTGCTTTCGTATCCGGATGAATAAATTCCACGGCGCACATCGCCCCGAGCCCGCGAACGTCGGCAATCAGCGGAATTTTAGACTGCAGCGACAGAAAATACGACCGGATCGTTTCGCCGATGACGCGGGAACGTTCGACCAGACGGTCGCGCTCCATCAGCTCGAGAACGGCCAGCGCCGCCGCGCAGCCCAGCGGGCTGCCGCCGTACGTGCCGCCGATTTCCCCGGGATTCGGGGCGTCCATCACGTCCGCTCTGCCGACGACCGCGCTGATCGGCATGCCGGCCGCAATCGACTTGGACAGGGTGATCAGATCCGGTTCGATGCCGAAATGGGTCGAAGCAAACATTTCGCCCGTCCGGCCGAAGCCGGTCTGAATCTCGTCGGCGATAAACAAAATGCCGTGTTTGCGGCACAACTCATAGATCCCTTGAACGAATGCGGCGGGCGGCACGATAAAACCGCCTTCGCCCTGTACAGGCTCCATGATGACCGCCGCAATGTCCTCGGGGGCCGCCTCCGTATATAGAAAATCCTCGAACTGGCGTACGCAGTGAAGCGCGTAGTCGGTTTCGCTCATTCCTTCCGGACGATGGAGCGGATACGGGTACTGCGCCTTGTACGTAGCCGGCGCGAACGGGCCCATCCCGAACTTGTAAGGCTTCACCTTGCTCGTCAGGGACATGCCCAGCAGCGTGCGGCCGTGAAACCCCCGGGAGAAGGAGACGATCCCGCTGCGGCCCGTAAATTTGCGGGCGATCTTGACCGCATTTTCCACCGCTTCCGCACCGCTGTTCAGAAACATCGCTTTTTTCGGAAACCCTCCCGGCGTAAGCAGCGCCAATTTCTCGGCCAACTCGACATAAGGCTCGTACATCGCAACATGGAAGCAGGTGTGGATGTACGCTTCCGCCTGCTTCTGGATCGCCTGCACCACTTCCGGCGGACAATGGCCGGCATTAATCGTGCCGATCGCCCCGGCGAAATCGAGATACACGTTGCCGTCCACATCGGTAAGCAGCGCTCCCTCCGCTTTGTCGACGAAAATCGGCGTATTGTTGCCTACCCCTTTCGGCGCGGCAACCGCTCTCCGCTCCAGCAAAGCCGCCGTCCTGTGACCGGGAAAAGAAGCCTGCATCGAAACAAACCGTCTCGTCTTGGTGTCCATATCTCCTATTCCCCTTTGCCTTTGTAAAATCCTAAAGGTTTGAGCTCCATGTTGATGTTCACTTGCTTCACTTCCGTATATTCGTCCAGTCCGAACGTACCCAGCTCGCGGCCGAGGCCGCTTTGCTTGAACCCGCCCCACGGCGCTTCGTTATAGGTCGGATGATAAGTATTTACCCACATAATGCCGGAGCGCACCTTTCTCGCTACCCGCATCGAGCGCGCCGCATCGTTCGTAAACACCGCTCCCGCCAGCCCGAATACCGTACCGTTCGCCAGGCGGATCGCTTCCTCCTCATCCCGAAAGCGCTGGACGACGAGCACCGGTCCGAAAATTTCTTCCTGCACGACCCGCATATCGGGCGTCGTGTCCGTCAGAATCGTCGGCTCGACGAAGTAACCCCGGGCGTATTCCCCTTCCGTCATCCGGCGGCCGCCTGCCGCTACAGTCGCTCCTTCCTGACGCCCGATATCGATATAAGACAATACTTTCTCCATATGCGCTTGCGATACGAGCGGGCCCATCTCCGTCCCGAGCTCCAATCCGCTGCCTACCCGAATTTGCTTCGTCCGGTCCACCAGCTCTTGCATAAACGTTTCGTAAATTTCGTCCTGGATCAGCAGACGGGAGCCTGCCGAGCACACTTGGCCGGAGCCGATATAGATGCCGTACATGACGTATTCCGCGACGATGGACGGGTCCGCATCGGCAAACACGATATTGGGCGATTTGCCGCCCAGCTCCAAAGACACTTTCTTAATATTGCCAGCAGCCGCTCTCATGACCGAACGTCCGGTCTCCGTACCGCCGGTAAAGGCGACCTTGTCCACCAGGTGGCTGGCGGCCAGCTCCGCGCCGACCGTCCGGCCTTCGCCCAGCACGAGGTTGGCGACTCCTGACGGAAATCCGACTTCCTCGATCAGCTCGAACAGCCGAATCGCCGTCAGCGGCGTTAGCTCCGAAGGCTTAAATACGGTTACGTTCCCGGCGCCGAGACACGGTGCGAGCTTCCAGGCCGCCATCATCAGCGGGAAATTCCACGGCACGATCTGGCCGCACACCCCGACCGGCTCCCGCACGACCATCGCTTGAATCGGATAAGGGACCTCATATGTTTGCCCGTGGGGCTTCGTAATCAATCCGGCGTAATAGAGGAAGCAGCTGGCCGCGCTCGATACGTCGGACTCGGCTTCCCCGAGCGGCTTCCCGTTGTTCAGCGTCTCGAGCCGTGCAAGCTCGTCCACATGCTGCTCGATTTTGTCCGCCAAAGCAAATAACAGTCTCGCCCGTTCCCGTGACGAAGTATCCCGCCACCCTGTCTCGTCAAACGTATGCCGGGCCGTTTCGATCGCACGCCGCACGTCCTCAAGCCCGCCTTCCGTCACGACGGCGATGCATTCGCCCGTAGCCGGGTTCGTAATCTCGCGGGTTTTGCCGGACAACGCCTCCACCCATTCTCCGCCGATGTACATTTTGCCGATCCCGTCGATCGCTGCCATAGCTGTTCCCTCCAATATATAGGTTCTTCCCGGGGAGCGCCCCCGAAAGGAAGTCCGATTCGCTTCAAAGACAGCCTTCGCTTTCGGGGCCCGCGGACGGACGCCTTATTCGGCCGCCGTAATGTCGCAGACGTAGATGTATTCGTCCATGCGCGGCTTCCAGTTCCACTTTTTGTTCAAGCCGTACAAGTCGTATTGCTGGAACAGCGGAATCCAGGGCAGCTCGTCGCGGAAAATGAGACACGCCATCCGGTACAGTTCCTTCCGTCGCTCCGCGTCCAAAATGTTGCTCGCCTCCATCACCATCGCGGCCATGTCGTCATGGTGGAAATCGGTCGGGTTCCACGGATTGGGAGCCATATAGGCGTTGCGGTATACTTCGTCGGGATCAAAGGTCGAATTGCCCCAGCCCACATAATACATCTGATCGTACTTATGATTGCGGAACCGGCTAATAAACTGCGGCCACGGCTGAATATCTACGTGCAGTCGAATGCCGACCTTGGCGAGCTGCTCCCCGATCCTTTGGGCGATCTCCTTATCCTGCGTAAACCGGCCGTCCGGCACTTCCAGCTTCACCTCGACCCCGTCCGGATACCCCGCTTCCGCGAGCAGCTGTTTGGCAAGCGCGGGATCGTAAGCGATAGGGGCGATTTTCGGATCGACGCCGAACGCTTGCGGATACACCGGACCGGCCAGCGGAGAACCGCAGCCGCTGAGCTCTTCCTGAATCAGCTCGCGGACGTCGATCGCATGCGCCATCGCCTGCCGCAGCTTTTTATTTTTCAATATCGGGTGATGCGTATTGATCCCCATATAAATCACGCCTACGCTCGGTGTCCCGACGACCGACAACGCCGGATCGGCCTCCACCTGCTTGCGCATCAGAGGCGGAAAGTTGGCCGCCAGATGGATCGAGCCGTCGTGCAAGCCTTGCACGCGGTCGCTTCCGTCCGGCACGGCCTGGAAAACCAGCTTGCGCACCGACGGGCTTCCCCGCCAGTAGCCGTCGTTCGCTTCCAGCTCGACCGTCCCGCCCGGCTTGTCCCAGCGGACGAACTTGTACGGTCCCGTTCCGTTCGGAACGCGGCTGAAATGCGCTTCGCCATGCTCGGCTATATACTGCGGCGGAATGATCATCAGTCCGGTCAGCTGCGCGAGCAGGTTCGGATCGGGACGATTCGTGACGACGCGAACCGTCCGGTCGTCCACGATGTCGACATGATCGATCGAGTTAAAGCGGCCGTAAGGCGGGAACTTGGGCTCGCGCTGCGGATCGACCATCCGTTCCAGCGAGAATTTCACCGTTTGCGCATCGAACTTCTCTCCGTTATGGAACGTTACGCCGCCGCGAAGACGGAATTCGATAACGGTATCGGTGATCACCTGCCAGCTCTCGGCCAGCCAAGGCTCAATGTCCATGGAAGGGTTGCGGCGGACGAGAGCGTCGTATACTTGCAGCAATATATTGGCCGTCGTCGTCTCCGAATGGGCGTACGGGTCCATCGTAGAAGCGTCCGTCCCTTGAGCGATTACGAGCGCTTGCGTATTGTGATCGTTCATTGTAATTCCTCCCGTTTCATATCCGTTTATAATGAAATGATTGATCGTTGCACCTTCGTTTACAGCAGCAGAGTGGACGCGATCGGCCATACCGCATGGACGGAGTCGCCTTCGCGCACGACGGGGGACGCTTCCGCACCGTGCATCGGCGCCTTGACCAGAAACGGCTTATCCAATCCCGGAACCTGCAGTCCGATCAGATACGATGTCCCCGTGTAGTGAACATACAGGACGGTCCCCGCAATCTGATTATGCTTGTCGGGCTCGTGCTGAGCGCCAGGTCCGCCGCTTGCCGCGAACAGCCGGACGGCTTCCGGGCGGATCATCACTGTATTGCTAGACTGCCGGCTTCCGGAATCGGCGGCTTTGATGTTCTGCCCTCCGGCTAACGTAATTTCCGGGCTACCGTTAGTTGTCTTTAGCTCCCGAACCGCGAGCAGATTCGAATCGCCGACAAAATCGGCTACGAAGGAGTCGCTCGGGCGAGTGTATACATTCTCCGGCGTATCCAGCTGGACGATATGGCCTTTATTCATCACCGCAATCCGGTCGGACAACACCATCGCCTCTTCCTGGTCGTGGGTGACGAAAATCGCGGTGAATCCGATCCGTTTCTGCAGCTGGCGAATTTCGATACGCAGCATTTGGCGCAATTTCGCATCCAGGTTGCTTAACGGCTCGTCGAACAAAACTAGCGGAGGACGCAGCACGAGCGTACGCGCCAGAGCGACGCGCTGCTGCTGGCCGCCCGACAGCTGGGCCGGAATCCGCTGCTCCATCCCGGCCAGTTGAACCGATTGCAGCGCTTGCAGCACGCGCTCCTTCACTTCATGCTTGGGCGTCCCGTGACGACGCAGCCCGAACGCTACGTTGTCGAAGATGGTCATGTGCGGGAACAATGCATAATTTTGAAACACCAAGCCGACATTACGTTTATAAGGAGCGACCCGGGTCAGTTCTTTTTCCGCCAGATGGATCGAACCGCTCGTCGGCTCCAGCAGCCCCGCTATCATCCGCAGCGTCGTCGTTTTGCCGCATCCGCTCGGGCCCAGCAGCGACACCATCTCGCCGCTTCCGACAGTCAGATCCAGATTATCGACAATGACATTGCCGCCATATTGCTTTCGAAGCTGACGCAATCGCAGTTCACTCATATAGGGACCTCCCCGTTACAAAATTTTGTTTCGTTTCAGCATCCCCATACCGATTAATCCGATCAGTACGGTGCCCAGAATAATAATGGAGGATACGGCGGCGATCGCCGGAGTCATATTAAACTGAATATCCGAGTAAATCAGCATCGGCAGCGTCACCATACCGGGCCCGGTCAGAAACAAAGCCATCACGAGCTCGTCGAACGACATGATGAAGGCGAAGAAGGCGCTGGCCATCAAGGCGGGACGCACGAGCGGGATCGTCACAAGCCGGAACGTCTGCCACGGGCTGGCGCCGAGAATAAGCGACGCCTCTTCGACCGAAGCGTCCAGCCGGGCAAAACCCGCGCTCATCGTCCGGACCACATACGGCACGGTTAATATGACATGAGCCGTCACGAGACGGAAAAAGTAGTCGCTTACTCCGAGGTTGCTGTAAAAAATGAGCAGCCCGATCCCGAACAGCAGCGTCGGTACGATAAGCGGCGATAAAAACAACGAGCGCATCGTTTCTTTGGAGCGGAATTGATACTTCTTGAACGCCAGCGCGATCAGCGTGCCGACCGGCAGCGCGAGGCAGGTCGTCGTCGCCGCGATCCAGATGCTGTTCCAGAACGGCTTGGTGTAGCGGCCGCCTGTCAGTACCTCGATATACCAATGAAACGTAAACCCTTTGGGCGGAAAGACAAGATACGAGCTCTCGCCGAACGAAGTAAACACCACGACGGCCAGAGGAGCGATGATAAACAAATAAATCAGCAGGTTGACCAGCGTCAACAAGGAGAATCGTTTCTTCATAAGATACCCGCCCCCTGCGAAGTACTGCGTCTAAGCGCCCGGTTGTACAGGTTCGTAATGACGAATACGGTGACAAGCAGGATCACGGCGAGCGCGGACGCGTAAGGCCAGTTCATCGAGTGAATCGTCTGGTTGTAAATCTCGGTGGCCATCACCTGCACCCTCGGTCCTCCGATCAGCGCCGGCGTAATATAAAAGCTGATCGAGATCGAGAACACGAGCAGTGTGCCTGCGACAATGCCCGGCAGCGACAGCGGCAGCGTCACGAACCAGAATACTTTGGCCGGGGAAGCTCCCATATTCGCCGCGGCGGACTCCAGGTTGCGGTCCATCCCTTCCAGCACGCTGTACAAGACTAGAACCATAAATGGCAGCAGCACATGAACCATCGCAATCACTACGCCAGTAGATGTGTACAGCAAATCAAGCGGTTTATCGATCAAACCAATGTTCAGGAACAGTTGGTTGAGTAGTCCTTTTCGGCCCAAAATGACGATCCAGCCAAAATTTCGGATAACAGCGCTCGTCAATAGCGGCAAAGCGATCAGAAGCAGCAGTATATATTTGCGTTTCGGATTGGAGCGGGCTACTCCGTAGGCAAGGCAATAGCCGAGGATCAGGCTGATGAAGCTGATCGTGATGCCGAGCACCAGGGTGCGCCCTAATATTTTCAAATAATGCGGATCTTTAAAAAAGGTCATGTATTGGTCGAAAACGAAAGCTTTCTCCATCATTCCATCGGGAGTCGAGCGAAAAAAACTGAAAAGCAGCAGCTGTCCTACCGGCAATATGAAGAAAAACAGCATTATCAGCGCACCGGGCGCCATCAAAATCCACTGCGGAGGCAAGCGTCGAAGCATAGGATTTCCGTCCTTTCCGTTGTTCGCGGAGGAGCTGCGGGGATAATTGGGGACAACCGTCCCCGCACCTCCTCCCGGACAACCGGATTATTTGCTGATCAGTTTATTCCACTCGGTCGTCCAGGCGTTGCGGTTCCTATTGACCACTTCCCAGTCAAGCGGCACCAGGGAGTTTACCGCCGCTTCGCCGTACGGCATAACGGCTGCCAGTTCGTCGGACAGTTTCACGTTTTTGTTGGACGGCGCGAAACCGGTCTGCTCGGCGAATGCCTGCTGAACTTCCGGCCGCAGCATATAGTTGACGAACTGCTGGGCGAGCTCGGCGTTTTTCGTCCCTTTGACAACCTGCGCGTTGATAAACGTAGCCATTGCCCCTTCTTTCGGAACGACGAACTTGATCGGTTGTCCTTTTTTGCGGAAATTGAAAGCGTATCCGGAATCGTAGGCGGCGATCCATGCTTCTTCCTGAGCGAACAGATTGCCTACGTCCGGGGTCGAAGCAACGATGGCGGCCGTATGCGGGAGAAGCGTTTTGATTTTCTCAAAGCCCGGTCCCATCCGGTTCTCATCGCCGCCGGCCAGCTTCGCGTTCATCACGGCGAACTGCAGGCCGAACGTATTCGTCAGGTCGACCAGACCCACATGCCCTTTGTATTCCGGATTCCACAAGTCGTTCCACGACGTCGGCGCTTTCGTAATTTTTTTCTCGTTATAAATGATCCCCAAAGCGTCAAACGCAATGCTCGGACCGTAGCCGCCCGGGTTCAGCGCCGCTTTGTACAGATCCTTCAGATTGGTCATCGCTTTCTCGTCGATCGGCAGGATCAAGCCTTCCTTGGCGGCTTGCACTTCCTGGCCGCCGGAGAACTGGACAACGTCGAGCGTCGGAGCGTTTTTCTCCGCACGCATCCGGACCAGTGCATCGGCCGAATACAAGGTGACGACTTCCACCTTCGCGTTGAATTCTTTCTCGAAAGGCTTGATCAAATATTCTTTCTGAGCGGTTTCATAGTCCCCGCCGAAGGAAGTGACAATCAGTTTTTTGGGAGGCTCGGAAGCTTTGTTGTCGCCGGCCTTGGCATCGGGTGTTGGCGCCGTAGCGCCCCCGCAGCCGGTAATGACGAGCAGACCGGAAAGTACGGCGGCAGCGGAAAATTTCATCCAGGATTTTTTAGCGAACATGCACAGACCCCTCCTTGAGTTGTTGAGCTTGGGCGTATCCATACGAGCTGTTGATCTTCCTCCAGAAGCTGCTTTCTCTCCACACTTTCCTGTCAATTCCTTCTACTCTCTCTTGGTTGCGGTTGCCTGCTGATTGAGCCACTGAAACGGGCGCAGGCCTGATTCGTCCTTCCGTGCAATCATTTCCGGATGCCATTGCAAAGCGAGAACATTGCTACGGTCCTTCATTGCAATCGCTTCCACAATATCGTCTGAAGATTGGCCGACAACTTCCAGCCCTTCCCCCAGCCGTTTCACCGATTGATGATGAATGCTGTTGACTTCGATTTGGGCACCGCCCAGTACAGCGCTTACAAAATGATCGGGTTTTAGCTCGATCGGATGAACCGACCGCCAAGGTTCCTTCGTCTCCCAGTGAGTCAACGTCGGATCGGCCAATTCGCCGATGTCCGCGTGCAGCGTTCCGCCGCAAAATACGTTCAGAAGCTGCATCCCTCTGCATATGCACAAAATCGGCATGTTTCTTTCGAGCGCAAGCTCCATCAACTCCATCTCGTACTTGTCGCGAACCGGGTCGATCCGATGCGAGGTCGGCTGCAGTTCTTCCCCGTACAACCTCGGGTCTACATCTTCTCCGCCTGAAAATACAAGTCCGTCAATCGTGTCCAATTGCCGGCCGATCTTGTCCCGGTCCACAACGGGCAGCGGAATCGGGGTCGCTCCCGATTGGAAGATCGCATGAATCATATCGTTGCTGAATAAGGAAAACGATTGTCTGGGGATGCCTCGTATATGTCCCCCTACCGCCTCCTCTTCCGAGATGTAATATCCGACTACGCCAATCCGGGGTAATTGCCCTGAATGCTTCATGTTGTCACCTCCTTACAGTAGCGGGTAAGTTACTCGACGAATTGGCTGAGCGCATCCAGCGTTTTGCCTACGTGCAAGCTCATCGTTTTGCCGGCCCTGTCGCCGTCTCGCCTCTCGAGAGCTTCCAGCAGGATACGGTGCATCTCGTAGCTGGCCAGCTGAATTTGCCGGTTGTAGGGCATCAGGTCGAGACCGGGATTAATCTTCGTGCGAACCTTCCTGACAGCGTTCTCAATATACGAGTTGCCGGATGCACGGGCTATCTCCAGATGGAATCGGACGTCAAGCGAACGGAACGTTTCGCGGCTGCAGTCTTCCCCGCTGCTTTTCTCGACCAATTCGCGGATCCATGCAAGATGATCCGGCGTAATCCGCGCCGCAGCCAATCTCGCCGCCTCCGGCTCGATAATCGAGCGGTACTCCAGCATTTCTTTCGTTTCGTTCCAGTTCTCGGCGATTTGCTTAATCGTCCGCTCATGCGTGTTGGCGGTAAGCGGCAGTACGAACGTTCCGCCCTTCGCCCCCAGTCGCCTTTCGATCAATCCTTTTTGTTCGAGCTCGGCAATCGCTTCCCGTACCGCGAGTCGGCTTGCTTTGAACAGCGTCGCCAGCTCCCTCTCGGGCGGCAATTGCTCGTCAGGCAGTACCTCCTTGAGGATAATCGCCTCTTCCAGCTGTTCCAGAATAAAATCACTCACTCGTTTGGGTGTTACCTGCTTGAAGCGAGCAAAGTAGGATGATTCCATCGGACTTGCCTCCACGTCTCGTTCTAATGGTATAAAGTTCGAACCTTAAACCAATAGTAGCAGTCACTTTTCGGTTTGGCAAGTTGTTTTTTTTGGAAAATGCACACAACCGTAAGAAAAAAACGCCGGCACAGCGCCCGGACAGTCTTAGACATGGTGAAACGTATCCTTTCTTTCATCGCCAAAAAGGCGAGCAGCCGAATGATTCGGCTTACTCGCCCCATAGTTCCTCTACCTCTTCGCAGGCTAAGGTTTTCTTACCTGCTCTATCGCTTTGTCCGCCCTTTCGTTCGCCTCCCGCAAGGCGCTGTTCACATCCTTTTGATTGTCCAGCACTTCGTTCATCGCTTTGCCCAACTCGCCCATTACGATCGAGTCGTACCGGGTAATCTTATACAGCGGCGCCGATTGCTGCTTAAAGATTGCGGAGACGTTTTTCCCTTTCAACGATTGCAGGTTGGCACCGAACACTTTCTCCAGATCCGGATCGGCGAGGCTCGGCAAATAGCCGTTTTTGCTAATATCCGCCTGCACTTCTTTGGACAGCAGGTAAGCGATCACCTGGAACGCCTCCTCTTTATGTTTGCTGTGCGCGGATATGCTCAAATTGTGCGAATCGACCTGAAACGACTTGCCCGGCGCGGCGTCGTAAGTCGGTGTCGTGACCATATCCCAGTTGAGCGGGGTTCCTTTTTTACTCATTTCCTCGAACGATGCAATCACGTTCCAGAATACGGACATCGCCACCGTCCCCTTGTAAAACTCCGATACGTTGATGCCGGGCCGATTGCCGGGGATGCCGTAAATCTCCTTCAAGTTTTGGAGCGCGAGCGCGAACCGCTCATGGAGCAAATTCGCCTTGCCGTCCGGCTTCACGAACGGAGTGGACAACGCCGATACGGCGGAGTACGATTCGCTCGCGTCGAGTCCTTTGTATTCAACGTTATCTTCTTTCCGGGTCATCGTCTTGGCGATCTCGATCGCCTGCTTCCACGTCATGCCGTCCTTCGGGTAAGGAACGCCGAACTTGTCGAACAAGTCCTTGTTGTAATAGGTGACGGCAAAGTTGCGGTAGATCGGCAGCGCGTACAGCTCTCCCTTCTCCCCCCACATCTTGATCGCGTCGATGGCGAGCGGATCAAGCTTGCCGACATCCAGACCTTTCAGCTTCGCCAGCTCGTTCAAGTCCAGAAGCACTTTCAAGTCCAAATAATCGGTATACCAAGGTGTGCTCGCATAAATGATATCCGGGAACGTGCCCGCCGCCAAAAGATCTTCAGGCATCTGCCCTTTCTCCCTGAGCAGCGGTTTGATCGTAATATGAGGATACTTGTTGTGAATGATGTCCATAATCTGATTTTGAATCGGAAATGCGGATTGCATGTACAACGTCAGCGTAACCGGCGACGGAGGAGCGCCCTTCCCGGCATTCCCTTCCGGCTGATTCGCGGCTCCCGGGCTCGGGCTGCAACTGACACACAGGGCCAGCAAGACAAGCGCCGGCGGCAGCGGCCAACAACGTTTCATCATCATCCCCCCATAATTGGAGTAATTTCCGTCCGTACAGCTTTATCTTAAGGAAAAGGCGCCGGGCGGTCTTTAGATGAATCCAACGAAATCGCCAGCTTCCGCGAACCAGGAAACCGCTTTCTTTCTGCCGTTTGCGAAATCAATTTGCACAATATTGACTTGCTGCCGCAGCTTCCGCACGATTGGCCGGATTCAGTCCGCCCGGACCCGGTTCGTTCCGGATACGCTCTTTCGCCCAAAGCTCACACGGTCCCCCCTGCTGCCCGCTGTTCTACTGATCCGCAGGCTCCTCCGCCGCGCTGCGCCGCTTCGCTCTCCACTGCTGCGGGCTGACTCCGTAAGTCCGTTTGAACAGCCGGGAGAAATAATGGATGCTGTTAAAGCCCGTTTCCTCGGCAATTTGCTGAATGCCCAACTCGGTATGGATCAGAAAACTCGTCGCCGCACTCAGCCGGAGATTGCTCAAATATTGCATGGGGGTCACCCCGGTCTCGCTTTTGAATACGCGTGCGAGGTAGGATGGGTTGAAATGCACCTGCAAGGACAGGGCCGCCAGATCGATCGGTTCGAAATAGTTGGACTCCATATGGCGCATTAAAGTCTGGGCGAGTTCTCTCGTCGATTTGTAATGAGCGTCGAAGACGGTCCGTTTATTCGTGCGGAGCCGGTTTTGAACGAGCCGGATGATTTTTTGAATATCGAGCAGGACGATCTCCTCATCATATTCGTCGTCGCCCGCGTACTTCGCTTCCAGGGAATGGACCAGCGCTTCTAGCGTATGGGCGATCGCAGTCATCCCGGGCGAGCTGTAATCCGCCTCCCGTTGAAGGCGATTCCATCGGATAGCCTGCTCGGCGGTCGCAAACCGGTCGTCCTCTTCCACATGAAGCTCGATAAACCAGAAGTCGATCGGCGTACGATGGCACTGAAGACGATGCGGCGTATTGGGAGTGAGCAGAAACAAGCAGGGAGCGGCACAAATATACGTCTCCCCCATCCATTCCAGATGAGCCTGTCCTCTTGTAATGTACAGCAATTCACTGTGAGGATGGGTGCCGCCGTTGTTTCCGATATCGTCCGGATGAAGCGTATGAGAATTGAACGTTCGTACACGCACGATGTATCCTCCCTTTGGAAGCCATAGATCGATCCGGCTATGTACTCCCATTTTTAGGGTGAAATCAGAAACTGTCAACCCTGCTTTCGGAGGTGAAGCCGTTTGTCCTGTTTTTTGAGGCTTTTTTATTTCTCCGGACAAACCAAAAAGCCGCTCCCTTCCTGACTTGAAGGAAACGGCCGGTTTGTTCACGTACCGTTTTACCGTGTGAACAATTGATCCCGATGAGGGCCTACCGATATTTGCTTCACCGGCACCCCGATCAGTTGTTCGAGCCGCAGCACATACGCCTGAGCTTCGGCCGGCAGTTCGCCGAACGATCGGACGCCGGAGATATCGGTCCGCCATCCGGGCATCTTCTCCAGCACCGGCTGCGCCCTCTCGAGCTTGGCGTTAACCGGGAATACGTTCGTCTCTCCCGCATCGGTCCGATAAGCGGTGCAAAACGAAATCTCGTCCAAATAACCGAGTACGTCCAAATTCGTCAAAGCCACCTCGGTCGCCCCCTGCACCATGCAGCCGTAACGCGTCGCTACCGCATCGAACGTCCCGACCCGGCGCGGCCGCTTCGTGACTACGCCGTATTCGCCGGCGTCCCCGCCGCGCTTGCGCAGCTCCTCCGCTTCCTCTCCGTGCAGCTCGGTGACGAACGGACCGGTGCCGACGCAGCTGGAGTACGCTTTCGTTACGGCCACGACACGGTCGATCGCGTACGGAGGCAGCCCCGCGCCGACCGTCGCAAAGCCGGCCAGCGTCGAGGAGGACGTCGAGTACGGGTAGATGCCGTGGTCCGGATCGCGAAGCGCGCCGAGCTGACCCTCGACCAGAATCGACTCTCCTTGCCTCCACGCTTGCTGCAACAGCTCCGTCGTATTGCAGACGTAACGCTTCAGCTTTTCGGCGTCGCGAAGCAGTTGCTCCGCCAGCTCTCCGGCCGAAAGCTGCGGTTTGCCGTACAAGTGCGGCAGCAGCACATTTTTCGATTCCAGCGCCGTCTCCAGCCGCTCCAGCAAACGATCCGGGTCGTACAAATCGGCCACCTGGACGCCAAGCTTTAAATATTTATCCGCATAAAAAGGCGCAATGCCTCTTTTGGTCGAGCCGAATTGCCTCGCTCCGAGCCGCTCCTCCTCCAGCTCATCGAACAAAATATGGTACGGCAGCACGAGCTGCGCCCGTTCGGACAGGCGGATGTCCGGCTCCGGCACTCCTTTGTTTGCCAGATTGTCCAGCTCCGCGAAAAAATTACCGGCATGAAACGCCACGCCCGGCCCGATTACATTAATCGTACCCGGACGGCAGACGCCCGAGGGCAGCAGATGCAGCGCAATTTTGCCATATTCGTTTATAATCGTATGCCCCGCGTTGCTGCCTCCTTGAAAGCGGACGACGTACTTGGACGTTCCCGCGAGCGCATCCGTTATTTTCCCTTTGCCTTCGTCTCCCCAATTGGCTCCTACGATCGCCGTTACTGGCACACCGCATTACCCCTTCCGTTCTTGTCATATTCCTGCAACACAAATTATAATGAATATGTCCCTATAAATGAAATGAATAATAATAATCTGAGATATAAAAAGGATTGATACCAATGATTGAAAATATGGAATGGTACCGGGCGTTTTACGAGGTCGCGCAAACCGGCAGTTTCTCCAAAGCGGCCGAACGGCTGTTTATTACGCAACCGGCTGTGAGCCATTCGATCAAGCAGCTAGAGTTCCGGCTCGGAGGCGCGCTTTTTTTCCGGACTTCCCGCGGGGTGAAGCTGACGGCCGAAGGCGAGGTGTTGTACAAATTCGTCTCCCAGGCGCACCATTTTCTCGAGAACGGGGAGAAAAAAATTGCCGAGATGCGCAATCTAATGGCCGGCGAAGTGAAGATCGGCGCGGGGGACACGCTGTGCCGTTACTATTTGCTGCCACATCTGGACTCGTTCCACAGGCAGTATCCGGAGCTTAAAATTCAAGTCACGAACCGGACGTCACGCGAAACGATCGCGCTGCTCAAGGAAGGGCGGATCGACTTCGGCATCGTCAACCTGCCGATGCATAGCGACGACCGGCAGCTCCATATCCGGGAAAGCATGCAGCTGCACGATTGCTTCGTCGCCGGCCGGACCGGGCGGCCCGATCCCGAGTCGCCCCGATCGTGGGACGAGCTCGCGGCGCTGCCGCTGCTCATGCTGGAGAGAGGCAGCAGCATACGCCGCTATGTCGATGCGTTCGCGGAATCGAAGGGCGTCCGGCTGCAGCCGGAGATCGAGCTCGGCAGCATCGAGCTGCTCGTCCAGTTCGCCGGCATCGGGCTCGGCATCGCCTGTGTCATCCGCGAATTCGTCGGGGTCGAGCTGGCCGACGGGACGCTGAGCGAGGTACGGCTCGCCGACCCGCTGCCCCCGCGCAACGTCGGGCTGGTCACGCTGCGCGACGTGCCCTTGTCGGCTGCGGCCCAGCGGCTGCTGGAGATGCTGCCTTAGAGGAACGTCTGCGGCAGCAAGCAGTTGAACGTCTACGGCAGTAAACAGTCGAACGTCTACGGCAGCATACAGTCGCCCGCTCCAAGACAGCTTCCTCTTCCTCACAGGCGGCTCCCTGACACATGCCGTTCTCCCCGGCGCTCATCCGGGCAAGCCGGTTCTTGCACGGAGCTGCAATTTGACGCGGAGAGTGAATCAGCGGCGGGAGCAGCTTTGCACGGGAGTTTCTTTCGTTGGCGGGTAATTGCTAGGGGTACTTTAGGCAATATGTGACTTTAGGCGGCGTGTAATTGGGCGGCAAACTCGTATGAGTCCCGGTCTTCGGTTATCCAACTTCCAATTATTACATATCCCAATCTACATTCAAAAACTAGTCCGCACTTTTGTCAGACATCGGCTCCGTAATGCGCTTGGGTCGGGATGTTCGCAAACCGCGTCTAACGAATATTACCATTCGCGCAATCTGCTATCTCGGCGACAGCATCATTAAGAGCTTTTTACACCTCTTATTTTCAACAAACTTGGGCGCCAGACAAGAATAGCGGATGTTTGAAGCTCTTATTTTCACATAAATTAAGTTTTAAGCCGATTAGGCTGGTAATAGGAGCTTCTATCGTCCGCTATTCTCCCCTATCGGCGGAAATCGTGGAAAATAGCGGTCTCCAGAGACTCTTATTCTTATCTTGCTTGCCTGTGCCGAGGGGGGTTATGAGTTTCTGGGGGCTGGGAGTCTCGGGTTGCTTGGGTTGCTTGGGGTTACTTGGGTTACTTGGGTTACTTGGGTTACTTGGGTTACTTGGGTTACTTGGGTTACTTGGGTTACTTGGGTTACTTGGGTTACTTGGGTTACTTGGGTTACTTGGGTTACTTGGGTTACTTGGGGGTCTCGGGGTTCTCGGGGTTGCTCTGTTGCTTTGGGTTGTTCGGGGTTCCTCGGGATTGCTCGGGGTTCAGCAGTTTCAGCCCTTCCAGCCCTTCCAGCCCTTCCAGCTATTCCAGCTATTCCAGCTATTCCAGCTCTTCCAGCCCTTCCAGCGGTTCCAGCAGCTCCACCGATTCCAGCGGTTCCAGCAGCTCCACCGATTCCAGCGATTCCAACGATTCTAGCTATTCCATCGGTTCGCCGTCCGCATCATGCATAATCCTCAGCGTATAGGCAGAAAATGGGTAGGATTAATGATTTTACCCAGGAGGATTGAAGCATGAACTCGGATCAGACGACACACGGAACGCATATCAGCGGTGCAGGAGGCCCGACCGACCGGCGGTTCGCCCCGCAGGAAGACGGGATGACGCTTACCGACCGGCAAGGCCATCCCATTACGGATAACCAGAACATCCGGACGATTGGCGACCGCGGACCTTCCACGCTGGAGAACTACCATTTTCTCGAGAAAATCTCCCACTTCGACCGGGAGCGCATCCCCGAGCGGGTCGTGCATGCCCGGGGCGCCGGCGCCCACGGCTACTTCGAAGCATATGGCACAGCCGGCGGCGAGCCGGTGTCCAAGTACACCCGGGCCAAGCTGTTCCAGAAGGCGGGAACCCGTACGCCGGTATTCGTCCGCTTCTCCACTGTCGTTCACGGGGGCAATTCTCCGGAGACGCTGCGCGACCCGCGAGGGTTTGCCGTCAAATTTTATACCGAGGACGGCAACTGGGACCTGGTCGGCAACAACCTGAAAATTTTCTTTATCCGTGATCCGCTGAAGTTTCCGGACATGGTGCATGCGTTCAGGCCCGACCCGGTTACAAATATCAACGATCCGGAACGAATGTTCGACTTCCTGTCCAATACGCCCGAATCGACCCATATGGTCACCTTCCTCTTCTCGCCCTGGGGCATTCCGGCCAATTACCGGCAGATGCAGGGCTCCGGCGTTAATACATACAAGTGGGTGAACGCGGAAGGCACCGGCGTGCTGGTCAAATACCATTGGGAGCCGCTGAACGTGCCGATCCGCAACCTGACCCAGCAGGAAGCCGGCGAGATTCAAGGAAAAAACTACAGTCACGCCACCCAAGACTTGTACGAAGCGATCGAACGCGGTGAATTCCCGGAGTGGGAGCTGAGCGTCCAGATCATGAGCGACGGTGAGCATCCCGAGCTCGACTTCGATCCGCTCGATCCGACCAAGCTGTGGGACCAAGAACAGTTCCCCTTCCTCCCGGTCGGCAAAATGGTGCTGAACCAAAACCCGGAAAACTACTTCGCCGAAGTCGAACAAGCCGCATTCGGCACGGGCGTCCTGGTGGACGGGCTCGATTTCTCGGATGACAAGCTGCTGCAAGGACGGACGTTTTCGTATTCGGATACGCAGCGCCACCGGGTCGGGACAAACTACTTGCAGTTGCCGATCAACGCTCCCAAAAAACATGTGGCGACAAACCAGCGGGACGGGCAGATGACGTATTTCGTCGACCGGGCCCCGGATCAGGACCCGCACGTAAACTACGAGCCCTCCTCGATCGGCGGGCTTCGCGAAGCGAAACCTGCAGGCCAAGAGCACGAGCCGGCGTACAACGAGAAGCTCGTACGACGCAAAATCGAACGTGCGAACGACTTCAAGCAAGCGGGCGAAACGTACCGCAGCTTCGGGGATTGGGAGCGGGACGAGCTGATCCGCAACTTGACGGGCGCCCTGCTCGTATGCCGGCCGGCGGTTCGCGACAAGATGATCGAGCATTTCCGGCAGGCCGACCCGGAGTATGGCCGCAGAGTGGCCGATTCGCTGGCAAAGGCTTCCCCCGAGCCGGGCCGCCTCGGGTCTGTGTCTGAACAGCAGGGCGTGGAGATGGCCGAGGAAATGGGCCGCACGACCGACGGGTACTAAGCGCGGTCCAGATCCGGCAGCCGTAAGCGCTGCCGCAGCTTCTCCCCGGACCGAATCCCAACAAGAGAGCTTCCACACCCGCAAAGCGGCTAGTGCGAAAGCTCTCTCGTTTTATTTCCGACATTCCGACAGACCGCCGTCCTAGGGGTCGATCGCTTTGCGCTCCTTCAGCGAGCTTACGATCTGCTCGAAGCTGATCCCGTACAGCTCCGCGATATCCCTCGCAAAGCTGAGTTCGCTCGGAGGTCCGGGATTCACGAGGTAGGTCCGTTTCCCTTTGGCTGCCGCAGGCCGGCCATCCCCCGATCCCAACCGCTCGACACCGGCGACCATACTGATCAGCTTGCTGTCGCCTTCCACTTCTTCGTTAATCCGCTCCACGCCCGCGGCCAGCTCCAGCAAATGCGTGGCATACACCGCCCGGCACCCTAACACGCGCATCCCTTTGACTACGTCCCGGGCCAGATGCATACTGTCCGCATGGCTCGTACTCGACAGCGATTCATTTAATAAAATAAGACTGGTCCGGGTTGCTTCGCCGAAAATTATGCTGATCCGCTTCGATTCTTCTCCCAATCGGCCGTTGTTGATATTCGGCTTCTCCTCCTCGCTGAAGTGAGTAAAAATCCGGTCAACCGGGCTGATCGCCCCGCTCCGTCCCGGCACGAAGATACCGGCCTGGAACAGCAACTGAGCGATTCCGATCGCCCGGGTATAGGTCGTTTTGCCGCCTTGATTGGGGCCTGTCAGCAAAAAAATTCTGCCGTCCGGGCCGAACTCGACATCGTTGGCGACGATCGAATGGCTAAGATCCATTCCGGGATATTGGCGGGTCAAGCCGATCGACAAAATCAGGTCGGCCATTCCTTCGAGCCGGCAGATCCGCTCATCCGGGGCGGCCGTTTCCGGCTTGCACATCTTTAATCCTGCGGCGTTCATTCTGTGCGTCAACCGGGAGGCGCCGATATAAAACCCCAGCTCCGCCTCCAGATCGGCAACGATCCTGGTATTTAGATCGATATATTTCTTCAGCGCGTTCCCAATCGGGATAATCGAGTCGTTAAACAGCTCCACTAAGATTTTGGACATCCCCGCGTCCAAGGGCGTGTGGCTCAGCTTGCGGACCGGCTGATGCAAGGAAACGCCTTCGTACGACTCCTCGCCGGACTTCAGTCCCAGCAATCGGGACACCAGGGGACGCTTCTTCACCGTCTTCGATTCGAGCGCGACAATAACCGCGTCGGCCGGCTTAAACTCGTAATCCAAGTCGATCCGGATCGTCACGCTCGACATGCTTTGCAGCTTGTTCTGGAAGTCGGGCAGCTCCTCAACAAGCGCCTGAAACGAATCTCCCTCCATCAACTGCTCGGTGAACCGAAGCAAACGCTGAAGCCCCTCGGAACGAATCTCCGACTTATATTCGGTCAAGATCCGGTTCAGCCCGGAAACGCATTCGACGTATAGGCCCAATATCTCCAGCTGCCAAGCTATATTGCGCAGCGGCTCGGCATTTTTCATATATTTCGAATGATTGTAAGTACCCAGCTTATGAAGAACGGGCAGCAATTTCTCGAAGTCGTCGCCAAGTCCGGAGACGGAGCAGAAATCTTCCATAATATCGAGACGGTACGAAATGGTGCCTGAGTCCGCGCACAATTGCAGCAGGTGCTGCCGGATAAAGTCCGAATAGCTGTAATGAAAGCTTAGTTCCTGCACGATCCGGTCGATTCCCAGATCGGTTATGGCCGACGGGGAAATATGCACGACGTCCCTGTACTGTTCCTTTAAATCTTCCGACAGCCAGAGCAGGCTGACACGTTCGGCATTTGCCATGAGCTGAAGCACCTCCACATAAACAGACGGCGGATACCGTCGTTTCGCTTGCAAGCCTTTCCATTCATTATTTCAAATCACTGGAAAATGTCAACGAAAATCAGGGGTGAATATTAGAGGACCCCAATTTCACTGTAAAGCGAGGCTTACACCCTTCTCTTTGACATGCAAACCCATACGTCAGCGCGTGGAAGGGAATGGATACCTTCGCTCCAGCCGCTCGCTCTCAATCGTGTTGCCTTCATGCGGTGGTATGGCTAACGAACCCCGCATTCGTTATCGGAGCCGAATGCGGACGTTTGAATTTGTAACGAACTCTTGTATCGTTATTCCCGCCAAATCGGATCGTTTTTTTCCACTTTCGGTTCGATAGCGATGCCTGGATTCGTTAAGTCTGGAATAACGTCGTATTTCAGTCATAAGTACGATCTGATTCGTTAGTTAGTCATCGAACCTGAGAGAACAAGAACTCTAACGGACACAGCGGTCGTTATTACGGTGAATTTCGATCCAATTGGTTTCTAGTGGACATGGATGCAACTATTTGGTGAGAAATGTTACTTTAGAGGTGGTTTGGAATAAATAAGCGCTGTGGTGACCGTTACATTTTAACAAACTGTTTTTTAGCGAAATAGCCTCCACCATGAGACTGTCGATTAAATGTGTAGAAGTGTTAACTGGCCGTTCCAAGTGAAAAGTTGCCTTCTTCTGCTCAGACAGGTTGTCCGGAATCCCTTGATTTTAAAGGATTTTAAGGTTTGGGGTTCCAGACAAAACTCACCAGAAGGCAATCTCTTCACTTTCCACTCGGTTGTTCATAATGAATCGAAAGTCTCACCATGTCCGTTAGAGTATGGTTTAGCTTACATTCCGGGCTCATCTTCGCTTTAACACGGTGAAGAACATAAACATTCTGATCTCTTTTAAGAAAAGCTTCTAAACGCCCCCCTTCCACGATGAATGACGCTGCGTAAGCGGAGGCTTCTTCGTAATGAATGTTTCAATTTACCGCTTAACGCTTTATTGAATTTAAACATTCTTTAACGTTTTAAAAAAACAACACCCCCCAACCACGGCCAAAGCGGCCGGTTTGGGGGGTGCTGCGCTTCTGAGGTTTGTTGCACTTCTAGTGAAACTCGATATCGATCTTTTTCTTCGGAGGAGGCTGCAGCTTGGTCATGCGGATCTCAAGCACGCCGTTGCGGTAACTCGCTTTAATCGCCTCTTCGTTCACAGCGGCGGGCAGCGTAACCGACCGGTGAAACCGGCCGTAAAACCGCTCCTGCCGATGCATCTGCTCGTCTTTCACCTCGTGAGTGCGATTGACGGTTCCGGCAATTGTCAACATATTGCCGTCAATGTCGATATGCACGTCTTCCTTTTTCTCCAGTCCCGGCAAATCGCAGGTAGCCACCACTTCATGCTCGGTCTCGTGGATGTCGATCCGATGGGCGCCGAACTGCTGATCGCCTTTTACAAAGGCCGGAAAATCGTTAAACAGACGGTCCAGATCACGTCTCCAGCCTTCCAGATTACGAAACGAATCGTGCGGAATCAAAGCCATTGCCTATACCCTCCCGGCTTGTTTCTAGAATCGTTTTCCTGAATAGATTTCCTTCCTCCCGGTCCGAATATGCGTCATCGACGCCCTGCAGTTATTTTTTTACCGGAGACAAGGAGCGGACCCAGGCGCTTCCCAGCATCGCAACCGGAATCAATAACCCGAACGTTGCGCTGAATGCCCACCACGTGTGCTGAATGAACTGATTGAAGTAAATGCTCGTAGGCACGATAACGAACGAGGACACGACAGTCAGGAACGCAAACGGCAAGGACAATACCCGGTCGTCCTTCAGCTTCAGCAGACGGGTCGTCCCTAAGACGGCCGCATAAAAGCACAGAAACAACTTTACAAATAATGTAAGGAACCACAGCGACGCCATAAACACTTCGATCCGTTCCAGAAAATCGGCAATGCTGATTTTTTTGGCCAGTACGAACGAGGTAAACAGCTGCAAGCCCGTAACAGGCGCTCCAAGCACAAGAAGGCATGTCAGGATGGTGACCGCGAGCACCGAACTGCCGGTCAGCATGCCGATCCGATAAGCTCCTCCGATCGGCCGCCGGGAGCCCACGGCAGGGAGCAGCATCATTAAAATAAATGCCTCGCAATAATAACCGACCAGCAAAACGCCGCCTCTCAGCACCGGATTCGCCCCCTTGTTGAACACCGGCAGCAGCCGTTTCGGCTCCACCTCGGGAATAAGCAGCACGATCAGCACGACAAAGAGAAAGATGACCAGATAAAAAAAGATTTCCGCCGAACGGACGATTGTCCCGAGCCCGAGTCGGTATCCCCATACGACAACCGCCATAAACAAAATGAGAAACGACTGAATCGGCGTTTCCGGCATAATATGAGTTACCATAAAATCGCCTACCTGCCAGAGAACAATGCCGGAATCAAGCGTGAAAAACAACACCGCCGCCCACCCGAGCGCCTGTCCGGCCAGCTTGCCGAACGCCGATCCGTACATATCTAGCAGATGTTGACGCGGATACCGTCCGGCAAGGACGCCGTATACCGATACGATCACCAGACCGGCGGCAATGCCGAGCAAGCCCGACAGCCAGGCGTTCTGCTGGCTTTCCTGCACGATTTTGGCCGGCAAGTACAGGATCGTGTCTCCGATGACGAACAGGACGACAAGCATTGCGAATTGACGAGCCGTTACAATTCCCCGTTCCATGCTTCCCCTCCCTGCCGGCGGCGACCGGTCATTCTTTGCCATCCCCGCGCTTTTTATACGGATTAATGTTTTCCAATTGACCGGCGGATATACGCCAGATTATAAAGTGAAACCGTTTGGTACATACTGGGGATAAAACAACTTCGAGGAGCCGTCATGAACATTCACCACTCCCTTGCGCAAAATCTGGCCCAGCTGAAATCGAACTTTGGGAACAGCAACGACTTGATCGTACGGGAACTGGTGTTAAATCAAACAGGGGAAGGCAAGCTTACGATTACGTATATGGACGGGCTGGTCAGCAAAGATGCGGTTTTCCGTCTGATGGAATCGATGCTGCTGCACAGCGGCTCGATCGACCCGGACGATTCCGGCAGCATTATGCACCATCTCGCCATAACTGTTGGTGATGTAAGCTGCAAAACCGATTTCGACGCGATTCAAAGGGCTATCTTGTCCGGCGATACCGTCGTCTGGTCCGATCGGGCCGATGTGGCCGTCGTCGTGGACACCCGCGGGGGCGATCTGCGCCCGGTATCCCAGCCGGTGTCGCAGACAGTCGTCCGCGGACCGCAGGACGCGTTTACCGAAGCGATTCATACGAACATCTCGCTGATCCGCCGAAGGATCAAAGACCCGAACCTGTGGCTGGAGATGAAACAGTTTGGCAGCGTCACGAAAACCGATGTGGCCGTCATGTACATTAATGGGCTCGTCAAGGAAGACGTGCTGGCGAAGCTGCACGAGCGGCTCGGAGCCATCAAAATCGACAGCGTGCTGGAAAGCAATTATATCGAGGAGTTTATTCAGGATTCGACATTCACCGTTTTCCCGACCGTCAACAATTCCGAACGCCCGGATGTCGTCGCAGCGGCGCTGCTGGAAGGAAGAGTGGCGGTAATCGTCGACGGGACGCCGTTCGTCCTGCTCGTTCCCGGGCTGTTCACTCAATTTATGCAATCCCCGGAAGATTATTATCACCGCGCCGATTTCGGAATTTTGCGCGCGCTCCGGTATCTCGCCTTGTTTATCTCGCTGCTGGCTCCCGCCTTGTATATCGCGATCACGACCTTTCATCAGGAGATGCTTCCGACTTCCCTGCTGATCAGTCTGGCCGCCCAGCGGGAGGGCATCCCGTTTCCCGCTTTTATCGAAGCGCTCATGATGGAGATTACGTTCGAGCTGCTGCGGGAAGCGGGCGTCCGGATGCCCCGGGCCGTCGGAACGGCGATCTCGATCGTAGGCGCTCTCGTGCTCGGGCAAGCGTCCGTCGAAGCCGGTCTCGTCTCTCCGGCGATGGTCATTATCGTATCGATTACAGCGATTACCGGATTTATTTTTCCCAGCTTCGAGATCGGCATCTCCGTCCGGCTGCTGCGGTTCGTCTTTATGGGGCTGGCCGCCTCGTTCGGCTTCTTCGGAATTATCGTCGGGATGATCGCGCTTGTTCTGCATTTATGCCACCTGCAGTCGTTCGGCATTCCGTATATGTCGCCCATCGCCCCGTTTAACGCCAAGGAGCAGAAAGATAACATCGTCCGCGTCCCTTGGTGGTCCATGAACCGTCGAAGCGGCCCGGCCCCGGACGAGAACGGCATGAAGCCAAACGGCGTTAGTCCGCCTTCGCCTTCTCCTTCGGGAGGACAAGGCCATCAACGAGAATAAGCATAATCGGGGGCCAATATGAAGCGGATAACGGCAACGATACTAATCAGCCTGCTGGCGGTCGCCCTGCTGACGGGCTGCTGGAACCGCAGGGAGCTGAACGATCTGTCCATCGCTCTGGGGATCGGCATCGACAAGGTAGGAGAACGGTACCGGTTATCGGTTCAAATTGTCAATCCGCAGGAGATCGCGGCCCGTAAAGGAGGAAGCGACAGCTCCCCCGTGACGATTTATGAAGAAACGGGAGACACGCTGTTCGAAATATTCCGGCGGATGACGACCCATACTCCGCGTAAAATCTACATGTCGCATCTGCGCATCCTGATTATCGGCGAAGAAGTGGCCAAGGACGGCATTCAGAACGTACTGGACGTATTCGCCCGCGATCACGAGATGCGCACCGACTTCTACGTGATCATCGCCCGGGATACGGAGGCGAAGCAAGTGCTAAGCATCTTGCAGCCGCTGGAGAAAGTGCCGGCCAACTTCCTGTACAAGACGCTGCAAACGTCGGAAAGCGTATGGGCGCCGACGATCGGCATATTCCTAGACGAGCTGTTGTCCGACTTGATGGTCAAAGGCAAGGAAGCTACTTTAACCGGGGTCCGGGTTCTCGGAGATGCGGAGGCCGGCATCAAGGTCGATCATTTAAAGGCGACCCGGACGAGCGCCTTTCTAAAATACTCGACGATCGGAGTATTCCGCGCAGACAAGCTGGTCGGCTGGTTAAACGAAGAGGAAAGCAAAGGCTACAACTACATCTCGAACCGGGTAAAAAGCACGGTCGGGGTGCTTCCGTGTCCGGGAGGCGGGAAGATGGACGTCGAGGTCATCCGGACCAAAACGAAGCTGTCGGGAAAAGTGACCGACGGCCAGCCCGAGATTACGATCGAGATCCGCATCGACCAAAATGTGGGGGAGGTCGCGTGCGATATCGACATCACCGATCCGGACGTAATGAACAAGATGGACCGAGTGGGCGAAAAAAAGATAAAGTCGATCGTAGAGAAAACCGTACAGCGCGCCCAGAAAAAGTACAAGTCCGACATTTTCGGGTTCGGCGATGCGATCCGCCGCAGCAGCCCGAAGGAGTGGGAACGCCTGGAGAACGACTGGGACAACCTATTCCCGGAAGTGCCCGTACGATACAACGTTCAAGTCAGCACGCTAAGAACCGGCACGCAGAGCAATTCTTTCATTAACAAGATGGAGCGGTGACCCTTATGCTGGCAGTTCTCGGAATCATGACGGCAGGAATAGCGATTGTCTGGCTGGAGCTGCCGAAGCTGAGAAAGCTGGGGATGCGGGAGAAAGCGTCGTTTTATACGTTCCTGGCCGTCTCGGTCGGCCTCGGCATCGCGCACAGCCTCCGCCTGCCTGTCCCCAATCCGCTGGACTGGATCGCCTTCGTGTATAAGCCGTTCAGCAATTGGTTATTCGGCCTGCTGACATGATCCGGAAGGGAGAGACCGATGAATCCACGGAAAATAACCGCCCGCCAGTTGCAGCATCTAGTCACTCTCTTTACGGTTGGCAGCTCGATCCTGTTCATCCCGCTGAGCATATCATCCCAAGCCGGGCAGGACGCCTGGATCTCGATTGCGCTCGGCATGGTTTTCAGCCTGGGATTGATCGCGCTGTACAGCGCAGTCGCCAAGCTTGCGCCCGGCTCCACAATCGTGGAGCTGAACCGCAAATGGCTCGGCAAATGGCTCGGATCGGCCGTATCCGTTCTATTCGCAGCGACCGCGATCATCGTCGGCGCGGCTTCGCTGATCAGCTATTTGGGCATGTTTATTGTTACGCAAACAATGGACGACACTCCCGCATATGTCATCCATATCTTGTTCGCGCTCGTCGTATGGATGGGGATGCGCTGCGGCATCGGTACGCTGGCCCGCGCCTCCGAGGTGATGTATCCGGCTTTTTTCTTCTTGTTTGCCGCCTTAATCGTGTTGGTGGCGCCCAATATGAAGACGGAACATTTACAGCCTGCTTTTGTCAGCGGAATGAAGCCGATTTTAGGCGGAATGCTGGACTACGTCAGCTTTTCGAGCATGCCGCTCGTTTATTTTATGATGATTTTCCCCCGCATCGTCGACGCGACGCGCAAGGAAGCGGTCAAAGCGTTTTACCTCGGCAGCCTGGCGGGAGGCGCCTACCTGCTGATCATCACGGTCGTATGCACGTCCGTGCTCGGCTTGCAAAACACGCTGCAGCAAGTATACCCGAGCTATGCGCTCGCGAAAAAAATCGATATCGCCAACTTCCTGACCCGCATCGAGGTTATTGTCGCGACGTTATGGATCATTTCTTTATTTTACAAGCTGATCGTTTATTTTTACGCGGGGTTAAAAGGAATCGGCGAACTGCTCCAGCTGAAGGACGATTCGGTGCTGATCGCCCCCCTCTGCGTGCTGATCGTCGTCATGTCGCTGACGATGTATCCCAATACCCAATACGTCAAAATGTGGGACAGCAAAATATGGCCTCCCTATATTCAAACGTTCGGCCTGTTCCTGCCGCTGCTCCTGTGGATCGTCGGAACCGCGCGGCGAGCCCGCCAAGGAACTACGCCTGCGGGCCCCCCATCCGGCAATACGAATAAACGCTCCGGCTGACCGCAAATCATGCGGATGCCAGAGCGTTTTTAGTTCGTACATGGTCCGCCTTGCGGCCGATCTAGCCGATTCCGGCCGGGGCTAAGTCCCCATGCTGGATCTGGACCATCTGATAATATTTGCCTTGCCGCTTCATCAGCTCGTCGTGACTGCCGCGCTCGACGATCCGGCCCCGGTCGAGGACCAGGATGAGGTCGGCGCTGCGGATCGTCGACAGCCGGTGCGCGATGACGAACGTCGTCCGCCCCTTCTTGACGACCTCGAGCGCTTTCTGGATCAGCGCCTCTGTCTCGGTGTCGATATTGGACGTCGCTTCGTCCAGAATCAGGATCGCCGGATCGAACGCCAGCGCGCGGGCGAACGAAATCAGCTGCCGCTGGCCGGCGGACAACGTACTCCCCTTCTCGATCACCGGCTCGTCGATGCCTTTGGGCAGATGCTCCAGCAGCCGGTCCGCACCGACGTCGGCAAGCACCTTCAGGATACGCTCGCGTGTGATCGAAGGGTCATCAAGCGACACATTCGAGCCGATCGTACCCGTGAACAGGAACGGGTCCTGCAGCACGATGCCCATATGCTGGCGCAGCGTCTGCTTCGGCACCTGGCGGATGTCGGTGCCGTCGATCGAGATCGTCCCCCGCTCCGTGTCATAAAACCGGAACAGCAGATTCAGGATCGAGCTTTTGCCCGAACCCGTATGCCCGACCAGCGCCACCGTCTGCCCCTGCTTCGCCTCGAAGCCGATTCCTTTCAGCACGTACTCCTCTTCCTTGTAAGCAAACCATACGTCGTCGAACTTGACGTCACCCTTGAAACGGTCCATCCTCCGGTCCGACACATCCTCGCCTTCCTCGTCCAGCAGCACGAATACCCGCTCCGCGGAGACGAGCGCCGTCTCCAGATTCGGCAGTTGATTGACGATGTTGACGATCGGATTGAACAGCCGGTTCAAATAATCGACGAACGCGTACAAGACGCCCAGCGTCACGACCGCCCCAGGTCCCGACAAGGCGGTGCCGCCGAAATACCAGATGACGGCGACGAAGGCGATGTTCCGGATAACCCCGACCAGGTTGTGACCGGTGAACGAATTTAAGTTCAGCAGCTTGTTGCGGAACGTAAACAGTCTGGAATTAATCGCTTCGAACTCCGCCTCGATCCGTTTCTCGCCTCCGAACGCCTGAACGACCGGCATTCCTTGGATCGATTCGTTGATCACGCCGTTGATTTCGCCGACGGCGGACCGGATCGTCCGGTTGTAGCGTTTGGCCTTGCGACCGTATACGTAAATCCAGACGGCCAGCACAGGCAGGATGAAGAGGCAAATGGCGGCAAGCTTCACATCGAGAATAAATAAAGCTACAAAGATGCCGGCCATATACAAAGCCCCAGTAAAAAAGTTCGCCAGCACCGTAACGTACAGCTCGCGGATCGTCTCCGTATCGTTCGTTACCCGGGAGACGACCTTGCCTGCCGGCAAATTGTCGAAGTAGCGGACCGGCATCCGGTTCAGTTGCCCGAATACGTCTGTCCGCATATCCCGGATAATCCGGTTCGCCGAAGACTGCAGGAAGTAGCGCTGGCCGTAGGAGAACAGCGCGGATACAGCCAGCAGGCCGAAGTAAAACCAGCAAAGCCGGATCATGCCGGCAATCTCCGGGCGGAAAAAGCTGAACGTTTCTTGCGCCGTCAACTGGCGCGCTTCGTATGTGCGGGATTCGGCACCAGACTGAATCCGTACCTCCCCCCGCTCCGTCACGGAGCGCGAGCCGTCGAAGGCGATGCTGCCATCTATAAAGTAGTAGGCGGTGCCCGCCTGAACAATCCGGACTTCCGCTCCTTTCGATTCCCCTTCCCCGAACCGGTCCTCCCGCTTGTAGGCCGCCCCGTCGAATGTGACGGCAGCGGCGCCGGCCGATTCCGCGCGGAACCAGGGCTTCTCGATTCCGGAAATGTGCAGGTCGATCATCCGCTTCGCGACGAACGGACCGGCCAATTCAGCAGTCACCGCGACGGCCAGCATTAGCAGCGCCAGCAGCAGCTGCGTCTTGAAGCCGAGCGCGTACTTGATCAGCCGCGCCAGCGTCTGCTTCTTGCTGCCCGCCGACCGGTCGATATCCAAATCATAATGCTCCATATCGCTCATCTATCGTTTCACTCCCCTCCGGTCCGTTTCATCTCCAGTTGCTGCACCTCATACTGCTCCTTATACCAGCCGCCGAGCCGGATGAGATCGTCGTGCGTTCCTTGCTCGGCGATCCGTCCCCCATCCATAACGACGATCCAGTCCGCATGCTGAATGGCGGACAGCCGGTGCGTGGCGATCAGCGTCGTCTTGCCGGCTCTCGCCGTGCGGATGTTCGCCACGATCTCCGCCTCGGTGCGCGAATCGACAGCCGACAGCGCGTCGTCCAGCATCAGAATCGGCGGATCGGATACGAGCGCCCGGGCAATCGAGGCACGCTGCTTCTGGCCTCCGGAGAGCGATACGCCTTTCTCCCCGACCATCGTCTCCAGCCCTTTCGGAAGGAAGCTCATATCTTTGCGCAGCGCTGACACGGCGATCGCCTTCTCCAGTTCCTCCGTCGAGGCACCGCCGGTCCGGCTGCCGAATGCGATGTTCGTGCGTACCGTGCGGGAGAACAGGAAGTGCTCCTGCGGCACGTAGCCGTACCACGACTTCAACTGTTCAGGCGCGATCGCTTCGATCGGCGTGCCGGAGATGGATACCGTCCCTTCTCCCGGCGGATATTCCCGCAGCAGCTGCTTGATCAGCGTCGTCTTGCCGCTTCCCGTCCGGCCCACGATGCCCAGTGTTGTGCCCGGCTCCAGCGTGATCGTCACGTCGCGCAAATTATCGACCGGCGAGGACGGATAACGGAACGTTACATGATTGAACTCGATTTTCTCGGGTGCATCGACCGTTACCGGAACCGCAGGAGGCGGAACGTCCTGCTTCGAACCCAGCGCCACCCCAACCCGGTCCAGCGAAGCGCTGCCCCGCTGCATAATATTGATCAGCTCGCCGATCGCGAACATCGGCCAGATCAGCATCCCCAAATAGACGTTAAACGCAACAAGTCCGCCGATCGTCAATTCGCTGTTGTAGACGAGGTAGGCGCCGTAGCCGAGACCGATCAGGTAGCTCGCGCCGGTTAATATTTTCATCGTCGGCTCGAACAAGGCGTCGATGCGAACGACCGCGATATTTTTGTCCAGCACGTCTCCGGTTACGGCGGCAAACCGCTTCTCCGCCTCGCGCTCCTGCACGTAGGCGCGGATGACACGAATGCCGGATATCGTCTCAAGCACCCCGTCGTTCATATGGCCGAATGCGTCCTGCGCGTCCATGAACCGCTTATGAATCCATTTGCCGTACAGACTGACCAGCACCGCCATGATCGGCAGAGGCAGGATCGCCGCCAGCGTAAGCTTCCACGAGACGAAAAACACCATCGTGACGAGCAGCGTCGCCATCCAGATCGTCGAATCCAGAAAGGTCAGGATGCCGAAGCCCGCCGTTTGCGAGACCGCCTGCAAGTCGTTGGTCGCCAGCGCCATCAGATCGCCGGTCCGGTTCCGTTCGTAGAACGAAGGCGTCATCTTCAAAAAGTGCCTCATGAGCAAGGAACGCTGCATCCGTTCCAGCACGAACGCCCCGCCGAACAGTTTGTATTGCCAATAATAGTTCGTAATGTACGCAATGAGCGTAATGCCCAGCATAATCAGCAGCGTGACCGTAATCTTCTCCCAGGTCAGCGCGCCACTCTGAATCGCATCGATCGATTGCCCGACGATCATCGGCGGTATGATCTCCAGAATCCCCGCTATGATCAGCAGCGCGATCGCGAAAATATACCTCTTCCGTTCCAATTTGAAAAACCAGCCTAGCTTGTGCAGTACCGACAGCATCTCTCTCTACGCTCCTCTCCTTAGGGCCCGCCTGAGCCGGTCCAGCGCCGGCTTCGTGTATGCCTCCCTTCTCCATCAACCAAGAATAAACGCCTACCGGCGTCTTTGACGCTGGCGTTTACCGATAGAGCCACTCCCTGGTAAACCAAAAAAAACACACCGCCCGAGAGCGATGTGCTTCGTTATAGGAAACGAAAGACGTACGCCACGAGCCTAACGTGACCTGCGCCTCGAAGTACGGCAGAGCACCGGACCGCGATTACCGCGTCCGACCTGATCTCCCGGCTGCCAAGGAAGCCACGCCGCCTGTATTGAAATTCCGGATAAAGCGTTGTTGATCTGCGCGTTGACGGAATTCCATACGGAGCATATTGGCTTCTCCTTTCCGGGAAACAAGTGATTCGAACCTATCTGTAACGTTATCACGGCCGGATTTCGTCTGTCAATCGTTCTCCCCGAGAAAAAATAAGTATAATCATTGTTACACCCGCATCATTCGCGATGCGGGTGTACGGTCAGTACTTCAACTTGCGGCTGGATATGTTCGCGGTCACCCGGTGGCCGCCGGCTGTATTCACATGGCCGCAATCGATCGGAGCCGGCCCGACAAATCCGCTTTCCTTGCCTTCGATGGTCAGAAGCCCGGGTTCGAGCGTAACGATCGCATAAAGCGACTCCTCATAAGGCGCCGACTGCGCAAGAATCGGATATTCTTTCGTAAGCGCTTCGGAATAGCGAATTACGTTGAACGTAGGACCCATGTAGTAGTACGACATGCTGTTGATATGAATGTAATAAATATTGTCGATGACTTTGACGCCGTCCAGATGATTGTGGCCGTTCAGGCAGGCGACCACTTTGCGAAAACCGGCGGCTTCATTGGCCTTACGAAGAACAGCCCGCAACTCTGCCCCGTTTTTAATGCCCAGTTCCGAGTCGTCCAGGTTCTGGTGACTGAAGATCAATGTAGGTTTATTCGTGTCAGCCAGATCTTGCCCCAGCCATTCCAGCTGTTCGGCGGATATATGGTCGATGCAGCTCGGATGTTTGACGTAATTGCCGTGTTCATAGTCCACATATGCGTCGTCCGGCTTGATATAATTGGCGTCCAGAACGACGAAATGATACAGGCCCCGATCAAAGGAATAATAGCTCCGATCCATGCCGATAAAGCTCATGACGGTCTTTTTATCGTTTTTATCCATATCGTGATTGCCGAGCACATGATAGCGCGGTCCGTTAAACTCATTCCATATCGACAGAAAGGGTACGTTTTCCGGAATCGGATGGCAAAAATCGCCCAATTGAATAATAAAGTCTACCTTCTCCGCATTCATGCGGAGGATGAATTCCTGTAACCGTTTCTCTGCGTTATACATCAGGTCTTGATGAACATCGGCCATAATGCCGAATCGGATAACCGGCTGTGACATTCTGCATTATCCCACCTTAGATTCATGATCTCATTCGCGAGATTGTTACTCTTTTACCGAACCAAGCACGATCCCGTGTATAAAGTACCGCTGCAGCAACGGATAAATGAGAAGGATCGGGATCATGCTGACCATGACTTTAGCGGCATTTAGTCCTTGGTCGGACGTTTGCATCATAATCTTCAACTGCTCCGGATCGAGTCCTTCCAACTGAGCCGGCTGAAGCAGGAAGGAGTTGATATACGTTTGCAGCGGCATTTTCTCCGGAGAATGGATCAGCAGCAGGCCGTCGAAAAAAGCGTTCCAATGCCCGACTACACTGAACAAAGTCACGGTCGCAAGTGCCGGAAGCGAGAGAGGAATGTAGATGTTCAGCAGCAAGTACCACGGTCCGGCACCGTCCATCGCCGAAGCTTCATCCAGTTCTTTGGGCAAGCTGCGGAAAAAGTTCATCAATAGAATGACATTAAACACCGGAACCGCTCCTGGCAGAACGAGAGCCCAGATCGTGTCGATCAATCCGACCGCTTTTACCGTCAAGTACCAAGGGATCAGGCCGCCGGAAAAGATCATCGCAAACACAACCGCCCACATGTACACGTTCCGTCCTTTAAACTTGCTGCTGTCCCTCGATAAAGGAAAAGCCATGAGTACTGTGATCAGAAACTGCAAAGCTCCGCCCAGCAATACTCTCTGCAGAGAAACCATGAACGATTGAAAAAACTGCGTATCCTGCATCAAAGTTTGATAGTTATAAAAGCTGAACCCGATCGGAAATAAAGTCACTGCGCCCGAAGTAACGGCAGCCTTATCGCTAAAGGATACCGACACCGTATTTAAGATCGGAAATAACGACAGAAACGCGATAAGAACTACAATAACGATAATGGCCGTATCCGTGATTTTTGTGCCTAGCCTATTGCCGTGGACAATCAAAGGATCTCCCCGCTCTCTAGAATATCCGGTAGTTTGCATAACGAGCAGCCAACAAATAGGACATCACGATGAGTACAAAGCTGACCAGCGATTTCATCAGACCGACTGCGCTGGCGATTCCGTACTGCATCTGAACCAGACCGACCCGGTACACATACGTGTCGATTACATCACCTGAAGCATAGACGAGCGGGTTGTACATGTTCAGGATTTGCTCGAATCCGGCGTTCAGGACATTCCCTAACGACAGTGTGGTCAGCAGAACAATCGTGGGGGTAATCGACGGTAACGTCACATGAACCAGCTTGTCCCATCGGGTGGCGCCGTCGATATCCGCCGCCTCATATAGCGCCGGATTAATCGCGGTAAGAGCGGCTAAATACACGATGGCCGAAAACCCGAAATCTTTCCATACGTCGCTGCCGACTAGAACGAGCGGGAACCACGTATTGCTGCCGAAAAACAGGATCGGCTCGAAGCCGAAAAACGCGATCACTTGATTGACGATTCCCTTGAGCGACAACAGGTTAAGCAAAATGACGGATAGCAGCACCCACGACATGAAATGCGGCAAGTAGACGATCGTTTGAACCCAGCGCTTCAAGTAGCGATTCCGGATTTCATTCAATAGGAGCGCAAACAGGATAGGCACAATCAGACCGGCAATGATTTTCATAACGGCAATATAGATCGTGTTGAAGAAAATGATCTTGCTGTCCGATATTTGGAACATGAATAAAATATTGTCTAGACCGACCCAAGGGGATCCCCAAATCCCCTTGGCCGGAAGAAACTTTTTGAACGCGATCACCGCGCCGAACATCGGATAAAAGCTGAATACCGCCAGTATCGCCATGCCCGGGAGCAGCATCGCATGATAATTCCATTGTACGTTCCAGTTTCTCATCCGCGTTCACCGCCCCGCATCAAGTGCCCGAGCCTTTCGCCGCTTTCCGGACTTCTTGCGTAATCTCGTCTCCGCCTTGTTTGTTCCATTCCGAGACGAAGGTGTCGAAGTACTCAAGCGGCTTGTTGCCGGTAATGATCTGGACAAAGGCTTCATTTTCCAGCTTGGACAAATTCGCCCATTTCAGTTCCATCGTTTTGGTGCTGCCGTAAAATTGGCTGTACACTTCCTTGTTGCGCGGATCCAGTACAATTTGACCGCCTAAGAACTGGTAAGCGGTGTAAGCCCAATCTTGCGGAACGCTTTTAATAGCATCCCAGCCTTTGCTGTAATTGTCGAATATGCTTACATCGGCCGGAGGGAGATCCACTTTTTTCAGCTTTCCGGCCGCTGTATCTTGAAACCTTTGAAAACGATCTTTAAGCGTTGTTTTCAGCCGGTAGGTCGCCTGCATCGGGCGCACGTTCCAGTTCGTACCTGGACTGTCCGCATACAGCTGCGGGGAACTCGGTCGGTTGTTATCGATCTCGGCGGCTACATTGATCATTTTCAGCAGCGCTTCCGGATGTTTGGCGCCTTTTTTGACGACATAGATCGTTCCGAGCGGGTCGGGCTGCCTCGGATAATAGTTGCCGTCCTGCGACAAGATCATATGCGCTTTCCATTCCGCTTTCGGATCGTTCTTGACCGAGTCGGCCAATGCGCTCATCGGCGACCAGGTGGCTCCTGTCGAGATACCCGCTTTGCCCGCACTGTTTCCTTTGGCAAACTGGTCGGGTTTGATCGTTCCGAATTCTTTGTCGATCAGCCCTGCCGCATACCATTCGCGCATTTTACCCAGCGCCTGCTTCGTCTCGCTTGTCGTCGAACCGTAGACAATATCGCCGTTTTTGTCCTTCGTCCAAAATTTCGGATAAGCCCGGAGAGAAGTAAAGTAGGCGTCCAGCGAATTATTGCCGGTAGAATTCGTCACAAAATTCGAGGTACTCATGATACCGTACGTATCTTTTACACCGTTTTGATCCGGATCTTGTTCGATAAACGCTTTTGCAACTTTCTCGACGTCATCGATCGTGATGCCGAGCGGCAGGTTGATTCCGACTTTGTCCAGCCAGTCTTTGCGGATCCATACGACGGGGTCGCTGTCATGCGCCGGGATGGTCGAGGGGATGCCGAGCAGCTTGCCGTTAGAGGTCACCCGGTTGGTCAACTGGTTGCCGAATCCGCCAATCACTTCTTTTAGAAGCGGCGAAGCATAGCTCTCGTACACGTTCGTCAAATCTTCCAGCATGTCCGATTCCGCAAGCAGCTTGAACTGCGCCTCGTTCACGCGCATAAAATCGGGAATGTCGTTGCCCGAGATAAGCAGATTGACTTTCTGGTCGTAACCTCCGCCCGGAATTTGAAACGCATAGTTAAACTTGATGTTCAAATTCTCCTCAAACCAGCGGGTATAACGATTGTCCGTAAACGAATCGTTCGAGCCTGACGGCCATTTGCTGTCCTGATTCATCACGTAGCCGATGCTCATCGTTACGGGCTCTTCATACTTACCCAGGTTGACCGGCTTCGTATCCTTGCCGCTATCCTGACCGCCCGTCTTGCTGCTGCAAGCCGCAGTGAATACAAGAGATGACAACACCAGCAGGGAAACGCTCTTTTTGACTGTTTTCATTTCGAATCCTCCCATTATAGGCACAGTGAATTGGAAGCAGTTTTACAACAGCGATTGAAGCACGTCATGCACGTCCTGTTCGGTCATTTCGATCGGATTGTTGTCCATTCGTCCTTTTGTGTACGCCCGCTTCACAATCTCAGTGGTGCTGTCGGCAGTGACGCCGTAATCCCGAAGACGGGTTGGAATCCCATAAAGCCTATAGATATCGAAAATAATTTGTTGAACGTCCTCCACGCAATCCGCGCAAAACGCCTTAAGCAGTCTGTGAGAATCTATTAGTCTTTCCTTATTGAGGGATAATATGGAACCTATCGTAATACTCGTCGCTATACCGTGCTCGATCCCATACAGCATCGTCAAAGGGTAAGAAATGGAGTGACAAGCCGTCGTTCTCGTATTGCTGAATGCCAGTCCGGCGTACAGGCTCGCATACGCCAGCTGCTCCCTCAGCTTTTCGCTCGCCGGATCTTCCTTCAACTGCGGGAGCGCCTCCATGATCCGTTCGATCGCCTGCAGCGAGTAAAGTCTCGTAATCGGGTTCGTGCGAACCGACCAGTACGCTTCCACCGCATGACTGAGCGCATCGAGAGCGGTAGACACGCTTAACTGCAGCGGCATAGAAGCGGCAAGCTCGGGCAAAATTATGGCTGCGCTGGCGTATAACCGCGGATCGTCAACGGAATACTTCACTCCCCTTTCTTCGTCCCAGACGGTGGCCCAGCTTGTTACTTCCGACCCCGTCCCCGATGTGGTCGGTATGCCGATCCACGGCGCATATCGTTCCTGTCTTCGATAGGTCTTATCGATGATAGCTTCCCTGAACGCATCCTTCGTCTCCAGCGAGATGCCTTGAAAAGCCGAAAGCACCTTCGCCACGTCCATGACGCTGCCGCCGCCGATGGCGATCACGAGCTGATAATCCGCGCCCTCCAGCCGGTTCTTTAACTCCCAGATGTCATTAACGTCAGGGTTGGCAATCTGGATTTCTATGCTTGTCACGTTGTAACCTTGCAGCCAGTTGTATAGAGAAGCTAGACAGGGGCTGCCTTCGACGCCGCCGCCTCGAGTCAACAGCAGGATCCGGTCTGCCCCCGGTGCAAGCCGCTTGGTAAGATCCGTTAGAAACAGCGCGACAGACTCGTTGCCGCTATAAACCGTGACCGGGTTATAAAACGTACTCACGCTTGCAACCCCTCTTCCTTCAATCTTAGATTCAATTCCTCGACGATGTCCGGAAGCTCTGCGATCGAGTCGATTACGGCATCCGCACCCGTTTGTTCGAATCTGCCGCGCACTTCCTCCATCCGAATCGCCAGCTCCGACGGCTCCATCGTCCGGACTTCCTCTTGCGTGAGTCCAAGCTCGCTGCTCCCTTTAACGACGGCAACCGTCCAAACGCCTGCATGCTTTCCCTCCAGCACATCCGTTACCGTATCTCCAACCTTGACGACGGTCCGAACCGACATCACGCCGAGCTCCTCCATATTTCGATAAATCATATAGGGATACGGTCTCGCCGCCTTGACTTCATCGGAGGCGATGCGAAAGTCCGGCTCGTATCCTTTGCTTTTGGCTTGCGGCGCCACCACTTGCATCATCGTCTTCGTATAACCCGTGGAAGACCCGATTTGGATGCCCGAGCTTCTAAGTCTGGCGATCGTTTCAACGACTCCGGGGATGGGGTCGGTATAATTCTCCAAAGATTTCATCAACAGCGACTCGAATGACTCGTACAACCGCTCTACATCGGACAAGGTCGCTTCTCCGCCATATTGACGAATCCATGCTTGCTTGACCCGTTCCATGCTTAATATGGCTTGAATGTGATCCCGCTTCTTCAACCCCATCGGAGCTCTCGCTTCTTCTACCCGTATGGGAACCCCCGCACTCTCGAACGAGTTCATAAAAGCTTCCATCGGTGCAAAACAACCATAATCGATTACCGTTCCCGCCCAATCCAATACTACGGCCCGGATTTTACTAGTCATTTTAATAACTCCTCTTGTCTGTTTGGGTGAGTTGCAGCTTGAGTATAAGCTCTATTCTTTGACGATTCAATAACTTTTGCGTTATTTTACAAATAATTTACATGATATTGCTTTGTTTTGCTGTTTTATTAAGTGAACAAAGCATAAAAAAACGCTTATCCGTTTGGATAAGCGTTCACGATCGAAACCCCGTTTTCTATATACTGCTCGCGCAGCGTATCATCCATCTGACTGTCCGTAATGATGGCATCGATCTGCTTCAGGCTGCAAATATTCAGGTACGATACCGTTTCAAACTTGCTGGAATCGGCCACCACGACCGATTGTCTGGAGCTGCGGATCATCGCATTGATCACATCCGACTCCCCTTGCCTGAAATCCGTCAGCCCTTTTTCCAGCGAGATGGCATTGATGCTAATGAACGATACGTCGATATTGAAACCCGCAATTTCGTTTTCAATCGACCTTCCGTACAGCGAATATTCGTCGTGATTCAGAATTCCGCCGAGCAGGATGACCGTAAATCCCTTCTTATGTGCGAGACATTCCACTACTTTCAAGGAATTGCTTATGATCGTCAGCCGTTCGAACCGGGCCGCCAGCTTTTTGGCCACTTCTATATTGGTCGTTCCCGCATTGAGGCAGACCGCTTGATTTTCCTTAATCCGTTCAACGGCATATCCGGCCAGTTCCTGTTTTCTGTCGATCAGGGAGATTTTCCTTTGAAGATACGCTTGATTGGTTACCACATTATTTTTGGATGTCGCACCGCCGTGCACCCTTTGAAGCTTTCCGAGGCTCTCCAATTGGGCTAAGTCTCTGCGGACGGTATCGAGCGAAACCTGCAAGAGCGATTTTAATTCGGTTACCGATACGTTGCCTTTGGACTCCAACTCCATAATGATTAATTTATGTCTTTCCTGAACTAACATCCAAGGAGCCTCCCTGCCGTTTATTGCGGCTTTTTGCTTGTTTCACGCCTAAATCGTATCAAAAAACGCTGCTTACGTAAACGTTCCGGTGGACAATCATACAATAAATCAACAATTGGCGGCATGAAATATAAAAAGAGAGCTCCGCCCGTCCGGCGTCGCCGCTGGCGGAAGCTCTCTTAGATGGTTGGCAGGGAAGGGATTGGCTTCCCGCTTATGCCTGTTTGACGATTTTGCGGATCAGGTAGACAGACGATGCAGCGTAATCTCCGCCAGCATAGCTGCACCTAGGCCGATGCAGCTCTCATCCGGATTAAATCTCGGACTGTGGAGTCCCGCCGCCTCGTCCGCGCCGGACCGGGGACCCGAGCCCAGCCAAAAGAAGCAGCCGTTGGCGAACTCGGTATATTCCGCGAAATCTTCCCCGTACGTCATCGGATCCGGCTCGAAGCGATTCTCTCTGCCGATCAGCCGGTCGGCGGCCTCCACGACATGCCGGGTGCACGTCTCGTCGTTCATCACCGGCGGAACTTGCCGGATATACGTTACTTTCGCTTCGCACCGGTAAGCTTTGCAAGTATCTGCGACAATACGCTCGACGACCCCCGGCATCTTCTCTCTCCACTCGTTGTCGAGGTTGCGCACCGTGCCGGTCAGCTCCACCGTATCCGGAATAATATTGTTGGCCGTACCGGCATGGATCGTACCGATCGTGACGACCGCCCCCCGGGTAGGCGGAATCTCCCGGCTTACCGCTGTCTGCAGCGCCATCACGACAGCCGATGCGGCGACGATCGGGTCGATGCAGGCATGCGGGTAGCCGCCGTGCCCGCCCTTGCCTTCGATCCGGATCTCCAGACGGTCGATGGAGCCCATCAGCACCCCCGGCTTAACCGATACGGTTCCGGCAGGCAGCGAGGGCAGATTGTGGAGCCCGTAGATCTCATCGACCCTATCCATGACTCCTTGCTCGATCATAGCCTTAGCCCCGGCCAGTATTTCCTCGGCGGACTGGAAAATAAACCGCACCGTACCGCTCAGCTCGGCCCGGTGTTCCGTTAAAATCCTCACAGCTCCAATGAGAACCGACGTATGGACATCGTGGCCGCATGCATGCATAACGCCGGGATGTTCGGAGCTGAACGGCAGCCCGGTCTCCTCCGTCACCGGCAAGGCGTCCATATCCGCGCGCAAGGCGATCAGCGGCCCTTCCCGTCCGCCCTTCAGGTCGGCAACGACGCCATGACCGCCGACGCCGGTTCTCGGCTCCAGGCCGAGCCGGGTCAGCTCCGCCGCTACCGCGGCGGCTGTCCGGGATTCCTCGAAGCTCAGCTCGGGAAACCGGTGCAGCTCCCGCCTAATGGCGATCAAATCGGCCTCGATCCGCCGTGCTTGCTCCATGACAAGTTCGGATGTGCTCATCGGTAAGTCCCTCCATGTCCGGTTGACGGACGGCATGATCTTGATTGCCCCAACAACGTTACGGCTTTACGGCCTCCTGGCCGCGTAACAGTCCGTAACGGGCCAGCAGCGGCTCCATGACGGTCGTTCCGTAGTTTTCTCCCATGATCGCATAACCTTTACCGTTCGGATGAAGCTGATCGGGCAGATGCTCGGCCAATTGATCGTCGAATATGGTCAACCCGTCCACATAATGCAGCCGGTCGTCTCCCAGCGACGCCATAAACCCGACCGCCTCCTTGATCTGCTCCCGCATCTCGCAAAGCGTAAACCCGGCCGTATTTTTCGCAGTTTCTCTCGGCGGCGACCAGATCGGCGACATGACGGCGATCGGCTTGTCCGGATGCTTCTCGCGAATGAGCTGCACGAAGCCGATCGCCGCCGCCTGGAACGTCCGGCTGTTCAAGCTGCTTCCACCATAAACGTTAATGCCGAGACACAACGAGATGATGTCTGCGTCCAGATCCCGGATCAGGCGGGCGACCATCGGCTCCAGGTGACAGTTGCCGGAGAAGCCGAGGCTGGTCAGATGCAGGCCGAAACGGCGCGCGACGATAGCCGGCCATGTCTGCGCCGGGCTGAACGCCCCGTTGCACTGCGTAATCGAGCTGCCGTACGCGATCCATCTGGGGCGGGTGTCCCCGGGAATGCGGAAATCCGCTCCTTCCTCGATCGCAACCGCTTTCACGATCGTCGCCGTTTTTTGTGGCACATACACCTCGACAACGCTGTCTTGCCCCGGCAGTCCTTCAAAAACAGCAAACGAATCCCCCTGTGCCAGCTTGCATGTCTGCACAATCGTTCCGTCAATGACGAGGTCCAGCTCGACGGCCGCCAGCACAGGAGCGAGCTCAATCCGGATCACGGCCGAATCGGTGGCGAACCGCAAGCGGACCCCCGCCGATATTTCCGACGTTTTGTTAATTCCGTTCGGCGGATACAGCACATAATCCTTGTACGGGATTCTCCACGGCTTGATCCCGCCTTCTACAGGCTCCAAGGATACCGCGCCCTGAAACAGCGCATTCTCCAGTTCGATCGTTCGCAGCATTCGTTTCTTACCCCTCTCCATAGTCAAATCTCACTTCTAAATGTACAGACTGAGGGGCGTCTGTGCAACCAATAATTTTCCTCTGCTGGAATCAATCCAAGCTTCCCGGCACCGTCTTCCCATGCCGGCTCCTTTGCACAGGCATTTGCATCCCTGGACCGTTATCCGCGTTCCGGGACGCCGAATAGCAAAAAAAGAAGCGACTGACCGGCTGTCCGCCAAGTCAATCGCCTCACTTCACATTACCGTCTCAGTTCAGTTCCCATGAATCCAGTGCTGGGCGCTGCTAACCAAATCCCCTAGTGCTCTACCTGAGAGCAAGCCTTGCTGCTGTACGGACGGATCGCGTATATAAGCCAGAAAATCGTTCATATAATCGATCGCCGTCTGCACGGAGCCTTGACTGACGAGCAGCTTAATAACCGACAGTCTGTAGCTCAGCTGGGAGGCAAACGTTGCCTGGATATGTCCGCTGTCGGCGTACGAATCCACCTTCGCACTCATTCCCTCCAGCGTCACTACCTTCACTTCAACCGTTTGCAGCTGTTCCGTGTTCCCGGCCAAATCGACGGAACGGAACTGGAGTACATGGCTGCCGTCCTGCAGCACTATCGGTCCGGTGTAAGGCTGGAAGCCGCCCTGCGGCCCATACGTGCTTCCCGTCACCGACAACGCATATTCCGTTCCTGCTATTCCGGAATGCGCATCGGAGGCCGTCAGCGCCACAGATACCGGCGAAGCGTACCAGCCCCCCGCGCCCGCTTCCGCGCTCGTCTGCGCCTGCGTAACCGGAGCCAGCCGGTCTACAGGGACGGTTACCGATTGGACCGGTTCGTCGTTGCCGACAGCGTCCGTCGAACGGAACTGAACGACATGAGTGCCGCTATCGCTTAAGGCGAACGGCGTATGATACGTCTGCCAGCTGGTCCCGCCATCGAGACTGTACACCGATGAGCTGACGCTGCCGGCCATGCCGTATACGCTGAGCGATACTGTCGCTTCCGACGTATACCAGCCCTGCTGCTGCTTTCCCGTCACGGCCGCGACGGTCTGCACCTGATATAACGCCCTCGTCAGCGGAATCCGGAAGGCGGCGCCTTCGGCCATATCGTAGATATAACCTTTGCTGAAATCATATGCATCTGCAAACGAGCGGATCGGCGTAATATCCCCGATGTCGAGCTTATATTGTCCAGAGCCGAGCGACACTGCGCCTTGAATCCGATAAGCCGCGTTGCGGACGCCGTCGTTTGCTACATAGATTGTTTTGCCCGTCAATTGCTCCAGAGTTGCGCCCGTCAAGTCCATCTCGACGATGATCTCGTTTTGAACGGACGGCGTCTTCGTGAAGGTAACCACCGTGCCCTGCAGCGCTCCGGCAGCATCTGGCGCATTCTCGCCGACCAGCGCCATATACGAGCCGTCATGCACGTAGCGGTATACTTCTTGGCCGTTCTGTTCGGAATAAACGCCCATAAACCCTTTAAACCGCAACTTGTCGTCGATTGTATATTCGACAGCCGTATTTAAGGCGCTGACGATGTAATCGACGCGGCCGTTTGCCAGCGTCACTTTCACCGCTTTGACGTCGTTGCCGCTTACCGGCTGGCCTCCCGCTTTCACCGCAGCCGGTACGATCGAAGCGATCGTGCGGCTGTCCTTGTACGGCTCGATCACCGAGGTGAAGAGGCTGTCGAGGTTGGTTCCGTTCCGGTGGGCGACCATATAGCGAAGCGCCTTCGGATTGCCCGGCTTGTTCTGCGGCGGAACGCCGTCCGCCAGCGCCACATCGTCCACCTGTCCGAGCATCGTCAGGCGCAGATGGATATCGGCCGGGGCCGGCAGCACCTTCCACGTGTCGACTACTTTCCAGTCGATGCTGAACGTATCCGCCGGGCTCGTATCCCGCGAAACGTTTTTCAAATAATGAAATCCGCTGCCCATATAGCCGGAACCTGCCACGTCATCCACCCGCTGGCCGTATTCGACATTCGGACCGGCATAGGTGCCCGTAGGCTGCTGGACGAGCTGAAGCCCCTCGGCGGTTGCCGTTCCTTCCGCTCCGTGGAAGCTGAAATAGTGGTCGCTGCCGCCCTTCACCCGGAAGAAGTCGACCGCATACGAGTTGGCGTCGTCGATCTTGATCATCGCGGTAGTCCGTTTATACAGATCGGTCTGCGTGTATACTTTCGGCGCTTCGACGTCGATCAGCTTCACCATGCCGCCGTCGTCGAAATGCTTCGGTTCGGCTATGAACTGCGGCGACTGCTTCTTTTTGTCGACCACGACCGTATTATGGCTGATCGTATTGACCACCCATTGTGCGCGGTGCATGTCGATGCTGTCGGCAAATTCGGGATATCCGAGATCCGGGGACAGATCAAGCCCGAATGCGTGAACCCCCAGGTTCAGCGTATCGCGGTGGCCGTGGCCGGTGTTCCGTCCGTAATACATCCAGAAATCGCGCAGCGTGTTCGCCTGGACCCCTGCCTGATCGCGCTGCTGGCGAGCCGTTTCGTCGAGCAGGTTCAAGTTGCGGACGCCCATCTTGTAGTTGCCGGAGGCGGCGTTTTTACCGATATTCTCGAAGCGGATCTGATGCGTGCCAACGGACAGCTGCTTCCGGCCTAGCGCGATGAAGTCGTTCGAGTTGGAACCGTAGAAATCCATGTCCATCATAGGCTGACCGTCTAGCGAGATGCGGTAGATCCCGTAAGTCGGCGCCTTGAACGGCAGCAGATCGATCTCGTAATCGTCCGCCTTCGTCACGGTAAATTCAAACGTAATGTCGGCGCCGGGATTGTTCGCTTCCAATTGCACCGTCCCCGAAGCTTCGAACAGCTTCACGTCGGTATTCTGGTATGCGATGTCCATCGAAGGGAATGCGTACGACAGTCCGAAGCTGTTGAACACATTGGCTCCATCGCGAAGCGCGGCGAAGCCGTAGCCCGTCAAGTTGTCGCTGCCCAGGTTAAGCGGGCCGTGCTGGGCGATCACGCTGCGGATCTGCTCCGCAATCGCGTTCGGGTTGGCCGAGAAGACGTCCAGATGGATGCCGTCGGCGCGGTTGTTGTTTAGGAAGTAGGCCATCTGCGCGTAGACCGGATCTCCGAACTTGTAGAACGCCTTGACCATGTCGGTCAGCTTCACCGAGATGCTCGGATTGCCGGTCGAACCAGTATCCCCGATATTCGCCGTATATTTCTCGCTTAAGATGAGCGGGTAAAAGGCCGAGAACATTTTGCGGAACTTGACGTTTTCATACAAATCCGCTTCCGGGTACAAATCGTAGCCTTCCAGAATGTCCGCCGTCAGTTGATGGGTCGACAGCCAGAGCATGTTGTAGCCCGGGGACGCTTCGTTCCCGTTGCCGTCGCGGTCGACGACGCTGATCAGCGAGTTCAGGATGTTGCCGCCCGATACGCCCGGAGGACTCGACACATTGCCGCCCGACTGGAACGTAAAGTCAAGCCATTCCTTCGTCTGGGGCAGCGTGTCGTACACGACTGCGGCCATCGCCAGCGCGCTTTGGTGCATGCCGTCGTTGCCGCGGATTCGCGCCGCCTTCACGCCCGGGAACACTTCGCGGAGGATACCGTCCTCGATGTTCCGTTTGATGCCCGCACCGGTGCTTTTGCTGTTGATCAGCTTATACAGATTTCGCTTCCCTTCCAGAAACGAAGTCAGCTGGGTGTCGTTCATCGCCGGGAAAAACGCGTCATAGGCCGATATGAAATCTTTCACCAGCCCCGTCTCCCAGATCGAGCCGACGGCGTATCCGAGCCCCGTGCCCCCGTGTGAATTGAGGAAGACGGTTTTGTCATGCTTCATCGTATCCATCTCGGGGTAGACGTCGGCAACCCGATCGAGCAGCACCGATCCGGCCCGCGCGTATTTGGCGTCTCCGGTGTACAGGTAAGCGTCGCGGAGTCCTTGCATCGCATCCTGGATCATGCCGCTCCCATACCAGACGAACCAGTGATTGTAATAGGCGATAAACGTATAGCGGTGGCCGTTCTCGTCGACCCAGCCGAAGCCGTCGTCGACGCCCCAATCCGGACCTTTCTCCGGATATAGCGTATTAACCAGCAGGCTGCGGTCGGCCAGATTCGGCTGGAATACGCCGTGATCGTCCAGTCCGCTCTCATAGTACGCGCCGAAGTCGTTCGTCGGGAATTTGTAGCCGCTGCTCGGATCGACGATTTTCCAAGGGTCGTTAATCGGATCGGCCTTGTATGGATAGTTGCCGAATTTATCGATCTCCCTGCCGGTAATCGGACTGCCGATCGTCTGGTTCACGCCGTAGCTTCGAGGCAAGTTAGGTCCTGTGACGATATTCCAGATGAAGTCGAGCCCTTTGACTAAATATTTGTCTGCCCGGGCGACGGCCCCGTCCTTCAAGATGGCCGCCCAGTTGTACTGCTGCACGTTGCTCCGGGCAGCCGCCACTTTGGCCGGCGTGTAATAAGTCGTGCGCGTTTTGGCATTGACGGTCGTATCCGCACGGCGCAGCAGAGCGTCGTCGAAGTATGCTTCTCCGGCCTGCGAGGCGTTCATCGTCAGACGGAGCGTCACGCTTTTCGCCCCGGCCGGCGCGATGCCGCCCGCGGTCAGCGGTTCCCACGTTCCGGCGCCCGTGCCTTCGGCCGCTGCCGAGGCGAGCAGCGTTTCGTCCGCATCCCAATAATCCAGATGAAGCGCCGGAACGCCTGACGTCGTATAGACATGGATCGTGCCGTCATACCGTTCTCCGGGCGTTACGGCTACCGGATGGCTTCGTACGCCGGGGACGGCTCCGCTGCCGGAATACGCGATCTTCGCGCTGTTCACGCCGTCTTTCGTCTGATCGCCGGACAATTGAACGTCGCCGTTCAGCCCTTTCCAGCCGACCGGCTTATTCTGCGCCACCTGCTCGAAGCTCCCGTTCTGCAGCTGCGGCACCGGGACGGCAGGCGACTCGCGGAACGCCGCATCGTCGAAGTAAGCCGTTCCGATATTCGCGCTGTGCAAATAAAACCGGACGGCTGCCTGAGTCGTTCCTTCCGGCGCCAACCCTTCCACCCGAATTTGCTTCCAGGCATTGAGCGTATCGTTGGTTCCGGTCAAAATCGTCGTATAGTTGTTGTTCGCATCCCAAAACTCCAGGTACAACTGGGACACGCCCTGCAGATTGTACGACCATACGGTCGATTCGTACCGCTGTCCCGCCGTGACGGCAATCCGGTGGCTCCGGACCGTAACGCCGGCCGTGCTGGTCGGGTCGTTGATTTTGACGCTGTAGGTGCCGGACCGCTTCTGCTCGGTGGACAACTGAGCCGTAGCCGCCATCTCCCAATATTTCGGGCGTCCGTTATCGACTTCCTCCAGTCCGCCGTTCAGCAGTCCCGGCTGCGGACCGGTCAGCACCTGGCTGAAGGAGGCGTCGTCGAAATAGGCGGACCCTATGTTCGCCACATGCAGATATAACCGGAGACTTACGGCAACCGTCCCGGCCGGGGCGACGCCGGACACTTGGATGCGGCCCCACCCGTTCAGCGAAGAATTGCTGCCGATATAAATTTGCGTGTAGTTATTGCTTGCGTCCCAATATTCCAGATAAAGCTGGGAAACGCCTTCGAGGTTATACGAATACACGCTCGCTTCATACGTCTGGCCGGCCGTTGCCGGCATTTTGGCGCTGCGCAGCCCGGTCGAGCTGGCCGAGCTGGTATCGGTCAGCTTCACGCTGTAGGCTCCCCCGCGCACCTGGGCGGTGGAAGATTCGACGCCTCCGCTTATGTAGCTCCACCCGGCGGGCCGCCCGGCCGCGATCTCCTCGAATCCGCCGTTCGGGAGTTCGGGCGCTTGCTGTATGCTCATCATGTCCCCCGCTTCCTCCATCGTAATCGCTTCAACTTCCGCTTCAATTCCCGTTACTGCTTCTGCTTCAACTTCAGGGTCAGGTTGAGGTTCAGCTTCAGCTCCAACTTCAACTTGCGTCTCCATTCCCGCTTCCGGTTCCAGTACCGCAATCTCCTCGGCCGTAACCGTCTGTCCCGGAACGAACGGCACAGCGCCTGACACCAGGACCGCCGCCATCACCAGCGCGACGGTTCGCAGGACCGACCTGCGAATGAATCGTTTCATACCCGTACCACCTAACCTTTCGTTATTCAGATGGTTTCCCTGCTTCGTTCCAGCTGCCGTCCTTCTCCGCATTCCTTCTCCGGTTTCCTTCCCCGCCCGTGCAAAGGCTCCCCGGCCGCAACCTGCGCCGGGAAGCTTGCACGAATCCGGGTGCTGTTTATTTCTTGCTCGCCTTGGCCGCCTGAATATCTTTATCAGCCGCCTCCGCCGCCTCGCGGATCGCCGTATTGACGTCTTTGCCGTCTTTGACGATTTGCGTAAGCGCGGCGTTCAGCTTCTGCGCCGCCACAATTTGATACTCGGTAATGTTGGACATTTTCGCATGCGGTTTCGGGAACAGAACCGACATGTTGCGTCCTTGGTACTTCGGCAGATCCTGCCCGTACTTCTCGTGCAGCTTCGTATCTTTCAGCGCCGTCGCCAGTCCGCGCGAGTTCAGCGAGATTTGGAATTCCTCGGAAGCGACATATTTGATTACTTCGAACGCCGCGTCGCGCTGCTTGCTCGTAGAGCTCATAAACCAGTAGTTCGGGAATACCTGCGGGCCTACATTGCGCTTATCCGGGAAATCCGGAATCCGCACGACGCCCCAGTTTTTGACCGCATCACCCGGGGTGAAGCCGCAGCAGCCGGTGTAGTTGGTCGCCATCGCCACCGTGCCCTTCGTATTGAAATTGGCGACGGTAGCCTGAGCGATATCGACGCCCGGAATGCTCATAAACTTCGTCATCATCTGCACGACCCGTTTCCACTCGTCGGTATTAAAGCTCGCTTTATGCGTTTTCGGATCGACGAGGTCGAGAGACAGCTGATTTACCTGTATATAGGAATAATTGTCGTTGGCGAATCCGTAGTACTGCGTCCCCCCGTCCTGCCTTGTCAGCTTCACCGCCAGATCGTACACTTCGTCCCAGGTCATGCCGTCCTTCGGATACGGCACGGCGAATTTGTCGAACAGATCCTTGTTGTAATACAACCCCGACGTGCCGATGAAAGCGGGCAGCCCGTAAATGCCGCCGCCTGCCAGCTGGCGCTGGAGCTCGACTACAGTCGGCTCTAGCTTGTTCAGATCGTATTTGTCCCGTTTGATCAGATCGGAGATGTCGTTTTGCAGATTCATGTTCAGAATCGAAGTATGGAAGGTCGTATAAGCCCCAAATACGATATCGAGCGGATCTTTGGAGGTGGCGACGTAGTCTGCGATGGAAATGTCGGTCGGGTAAGACACTTTAAACGTAATATGCGGGAACTTCTCGCGAAGAAATTTGCCGTACGTATTTTCGAACCATTCGGCTCCTCCGCCGCTGGCGCTGAACATATGCATGTCGATCGGTTTTTTCTCGGTTGCCGCCGGTTCGTTCGTTTTGCCGGAACAGCTTGCGGCGAGCAGCATGACGGATACGGACACCATCATCCAGGCATATTTTTTTCTTGCCGTTGCGAACATCGGTATGTCCCCCTTAACCATTCGTTTTTTTGATTTCCCCGGGCGTCATGCCCCAATGCTTGCGGAACACTTTCGTAAAATAACTGACGTCGCGGTAGCCGATCGCGGCCGACGTCTCGAGCACTTTCGCCCCGCTTTCGAGCAGCTCCATGGCGCGTTTCATCTTCCTCTCCAGCACATAGTCGGAGAACGCCTGCCCCGTATGCTGCTTGAACAGCCGGGACAAATAAGACGGCGTCAAAAACAGCTTCCTCGCCAGCACGTGCAGAGTCAGGTCGCGATGAATGTCCTTTTCGACCGCCTCCAGCATCGAGCGGACGATATCGTGCAGCTTGACGCTGTTGCGCTTGCTGGCATAGTCGGTTATCGCGCGGATCGTGCCGTGCAGCCATTGCCGGATCTGCTCCTTCGTATGCAACGATCGCAAATCCTGAAACGTATCGTACGTGTCGCCTGCCACCTCCTTCATCGGCCATCCTTGGGCATGAACGGTGCGGACGAGCAGACTGCTGAAATAGAGCACGTTCTCGTGCACCTCCTCGACAGTCGCAGCCTGACCGATTCCTTCCTCGATCAGCCGGTCGACCGTCTCCAGCGCCTTCTCCCGGTTGCCCGTCTCCAGGGCGTTCTCGAGCTGCTTCTCCAGCGGCGGCGCCGCGGGGATGCACAGATGCGACTGCTTCCCTTCGCGGTACGGCACGACCAGGTCGTCACCGTAGACGATCCTCTCCTGCAGCGCTCTGTTCGCCTGCTGGTACGATTTGCTTACACCTTCCGGGTCCGCGGTAACAAGACCGATCCCGGCGCTGGCCGTCGTTTTTAAATACTCCTTAATCATCGTCAGCAATCTGGATGTCAACAATTGAATTTCGGCGACAAACTGCTCCTCCGTCCGCTCACCCCGGTTCAAAAACAGCAGAACGGTCGAGCCGCGGTAGTCGGGGAACACTTTGCAGTCCAGCTGTCCCGGCTTTTCGGCGAAGTAATCTTTGGCGATGACTGTGACGGAATATTGCAGCAGCGAGCCGTCCCGTTCGCCGTAACGGGTATCTCCTTCCCGCAGCGGGTCGGGCTCGACTACGGCGGCCGCATACCGGGTGACTCCGGACAGGTCGATCGTCAGATCAGCGCTTTGTTTATCCACCTCCCAGCCGGAATAAGTGCCGGCCACCCAATTTTGATAAAACAGCTCCTGGAGCCGCGGAGCGTGCTCGTTCCACTTCCGGCGCAGCTCCTCCAGCGTATGCGTCGACTCGCGGGCTTCTTCGATCCGCTTCCTCGCTTCGAGCACCGCGCTTAAAATCTCGGTATCCCGGGCCGGCTTCAGCAAGTATTTGACCACATTAACGTCAATCGCCTTCTGCGCATACCGGAAGTTGTCGTGTCCGCTCAGCAGCACGATTTTGACCCGGGGATTCCGCTCGCTCACCGTCGCCGCGACGACGAGACCGTCCGGCTCGGGAATCCGGATATCGAGCAGAACGATATCCGGCTTGGTCTCGTCGAACAGCTGCAGCGCCTCGCGTCCGCTTGCGGCGGCGCCTACCACTTCAATGCCGTGCCGCTCCCACGGGATGCCCGATACGATATTTTCCCTCAGCTTGGCTTCGTCCTCTACGACCATCAGGTTCATCGGCGGCACGCTCCTTGTTGTGTCGGACTTTCGTCCGGATTGGTTCGACCGGCGCGGCGGAGGCGGACGTATGAACGCCCGCTACATGCCTGCTGCAAGCGCATGCATCTTCTCAAGCGGTATCCAGATCGTCACCGCCGTTCCGGCCGTCTCCTCGCTTTCGATGCGAATTCGTGCGTCTTCCCCGTAAAACAGCATGACCCTCGCTTTGACGTTGGATAATCCGTACAGGTCGACAGATTCGCTTCCGGCGTTTGTCACTCGCAGTACGTCTTTGTATGTAATCTTATTCAGTTCGCCGTTAATAAACGACAACCGTTCCGGATCGATGCCCACGCCGTCATCCTTCACTTCCAGTCTCAAGTAAGCGCCTTCGATCCGGGCGCCGACATACAGCTCTCCCCCTTCCGGTTTTTTCTCCAGGCCGTGCAGGATGGCATTTTCGACGAGCGGTTGGAGCAGCAGCTTCAGGATCGGAATTTGCAGCGTCTCCGGATCTACGTCGAACTTGACCGAGAAATGGTTCGTATACCGGATCTGCTGCACCTGCAAATAATATTGAAGATGCTCGATCGTTTCCTCGACCGTAAAGATGTCCCGCCCCTCACCCAGACTGAGCCGGAAAAAGTGGGACAGATGAACGACCATCTCGCTGATTTCTTCGGCTTCGTAATTTTTGGCCGTCCAATAGATCGAATCGAGCGTGTTGTACAAAAAATGCGGGTTGATCTGCGATTGGAGAAACTTCAGATCCGTCTTTGCCGTATACAGCTGCTGCTTATAAATATTCTCGATCAGGTGCTGCTGTTCTTCGGCCATCTCGTTGAACGAACGGTTCAAAAACCCGAATTCGTCGGGACGGCTCGCGGACAGCCGGGCGTTCAGATTGCCGAGCCGGATCTGCTTGATCCCGTAAGCCAGCTTGAGCAGCGGAGCCGCGATGCCGCGATACACGCCCCATGAGATGAGCAGCGCCAGCAGCACGCTCACGATCGCGATCAGATAGGTGAACTGGCGCACCTTGTTCGACTTCGCGTAGATCGCCTTCTCCGGCTGTACGAGCACGAGCGACCAGCCCGAAGTCTTCGACCGCACCCGCATCGATAAGCTGTCTCCGTCATCGCCGGTCGGGATCATCACGCCTTCCCGGTTTTCCGTGGCCCGAATCTCCGCGATACTCTCGTCCCGATCGGAGCCGACGATCCGATTATCGTACCGGTCGAGCAGCAGCACCCGGCTGGACGGAGTCGAGGCGGTCAAATTCTGGATCACGTTCAGAAACTTTTCCTTGCCGATCGTCATCATCAATATATTTTGTCTGACCGGACTGTCGAGCTGATCCATCAGGCGCAGCAGCGTGACGCTGTCCTCGTTGAAGATGGGGTCGACCTCCCGTTCCCCTCCGACATACATATTGCGGTCTGGAATCATCCAGACGCTGTCGCCGCCGGCCTCGACCGTCCGCGTGTACCAAGCTTCACTGCGGTATTCCTCCAGACGCCGGACGCCGTACCGGGACGAGAAGATGAGCCCAGACCTCGCATGGTAAATCGAGATTTGCGTCAGCATCGTGTTCACCGCGTTCATATTGGTCAGGCTGAACAGCACTTTCTGAAAATCGATCGTCGCTTCGGCCGGCGAATCGACGTCCTGGTGCCGGAGCTGCTGATTCATGTTGTAATCGGTGGCGGTCAGAACCGACAGCTCCTCGACGTTTTGCAGCGTAAGATCGATGTGGGCCATCGTCGAGCGCAGCGCCGCCAGCGTCCGTTCGCCTACCTGCTCGTTGAGGATGCGCTGGGACTGGACATTGGCGTACAGACTTACCGCGACCAGCGGAATCAGGATCGCCATGAAATATGAGGTCAGCCTCAGTTGGGTCGACTTCCGATAGGCATCGCGTATTGCATACAGCAGTCTCATGTGCGCCCGCCTCCCGTTATGGTGTGTCTGCATGTGCGATTATCGGGGTAACGGCGCGGCCGTCACGGCTCCGCCCGGAAGCCGATCGTACGGCCAAAAGCTTCGCTCATTTGCCGGGCGTAGGCTTCGAATATGTCTTTGCCTCGGTGCGTCGTCATCAGCTCCTGGCGGTATTTCGGCCAGTTCGCCGCACTTTTGTCCTCGAACAGCACCCTGGCCTGATACCTCCACATCTCCTTGCGGAACGAGCTGATATCGAGCCCGGTCGGCGGGGCTACGTTCGTGCCGATCGACGGTTTGAATACATACGACGATATTTTCTCGAAAATTTTCCGGTCGCGCTCGGTCTCATCCGGCTGAATGACCTCCAGGCCTAACGTCTGCGCGTCGCCCTGCGAGAAGAAGCTATACACGGCCAAGAAGTATCCGTTGTCAGCAATGTCCCGTTTGGTCGCGACCGGATCAATTGTAATTTTATTGCCGTCTCTCGTGTAATGGACGCCCTCGATTCCGAATCGCGTCAGCATGAATCCTTCCTCGCTTGCGAGCCAATCGAGAATTTGAATCGACCGCTTCGCTTTCTCGATCGTCGTTTTGGAGCTGAACATGAACGGGGCCCCAGGCAGCGTCATCGTCGCCACCCCCGTATCCGCCCAAGGATGGAACGGCTGCCAATCGACCTTGGCCGCTTCCTCCGGTTTGCCGGCCTGCCTCAGCACTTCCTTCGTCCGGTACTGGATGGACCAGGTCGCATGGTCATACGCCGCCATGGCGCCGCCGGAGATCACGATGCCGACTTTTCCCTGAACCGCTTTGTTGATGTCTTCGCCGGACTTTTGCAGAAACCAGTCTTTGTCGATCACCCCAAGCCGGATCGTCTCCAGCAGATCGGTAAACACCTGCTCCATCCGGGGGTCCGTCGTGCCGTCCACGAACATGTCGTTCTCCAGCATAAGCCCGCCGTATATTCCGTTTTTGTAAAACTCGGGAAACACGATCGGAACCGTATACCCGCCGCCCGCCGTAGTAAAGCCGTATGTGTCCTGCTTGCCGTTGCCGTCCGGATCTTTGAACGTAAACGCCTTCATCGTCTCGATCATATCCTCGTACGTCTTCGGGATCGGCAAACCGAGCTTGTCGAGCCAGTCTTTGCGAACGTAATAGGATATATAAGCCCGCTTCGGATAGGGGACCGGCGCACGGCGGAACATATCCTGCACCTGATACCGTTTCAGCTCCGTCTCCGTGATCCAGTATTTGAAGTAATTCGGCATCGTCTGCGGCGTCACCAGCTCCGTCAAATCCATCGCGACCCGGTCCATGATATATTTGTTCGACACGCCCCCGTCGACCATGAACAGATCCGGCGCTCCGCTCCCGGCCAGCCGCAGATTCAGCCGGTTCGTATAATCGTTGCTCATCTGCATATGCTCGACGTTTAATTCGACATTAAACTTCCGTTCGATCGCCTGCCGGACGAAGTCTTTGTCGCGGGACGGCAGCGACGCGCTGTTGGCCCCGTGGACAAACCAGTTCAATACGAGCTTCTCCTGCGCTGACGCAAGTTCCGCGCCGGTCGCCTGGGCATCAAGCCCGCTCTCCCCGGGTATGCTGTCCGGGCGCTGGGAAGAAGTGCAGCCGCTGACCAGAAGGACGATCGTATATATGCCTGCGAGACCGATCTTTAACGTCTTCATCTCATCAGATCCATTCTTTTTCGCTTATGACGCCCGGTAGCCTGTGTGAAGGAAGAAGGCGGTCCGCCCTCCCTTCAGCTTCCCCCCCAAAGTTGCAGCAAGGCGTCCGTCTGGAGCTCCAGCCAGCTTCTAATACCGGCGCTTATATCGCCGGGGGTGCTGCTCCGGTCGAGATGTCTTCTGAAGTCGTCCAGATGTTTGGCCGCCTTCCCCGGGTCCCCCTTCTCCAGCTGATGCACCGCCTGTTTCAAGCTGTTGCGGAGCTTGACGGCCAGCGAATGGACGATATCGCCGTCCGCCTCCCCGGCGTTGATGCGCTGGTCGATCACGTCCGGCCCGGTCGTAACGTGCACGGTCCTGACTGCGGTCGCTTCATTGCCCGACGTATCGGCCACGCGGTACGTCAACGCGTATGTTCCTGCCGCCTGCGTATAAACGGAGCCGGTCACGCTCACTTGCGAGGACAGATCGCCTTCGCGGCCGTCCCAGGCGGATACGCCGGGTTCGGCGTAAGGCGCCCCGACGGTTACCGTCAGCGGGTTGGCGCCGAGCAGCGTCAGCGCCGGCGGATCGCAGTCCGGCAGCAGCAGCTCGGCGCCGCCGCCTACCGAGACGACGTTCCAAGCGCCGGCTTCCGACTTCGCGGCATAGGCGTATGGTACGAGCTTCCATGCTTCTCCGCCAGGGAACGGATAACCGTCCGGCGCTTCATAGGTGACGAACTTCGTTTTCCCGTCCTGCACCGTTACGTCCAGTACCGGGTACGCCGTCCATACGGTTCCGCGCTTGACGTAGACCATACCGCCGATCCACTGCTCCGCTCCCGCTACCAGAGCGGTTGCCGTGAAGCCGTCCGTCTGCGCCCCGCCGATTTGCCCTTCCTTCCCTTGCCCGCCGGCGATCGCCAGTCCCGCCCCGTTATACTCGATCCGCCCTTCTCCGGCCAAATACACCGCATTCATGTTACAGGCGGCTGCGGATGGGTCCGCTCCGAAGGACAACACGCCGAGCTGTCCGGCGAACTGAACGGGGTTCGCGTCTCCGTTCCGGAGCAGTTGCAGCGGCTGAGCGCCTACGCTGCCGGTCCCGCTGACGACGTAGTCGCGCCAGCCCGCCCCGTATACGCTTACGCCGACCGGCGTCTCTACGGTTGCCGTCCAGCCTTGCGGCAGAAGCGGCTCCACGTTCGCTACACTAGGCGCCGTACGGTACGATTCATACAAAGTCGTGAACGTGCTGCCTTCTGTCGATTGGTCGCGGTGGCGGACAAGATAAGGCAGCTCCGCTCCCGCGTCGTCCTTCCCTCTTTGTCCCCAGCCCTGCCCGGCATAAACGTCCTCTTCGGCCGACGGAACTTGCCATGCTTTCGTCCTGGCTCCGCCCCCGTTGTTCGCCCAGTCGGCCGTCCATACGCCAGCGGCCGCTGCGGTTGTCACGCCGGTCAGTCCGTAAGCGCTAACCTCGCCCGCTCCGCCCGGCTGAAGCGGGATTCCGCCCGTCGCGACGCCGTCCGTAGGCGCGTGAACGATCAGATCGTGCGAAGCGCCGCCGCGGACGCGGAAGAAGTCGACTACATACTCCGGCTTCGCCGGATCATTCTGACTTTGAACCTGAACGACCGTTCTGCGGTACATGTCGGTCTCCGCATAAGCGTTTGACTCCGCCTCCGCCGCATGGACCGGTCCTTCTCCTGTATACAAGCGGATACTTCCCATCTTGCCGCTGCTCCGCTGATTTTTCTTGTCGACGACAACGAGATTGTGGGCTGCCGAGTGGACGGTCATCGCCTGCTGCGGATTATCCCATAAATACCCCATATCGGATAACGATTCTCCGCCGTACGCCCAATACGTGAGGTCCAGACTGTCCAGATGGCGGTGTCCGTACCAGTCGCTGGCGTTCAGCAGCGCGACGCTGTCCAGATTGTCCGCACCCCCGCGCAAGTAGGCGAGCTTCCAGTCCGGCAGCAGCAGATCGGGCAGCTCGATCGGGCCGGCCTCCTCCAGTCCGTCCGGGTAATACAGCAGCGCCTCGACGCCGCCGTACGGGAACTGGCCGCTCTTCAGCATGCTGAGCAGGATCGGAAGGCCTGTTCGTTTCGCCCCGATCAGCAGTAACTGGCCGGATGGAGCGCTCGTCGTATACGAATCGCCGATCGGAGGATATTTCAGCGACGGCAGCACGGTATCGCCGAGCGCGCGGAACACCATTTGGTAGTCCGGACGGTTATATACTTCGTAGTTGTCGATCCGCGACTGTCCCGGAGGCGGCACGTAACCGGCCGGGTCGGAATACCCGTTTAAGATTTCGCCGAGCTTCCACATCGTTTGCAGCACCTGGAGCCCGTACGCCGCCGTCTCGGCAGGCGTTCCGTCCGGCTTATACCAGTCGGTCAAAAACTTGTCGAACGCATCGGCGCCGAACCGTACCAGCTCCGGCTCGCCGATCAGTACGCCGATCGCGGCCGCAGCCGTTCGGTTAAAGATCGACTTGTTGTTGTAAGCCGGATCGGCCACGAACAACGTGGAGGCTTCGAGGAACAGATCCCGTTCGACCGTCAGCCGGTCCGAATTCGATAGTAGCAGGCCCGGACCGGCAGCCGCGTCGCGAATCAGGTCGTAAGCGGTGACGAGCGGCAGAATGAACAAGCCCTCCATCCCGTTGGCCATCCCTCTTCCGGCCATCCAGTAGCCGGCATGGAGCTGCCGGTTCGGCACGTTGGGCGGTGCGGTCAGCTCATAGCTGGGCAGCCGGCCGATCGCGAAGGCGGCGTCCTTCGGGTCCATATCCGCGTATTCGCCGTACCCGGAGTGAAGCAGCCAGCGGGGATACACCTCCGCCATCCGCAGCAAAATCTTCTTCGCCTGCTCCGCATAGGCGATGTCGCCGGTCAGCCGGTACAGCAGGGCGATTTTGCCGACCTGATCAGACATGTAGGCGACTTTTTTGGCCCGGATGTACGACGTGAAGCTGGGCGACAATTTAAACCCGGCAAAATCGTAGGACTGTCGATTGTAATACGTAATGGTCTGAACGCTGGAGCCGCCCCAATAAGCGGTCATCACGCCTTCTTCGGGATAGGTCTCGTTCGGAAACGCAACTCCGCCGCAATACGCTTTATCCGGGTCGAGCGGGCTCCACGTCCATACCCCGTGCGGAAATCCGTATTCCGGCTGAACCGGGCAAGGCGTGAACAGATCGACCAGCGGCGTCGTTTCCGGAATCATGTTTACGATCTGGTTCTGGTCGTAGCTCATGACGAGCTGAGTCTGGCTCTTCAGCGCGTTGATCTGGCTGTCCGCGAACGTCCGGAACGATGCATCCGACGCATAACGCGCCCGGTACGCGACCCAATCGTTCTCCTTATAGATCGCCTTCGGAGGCGAAATATCGCCGCGCTGCGCAGGCTCCACCCAGTTCGGGAACAGGTCCTCCAGGTCGACGGGGGGCTTCGGCATACTGGCCGGCGACGTATACAGCTGCCACCGCAGCGGATCGATGCCGTTCTCAAACGTTTCGGTTAATGTAGTCTGACTATCGGCTTGCACCGATATGTTATCTATGTATACGTAGCCGGCCGCTCCTACATCCGTAAAATCGTTGGCCAGGAAAGGCTGCGTGTAGGTGGCCGCTGCTCCGAAGCCTTTGCCGACGATCAAATACGGCGGCGGTCCGGACTCCGGCGCCGCTGCGGTACGCAGCAAGGCCGGCTCGGTCCCGGCGGGGCCTCCCCACAGCTTGACGGTACCGTTGTCCCATGTGATGCGGACCCGGTACGTCGTCTTTAACGGGGCGGTGCCGATATACCCGCCCGGATTCGTATTGTATTTCGCGTTGCCGGAAATCCCGACGGATACCCATTTGGACGTGCTCCAGTACAAAAAAAGCGACGGCGCCCAAGAGCTTCCCGGATTTTCCATCGGCGTAATGTCCGCCTCAGCGACGATTTGATTCGGTGTGCTCGTCCACTGCAGAGGAGTCACGAGTACATCGTGTGCGTTGACCGGCCCGCTGAACAGCAGTTGCCCTCCGGACAAATGCCAGTCGTGTTCCTCCGCCTTGTAAGCGTTTGCTCGTTTTTGCAGCATACCCGGCATTTCTCCTAACATTGTAATCACCAGCACCATACACAATAGAACAAGCGATTGCTTCTTCCATGCCATCCTTTGCAAAGCCATCATGACCTCCTATTCGCATCCCAGGCGGTGTTAGGATATCTGATAAATCCAGGCTGCATTTGAAAGTGCTTACAAATTCTATTATAAAATCATTCGCATCGTATCCAATAGACGAAAACATTTCATCCGCTGGTAATTTGATGACTTCTCGAGCACGAATCGTAATCGTAATCGTATGGGGGAGCTCCCCGTACAACTAAAAAAAGTATGCCCTCGGCCGCCTCGTTTCCCGAAGAGGGAACGTTCGCCTTACCCGATTACGCTCCTCCCGGCCCGGCCTGATAGGCTCGTCCGGTTGTCAAACCCTTTATCCGTCAGCGATCCCCCTCTCTCTACTCCGGCGTTCCGTTTAGGAAGTTTCCGGCTTTATAACTTTTTGAAGTCAGCCAAGTCTGGTTGTATCCCTTTAAGGCGGACGGTTGGGCGATGAGCGGATCCTCGATATGATTGCCGATGCAGGTAAACGTTTGCAAGCTCCCGTTGTCCACAACGGCCACCCCGTCGTGACGGTTCGTCTGATGGGTCGATAGTTGATTGCCCTGTATGTTCAACTGCTTGCATTGCGGCAAATAAAGCGTATACTCGGTGCATTCCTCGACAAAAGCCTGGTTGCCTGAAATGTCAACCTTCGTATCGCGATTTCCGGCTGAAGTGGCCGTGGACAACAGGATCAAATAAGAAATGCGGCCGGCCCGGATCACATTGTTTTTGATCTGCACGTTTCCTTTTTGAAAGTTGAAGTAGCCGTAAATCGGGTAAGCCTCTCCTTCTCCCATCCCGAAATCCGTCAATTGATTGCCTTCAATTAAGTAATTTTCATACTCGTAAGGGGTGAGAGCCGTTGAATAATGACCGAAACTGATCCCGGTAATCCAGGTGTAGGGAGCAGGAATTCCGATCGTCTGTCTGCGCATGCCGGAAATGAAATTGCCGCGAATCGTCACGTTGCCCGTCCGGGGCCCAACCGCATAAATCCCGTACAGCCGGTTGCCGTGACAAATATTGCCCTCGATGATAGCGTTAAGTCCGGCATGCAGGTCGATCCCTTTACGGTAATTGTAGTTGGCCCGGTTGCCGATAATCTGAATGTGCATGGGCGTCGCTCCCGAGAATCCGGCGCAGCCGTAGCCGGTTCCTCCATCCAGCTGAGAGCCGTGGTATTCCAGATCGCAATCGACGATGCTGATAAATTCGACATAACCGAACAATACGCCTGCAACACGGTTGTGATGAAGGTAACACTGATGCACTTTGAACCGTTTGGCATAAGCGGAGCTCGTTCCCCACACATAAATCGCATTAGCATTAAACCCGGAGATATCCACTTTCTCGACAAGCACATCTTCACACCGGTTGAAGAGCAGCGCACTTACTTTGCCGTTATAGCTTTCACCGACGTTCGGGAAAAAAGTGCCGGTATAGTGGAGGTTGAGCCTTTTCACCGTAATGCCGGTCAATCCGGCCTGGAACGTGAACAAGCTGGCTGTCTGCTCGGTGTCGGCCGCCGTCTGCTCGTAGGTGTATACGATTTTCGAGTGGCAGCCTTGTCCCTCCAGCGTGATACAATTCGTTTGCACGGACAAATTCCCGGTCACCAGATAAGTACCGATCGGAAAATAAACAATACCGCCTTCAGGAACGGCGTTTAACGCGCTGCGGATGGCAGCGGTGTCATCATTCGTCCCGTTGCCGGCGGCGCCGAAATCCCTCACATTCACGATGGGCCCTGTCATCGAAATCAATGGCTGCAGCTGCGTTTTTTTCTTGCCGGCCGTATTCCCGTACACGGAATCCACCACCTCATCATCCTTGCTTCTCGCATATCCTGGCGTCATTCTGCTCATTACCGTGCCTGCGGCCATCGCGGCGCTCACAAGGCCAACCGACGCGAGCAGCTTCCTCCGGCTGATTGACATTTTCGGCGCCGCTTGCTCCTCAGAACCGTCCGTCCGGTCCGGTTGCTGCATAGTCAGTTGCTCCTGCGGCCTGCTTCCGTTTTCCTGCAACCTGTTTCCGTCTTCCTGCTGCTCGGCTCCGATTGCCTCTTCGCTGCGGTTTTGATCGGACATGTTCATTCCTCCATTATGGATGGTTTATATGACTGAACTATGGATGTCCTTGGATAAGACACACCTTCCGCTGTTGTCCCGGTGCATACCGATAAGGCGCTATCTCGTCTTCACGATAACGATCCCGGAGCAACTGATATGGCGCTATTCAATCTTCAAGATGACGGTCCCGGAGCATACCGATTGGCTCCGGCTTAGACATAACGATCGGGTGGCCGGCAGCGCCTCTTCCATGGAGTTGACTGGACGGTCTGCTGGGGCGGCGGCGATCAGGATTATAAGTCGAGCCGGATCGTGGATCGCGCCAGACTGTGGATTAAACTAAGCTATGAATCGAAATCAGATCGATTATGATTGGAATCGCTTTCATTCTCTATTATAAAATCATTCGACTCGCTACCAATAGACGAAAACATTTCATCCGTTGGTAATATGATGACTTCTCCTTCGGATGTGGAAGGATTCAGCTGCCTCTCTCCTTTCACGACCTGACGTCGGTCATATAAGAGCGGTTTGCACCCCTTATTGGACGCGTATTCCTGAAATGGAATAAAATAAGAGCGATTTGCACCTCTTATTCCAGCCAATCTGCCGGAATTCCGCCATTTGACGAAAAATAGAAGCTGCATATCGCTCTTATTTGCATTTGGGACCTGAATTCTTACGGAATAAGAGACTCAAACCGGCTCAAACCGCTCTTATTGATCTCCCGCCCTAGCGCTCGTTGGTTGAAACACCCCTGAACCGGCCCAGCCTCACTGGCCTCTGCCGTCCTGCCTTTTGCGCAGCTGCTGATTTTGCTTCATCTTCTCCTCCATCCCCTGGGTGGAGGCGTCGAAAAATACGGCATCCCGGATCTCGTTCGGCAAATATTGCTGCGCCACGTAATGCCCCGGGTAATCGTGCGGATATTTGTACCCTTGATGGCCGAGCTGCGCCGCCCCTTTGTAGTGGGTATCGCGCAGGTGAAGCGGCACTTCGGCCGATTTCGTCCGCTCGAACGATGCCATCGCGCTTGCGATCGCGATCGGAATCGAGTTCGATTTCGGACTCTCGACGGCAAACAGGATCGCCTGCGCGATGTTGTACTTGGCCTCCGGCCAGCCGATCTTATGGTAGGCGTCCATCGCCGTCACCGCCTGCACCATCGCCTGCGGATTCGCCAGCCCGATATCTTCGCTGCAGGCGACGATCAGCCGCCGCAGAAACGTCATCGGGTCCATGCCGAGCTGCTCGACCGCATACAGAAACCAGTACAGCGCCGCGTCGCTAGATCCGCGCACGCTTTTGTGAAAGGCGGACAACACGTCGTACTGCGTCGACTCATCCGCCTTAACCGTCGGGCGGCGGATCGATTCCTCCGCCACCTGCAGCGTGATGCGGACGATACCGTCCGGATCGGGCGACGTCGTCAGCGCCGCCAGCTCCAGCGCATTCAACGCCCGGCGAATATCGCCGTTCGCCATCTGCGCGATATGCTGCAGCGCCTCCTCTTCGGCATCGATCTGCATAAAGCCGAGTCCGCGCTCGCCGTCCTCCAGCGCCCGCCTCATCGCGCCGAGCGAATGCTCGAACGTAAGATGCTTCAGCTCGAACAAGGTCGAGCGCGACAATAACGCTCCGTTCACATGATGAAACGGATTTTCCGTCGTCGCCCCGATAAACGTAATGATCCCCTGTTCGACAGACGGCAGCAGCGCATCCTGGCGGGATGTATTGAACCGATGTACCTCATCGAGAAACAATATCGTTTTTTTGCCGTACATCGCTTTATTCGCCTTGGCCTGCTCGATCACCTCGCGAACGTCCTTCACCGAAGCGTCAACAGCGTTCAGCCGGACAAACTCCCCGTTCGTCGCATTCGATATAATGTTCGCAAGCGTCGTCTTCCCCGTCCCCGGCGGCCCGTACAGCAAAATCGAGGTGACCTGGTCCGCTTCGATCGCCCGCCTGAGCAGCTTGCCGGGTCCGACGATATGCTCTTGTCCCAGATATTCGTCCAGCGTCCGCGGCCGCATCCGGTCGGCCAGCAGCCTTCCCGCGCTTTGCGACGCGTCGTCATATGTAAATAAGTCCACTTGATTCCCCACCCTGATTTATCGATAAATGCCGATCTTGCACGCGATCGAATTCCGGCCTCTCTCCCACCGCCGGCCCTGCAAGCCAATACGAAAGCCGTCACCCGGAGATGACGGCCCTTCGCCTTGTCCTTCTCTAATTATACCAGCGCAGCTGCGGCTTTTCTACCCGAACCGGGGCAATAAACCCGGCATTCTTCCGGCCTGCCGCTCTTATCCGGAATGATCCTGATGCGAATGGATCGAAGCCAGCCCGCCCGGAACCCGGCCGCTCTGCCGCTGGGACTGCCCGCTGCGCTCCATGAACGGCCACCAGTTCGCTTCCCCGAACGTGCGTACCATCACCGGAATGAACAGCGGCAGCATGACGAGCGCGTACAGGAACAATCCGCACAATACGATCGTCGCAATTTGCAGCAGCGACATGACGCCGGACGGCAGCATCGCCGCAAATGTTCCGCCCAGAATAACCGCCGCCGACATGATGACCGTCCCCATGTTCCGCATCGCCTTCAGGATCGCTTCCTGCGGCGGCAGATGACGGTACTCCTTGAACCGGTCCATCAGGAAGATGCTGTAGTCGATGCCAAGCGCCATCAGCATAACGAAGCCGAAAAACGGCACCGCCCAGCTGATGCCCGCATAACCGAGAATCCGAACGAACAACACTTCCGTAATCGCCATCGACGTATAAAACGTGACAAGCAGCGACAATACGAGATAAATCGGCATGACAATCGAGCGGAACAGCACGATCAAAATAATCGATATTCCGATCAGCATCAAAATCATCGTGCGGGAGTAATCCGCGTCGGAAATCGACTTCAGATCGTGATTCATGCTCGTTACTCCGTCGATCGCGTAAGCCGCCTGTTCAAACGAAGTTCCCTTCAGCGCACGCGCCATCGCGGCGTTCAGTTCCTCCATCTTCATCAGGGTTTCCGTCGCATACGGATTGCCGGCGAATACGACATCGAATTTGACCGTTTTCCGGTCCCCGGACATATAGACGTCAAGCGACTTTTGGAAATCAGCGTTGCTCAGTGCCTCGTTCGGGATGTGCCAGCCGGTCATCTGCTTGTACGGCGCTCCCGACAGCTCACTCAGGAACGATTGCGCCGTCTGGAGACCGCCGGATACTTGCGACAAACCGTTCACGCTTTGGTCGAGCCCGCTCGTCAGCTGCCCCAACTGTCCGTTCAGCTCGGCGAAACCGGCCTGCAGCTCTTTTTGTCCCGCTACCAGCTGGTCCAGACCTCGCGTCATATCCGGAATCTTCGCCGTAATCTGGCCTTGGCCGTCCGCCGCCTGCTCGATCCCGGCTTGCAGGCCCGCAATGCCTTCGGCCAGCTGGCCAAGTCCTTGGCCAAGCGCGGCCTGACCGGCTGCCGCCTGCTCGAAGCCTGCATTCGCCCGGCCGATACCCTGATCCAGTCCGGCGAGCTGCCCGTTCAACTGCTTCAAGCCTTCGCTGATTCCGGCCGCTCCCGTCTGCAATTGGGTCACCGCGCCGATCGCCCGGGCAAAGTTCGGATCTTCCTTCAGTTGCGGATAAGCTTGCTCCAATCCGCCGAGCCCGGCTCCCAATTCGGCAAGCCCGTCAGCCAGCTTCTGCTGCTCGGCGGCAACGTCGCCGTAAGCTTGCGCCAGCTGTTCGAGACCGCTGCCGATCTCGCCATAGCCGGCCAGCATCTGACGGCTCGCCGCCGCAAGCTGCTCCGCGCTCGTCTTGGCCTGCTCGAGTGCCGCTTGCAGTTCGCCTGCGCCAACCGATCCTTCGCGCAAGCCCTGCTCCAGCTGCTTCAGCCCTGCGCCGAGCTGGACGACGCCCGCCTTCAGCGCATTCGTGCCCGCGACGAGCTGCTCGGCTCCCTGCACCGCTTCGTTCAGCTTCGGAGCGTTGCCGCTAAGCGCCTTGCTCGCTTCGGACAATCCTTGGCCGATCTGCCCCAGGCCGTCTGTACTCTGGCCCAGACCGTCGTCCACCATCCCGATCTGCTCGGTGACCTGGAAGTCGTTCATCGGCTCTCCGGTCGGCCTTGTAGCGCTGCGGACCGTCTTCACACCGTCGACTGCCGCCAGCTCCCGGGTCGCTTGCTCGATCGCGGCCAACCCCTCCGGCGTATCCATCCGCTGGTCCGCCTCCATCACGATCGTCGAAGGAAGCGAATCGCCGGGGCCGAAGCTGTCCGAGATGACTTGGAACGCTTTAACCGAATTGTATTTCTCGCCGATCTCATCCAGCGAATTATACGAGATCGAGCCTTTGTAAGCCGTCAGGAAAGGAACGATAATAACGGCAAGAATAAGCAGGGCGCCTAACGGACGCTTCAGCGAGAACGAACCGACGGCTCCCCACAAACGGCTCGGCTTATGCTCAAGCGATCCCCGGGCCGGCCAGAAAATCGCTTTTCCGAGCACAGCCATAAAAAACGGGACCAGCGTATACAAAGCAACCATCAGTACGGTTACTCCAACCGCCACCGCTACCGCCGAACGGTAGAGCACGAAGGTGGATAATCCGATGGAGGCGAAGCCGACCAGCACCGCAAGACCCGAGAACAGGACTGTCTTGCCCGCCGTCCGGTACGTCTCGATGATCGCTTCCGTCTTGTCTCCGCGATGAGCCAGCTCCTCCTTGAAGCGGCTGATCAGCAGGATGCAGTAGTCCGTGCCGATCCCGAACAACACCGCGACCAGAAAAATTTGTGTAAAGTTGGAAAGCGGGAAGTCGAGATATTCGACGAGAAAGGCGACGACCGACTGGGAGACCAGATAGGTCAGCCCGACGGACAGCAGCGGAATAAACGGAGCTACCGCCGAACGGAATACGACGAACAGGATCGTCATAATAAAAACGAGCGTAATCCACTCGGTCTTTTTTAATCCTTCCTGCGAGCTCTGCACGACGTCTTCGTTAATCAGCCAGCTGCCCGTGTAATAATGGTCGACCTTTACGTCGGCCACGGCGGCGTACAACGCGTCTCTCGCTTCCGCCTGCGTGCGGCCTTCGGACGAAGAAGCTACGAGCGCAAGCACCGTCTTCCCGTCCTTCGCCACCATCTGATCTTCCAGCTCCTTCATATCGAAGTGAGTGGTGACCGATGTAACCCCGGAGCTGTCTCGGCTGCTCTTCAGGTTGTCGATGCCGCGCCTGATTTCGCTCATATCCGCGGAGGAGATCCCCTTCTCGTTATGGAACACGAGCACGGAGGTACGCTCGGCCGTTGCCGGGCCGCCGGCCGAATCGTCTTTCATCTTCTTCATCATATCGGCGGCGATCGTCGAGGAATGTCCTACCGGCACCGTAATTTGCCCTTTGTCCCGGACCAGCTGCGCCATATCCGGCGCCGTCAGGAACAGGATGACCGAACCAGCCAGCCATAGCGCAAGTACAACCCACCTTAGTTTAATAATCGTTTTCATGATGCCAGCAAGCCTCCATTCTAGTGCGAGTTCAAAAAGTCCGGTTTTCAGCACGAGAAGATGGGATGAAGCCAGGAAATGAGGAGCGGAGCGGAGTGGAAGCTTTTGTGAGCACCGGAAGTTCTGGCTGAATTATTCGATGTCGAGTACGCTTCCTGTTCTGCTTCGTGATCACAAGCGGACTTTTTGAACAACCTCTTCTAGTGTTCGGTCAGCACCTTAGCCAGCTTCTCGTAAGTCCGGATAAACGTCTCGGCCTCCTGCTCCTCGAAATGACTGATATATCTCGCCAGCAGCTGCTGGATTTTGATCTCCATCTCGGTCGCGACGCCGGCCCCTTTCTCGGTAAGCTGCAAATAGATAACCCGGCGGTCTTTCTCGTCCGGCATTCGCCGAATCAGCTCTTTATCGAACAAGCGGGTAATGATCGCCGTAATCGAGCTTTTACCGACGCAAAACATATCCGCCAGTTCCGAAGACGTGCAGCGCTGCCGTTCCTGGATATAACGCAATATTCCGTACTGGTCGGCAGTCAGCCCCCCGGGCATCAACTCGCGGATTAGCGCGCTTAGCCGGCGGTTAACCGTAAACGTCGCACTCTCGTACCTGTGAATCAACTGATGGAGCTGTTCCCCGTCCATTAAACCCCTCCTTTTCCTGTCTATTAATTAATTCGACCGTCCAATAGTTTTACAGTGAAACAATTCAACAAGGGAACTATATCACAGCCGGCTGGGCATAGTCAACGCATGGATAAGCAGATAGCCAAAGACGCCTCCAAGCCGCTGCAGAAGCGAAATTGGAAGCGTCTGAATGAAAAGGCGTGAGTCGGTTTACAGCGGGTCGATCTGAACGGCCGCCTGCTTGCCGCTGAGCTGAATGCCCGTCTTTTTGGCGCCGACCGGGCGCAACTGCTTAAGCAGGTCCTCAAGCAGCTCCTTGGCGGCGGCACCTTCCTTGCCTTGAATACGGACGACGAACAAAACGGCATCTCCCGCGCTTAAAATGTTCTCCGCCTGCCGCCGCTTCGTCTCCAGGTCGTGCTCCTCGATATGCGGCGTCAGCCGGATTTCCTTCACCTTCGGCCCCCGCTCCCGCTTGCGTTCCTGCTGGGCCGCTTCCTTGGCGGCTCCGGCCCGGATCAGCCGGCAGGGAGGAGGACTGCTGAGCAGCGACGTGCATACGAGGTCCACCTTGAGACGTTTGGCCATCGCGAGCGCCTCCGGGGTCGGAACCACGCCCAAATTTTCCCCGTCCACACCGGTCAGATGAACTTCGGACGCTTTGATTTTCTCATTTTTAATCATTGTGAACGCACCTGATCTTTCGTTATAATGAACCCATATTACGTCTTTGGGGGAGATTTTTCAATGCACCGCAAACAACTGGAAGAACAAATCATCCGCAATTACGAGCGAGACGAGACGATGATGATCCTCGTTTTCGCCCAGTGGTGCGTCAATAACGATCTCGACCCGCTAGCTTTGTACAAGCAGGCTTATCCGGACCAGGCCGAAAATGCCGCCCTGCAGCAAGCCGTCGACTTGACCGTATCCAAGCACGAAGCGGGGGAAGTACCCGACGAGACGGTGCTCGGTGTCTTGTCCTTATTCGGCAACGAGGAGCTCGCCTTCGTCGTCACCGAACAGATCGCCAAGCGGTGCAGGAAAAAGACGCAAAGCTGACAGCAAACTCCATTCCGTCGGGACACACCAGCTCTACCTGTACGTGCAAGCTTCGCATCCGGCCGGCCGCCGAGCAGCGGCTTCCTCAAGCTGCTGCAGCCTCCCCGGACTGTACGGGTACGGTCCGCCATCAGGCCGGCTCGCCCCCGTTTCCGACAGCCTATTCTTCAATCTCCCTGGCCCCGTTCCCGGAAATGCGACCCTGCCGCCCGAACGTCAAAATAACCCACGTTCCCCGTCCCACTTCACTCGTTACCCTGATCGTTCCTCCGTGCTCCAGCACAAGCTGCTTGGCGATCGCCATGCCCAGCCCGGTACCGTTGCCCGCCCCTTCCGTATTCGTCCCCCGGTAATACCGCTCGAACAGCCGGTCGAGCTTACTCGATCGCAATCATCGTTTTCACGGCGCTCGCCAGCGGCATGACCCGGTCCGAATTCGACTGCGCAATCGTTTGATCGTCGCTCCGAAGCGTAATGGCCGCCTTCTCCGGATTGTTCGTTACGAATTTCCATACATAGTCGGCATTCGCTTGTTTCGCCCAATACGCCGTCCCCCCGATCCAAATAACCGCACCTGCAAGCAACGTCCCGACGCCAATTCCGATCCACATCCAAAGTTTCAAGATAAGTCTCCTCCCGGTCATTGATTACCTGATACAAGTCAAACTTACGTGTCTGCCATCAACGGGTTCGGCGGCCATCCAGCCGTTCTCCAGCCGCGCCTCCGACTTTGTACTAGTCGTATTGTACCGGACGAAGCTTACCTGACTTCAAACCGTACCTTAACGGCACCTTAATTCGTTGAATGCCGCGGTTTCTTCCAACAGGAAGGGTTCAGCTTCGCAGAAAACTTACCCTTACATGGCGCTTTACTCATAAAAACCCGAACGCGCTCCGCTCCCTGGATAGGAGGCGGGCAGGTTCGGGCTTCGGATTGTGCGCAGGGTCGTAGCTGCCGTATTCAGTTTTTGCGGGACGAGATCAACTCGTAAAACAAATCTCCCTGTTCCGCCACTTCGTCCAGCCTCACCGCCGGAGGATTGCGCAACAGATGATCCGGCAAGCTCAGAAATTGCAGTACCAGCTCTTCATCGAACTGGATGCCGCTTTGCTCGAGAAGTTCTTCTTTGGCCTGTTCGACCGTTTTTCCTTTTTTGTAAGGCCTGTCCGAGGTCATGGCGTCGAACGCGTCCACGATCGAGCACATGCGGGCCAACCGGGGAATCCGGCTGCTGCCGAGCCCCGTCGGATAACCGGACCCGTCCCACCGCTCATGATGATACTTGACGATATCCAGCAGCCGGGCATCTTTCATCCCTTCCTGCATCAACAGCTCGCTGCCCGATTCGGGATGCGTCCGCATCCGGTCCCATTCTCCCTGGTCAAGCTTGCACGTTTTTTGCAAAATGGCTGTTTCGATTTTAATTTTCCCTACATCATGCACACAGCATCCCACAATAAAAACTTGCCGGTCCTCCGGTCCGGCCAACGGATAATGCGTGACCCAGCACTGGGCGAGCGCCCCGACCCGGCCTACATGTTCGAACGTCTCCCTGTCTTTATCCGACAATCGCTGCAAAAGACGGTTGATCGCGTACAGCATTACTTCTCCCCCTTCATCGGCAATAAGCTAAAATCGTGTGTCAGCCTGATAATCACGGGGTTCCGATCAACAAAAAAACCCTCAGGTTAGAGGGGTCCCGTCTCATAGTTCGGCGACCTGGCTGGCATGACGTAATACGGTTGCATCCCATATTCGCACCCGGCGGTCCCCGGCGCGAATATGGGACAAATTACATGGTAGCCCCAATGGTTTTGCGGCCTTATCTTTCGATAAGTGTGCCTTTGGATTCGATTATGAACAAGTATTTGGTTCCATCATCCTATTGTTTTTATTTAATATGTGCAATTAGTTTGATTGTAACCGATTTGTATATTTTTGTCATGCAAAATCGAAAAAAATGTCGATATTCCTCACATACTCTCGATTTGTAATGTATAATCACGAATTAAGTGCGTTTTTCGCAGCGATCAGGCTCGTCTTTTGTCGAATAAACGGTCACCATCCAAACGAATCGCAACCAAATCAAACAAGGCTATTTCAAGTGTTGCATCACAGATCACAGGAAAACGTCCCCGTTTTCAAACGAAAGGACCTCAACTTCCACGGTCACGTGGAGGCTGAAGTCCTTTATCTCGAGGCACATCGGTTCGAACGGCGCACACTATTCTCAAAAGTGAATGTGCCGACAGCCCCGTTTCGTTTCCTCCCCATATACGGTCCGGTTAGGCGTCAGGCTTTCCCGGCTTTCTCGAGCAGATCGCGTACGACGACGCTGACCATGATCAGGCCGGCTACAGGCGGCACGAACGAGTTGCTGGCCGGCGGCTGCTGCGCTTTGCGGATATCCGGAGCGTTGTCCGGCACGATCCGCTGCGTAACGTCGCCGCGCGGCTTAATCGGCTCCTCGGTCGAGAAGACGACCTTGACGCCTTTTTTGATCCCATCCTTGCGCAGCTTCTGGCGGATGACGCGGGCGAGCGGGTCGACCGACGTCTGCGAGATGTCCGCCACACGGAACTGCGTCGGGTCCATCTTGTTCGCCGCCCCCATACTGGAGATGATCGGTATTTTGCGTTTCAGGCATTCTTTGATGAGATGGATCTTGTATGTCACCGTATCGGAGGCGTCCAGCACGTAGTCGAGCGGATAGTCGAAAAACTTCTCGTACGTCTCCTCGGTGTAAAACATCCGCAGCGCGATCGCATCGCAATCCGGATTGATCAGCTTGACCCGGTCGCGCATCAGCTCGGCCTTCGGTTGCCCGACGGTAGTCGTCAGCGCATGGATCTGCCGGTTAATATTCGTGATATCGACGACATCCTTGTCCACCATGATGACCCGGCCGACGCCTGTACGAACAAGCGCTTCCGCCGCAATCGAGCCGACTCCGCCGATGCCGAGCACGGCAACCGTGCTGCCCTTCAATACTTCCAGTCCTTCGGGGCCGATCGCCAGTTCCGTCCGCGAAAATTGATGCAGCATATTCAATCCCCTTCGCTAGATCCGGGCGCTCCGCCGCCGGAGGAAATGCTCCGGAAGCGGGCCCGTCGTATGCTATTATCGACTGTTGTGAAATAACGAGCCTGCTATGTGACAGGGTTAGCTTCCCGGTTATGGAAAACGATTCACCCCAGGAAAAGCGCTAATATCGCAGCAGTTATTAAGCTTTGGCAGCTACTTCCTTTACAGCGAGCTTGATCGACAAGTCTTCAAGCTGCTTCGAATCGACTTCGGACGGCGCGTTCATCAGCAGGTCGGTTGCGCTCGCCGTTTTCGGGAAAGCGATCGTTTCGCGCAGATTCGTGCGGCCCGCCAGCAGCATGATCAGACGGTCGAAGCCAAACGCGATGCCGCCGTGCGGAGGCGTGCCGTATTCGAACGCGTCCAGCAGGAAGCCGAATTTCTCGTGAGCTTCCTCACGGGAGAAGCCGAGCGCCTGGAACATTTTCTCCTGTACGTCGCGTTTGAAAATACGCATCGAGCCGCCGCCCACTTCGTAGCCGTTCAGCACGAGGTCGTAGGCTTGAGCGCGGATTTGGCCCGGATCCGTATCGAAATACGACAGATCCTCGTCCACCGGACGTGTGAACGGATGGTGCTCCGCCACATAACGCTTTGCTTCCTCGTCGTAGCCGAGCAGCGGGAAGTCGACGACCCACGCGAATTTAAATACGCTGTCGTCAATCAGGCCGAGATCGCGGCCGATTTTCAGACGCAGGTTGCCGAGCACGTCGGCGACGACTTTTTTCGTATCGGCCGAGAACAGCAGCAGGTCGCCTTCTTCGGCGCCCAGACGCTCTTTAAGCGCCGCGATTTCTTCCTCGCTGAAAAACTTGACGATCGGCCCTTTCCACTCGCCGTCTTTCACTTGAATCCACGCCAGACCCTTGGCTCCGTAACGCGCGGCAAACGGCAGCAGGTCGTCGATTTCTTTCCGGCTCCACGTTCCGCAGCCTTTGGCGTTCAGCGCTTTGACCTGGCCGCCTTTTTTCGTTACGTTCGCGAATACTTGTACGCCCGAATTCGCTACAAGATCGGAGACGTCCACCAGTTCGAGACCGAAGCGCAGGTCCGGCTTGTCGGAGCCATATTTGCCCATCGCGTCGGCATAGGTCAGACGCTGGAACGGACGCTGGATGTCCACGTCGATCGTTTCTTTGAATACGCGGACGGCCAGTTCCTCCATCATGTCGAGCAGCTGGTCGCGGGACAGGAACGAAGTCTCGATGTCCACCTGGGTGAACTCCGGCTGGCGGTCCGCACGAAGATCTTCGTCGCGGAAGCAGCGCGCGATCTGGTAATAACGCTCGAGGCCGCTGACCATGAGCAGTTGTTTATAAATTTGCGGAGATTGCGGCAGCGCGAAAAATTCGCCCGGATGAACGCGGCTCGGCACGAGATAGTCGCGGGCGCCTTCCGGCGTGCTTTTCGTCAGGATCGGCGTCTCTACTTCAAGGAAGCCGTTCTCGTCCAGGAAGTCGCGGAATACTTTGGCCGCTTTGGAGCGCAGCATCAGCGTCTTTTGCATTTCCGGACGGCGAAGGTCCAGGTAACGGTATTTCAGACGGAGCTGCTCGTCGATCTCCACGCCGTCCTCGATAAAGAACGGAGGCGTTTTGGCCGCATTTAAAATCTCGATTTCATGAATCTGGACCTCGATGTCCCCTGTCGCCAGGTTCGGGTTCACGGTCGCTTCGTCGCGTTTTACGACTTTGCCTTTTACGGCCAACACATATTCGGTGCGCGCTTTGTCGGCGATGGCCAGGGCGTCGCCCGAGAAAGTCGGGTTGAACACAACTTGCACGATGCCGCTGCGATCGCGCAGGTCGATGAACAATACGCCGCCGAGGTCGCGGCGGACCGCTACCCAGCCGTTCAGCACTACCGTATCTCCAATATTCGCTGCACTTAGATTTCCGCAATGATGGGTTTTCAACAACATAGGAATCTCATCCTCCATAGTTCGGTTAATTTACGAAAGCTTCTGTTTTAAAGTATCGGCGAGGCTGGCAATCGGCACTTCCGCTTGCTCTCCGGTCGCCATCTCCTTCAGCATGATCGTGCCCTTGGCCAGTTCGTCGTCGCCGAGGATGGCGACAAACCGGGCCGCATACCGGTCGGCCGACTTCATCTGCGCTTTCATCTTCCGGCTCGTGTAATCTTTCTCCGCCGTCAGCCCCGCCGAGCGGAGTTCGAACAACAGCTCGGCGACCTCGTCGCCGGCCGCATCGCCGAGACCGATCAGGTAAGCGTCCAGCGGGCGTACGCCCGGCACCTCGACGCCTTGCGCTTCCAGCACGAGCAGCACCCGCTCGAGACCGAGTCCGAAGCCTACCCCCGGCTGATCGATATTGCTGCCGCCGATTGTACCGACAAGGCCGTTGTACCGGCCGCCGCCGCTGATCGTATCGATTGCGCCAATGCCCGCCGCTTTATACTCAAACGCCGTATGCGTGTAATAGTCGAGCCCCCGCACCATCCGCGGATTGATGACGAACTCGATGCCCATATCGGTTAAATGCCGCTGTACCTTGTTGAAGTGAGTCTGGCATTCCTCATCGAGAAAATCTAGAATCGACGGCGCGCCGACTCCGTACTCCTGATCTTTCTTGCAGTCGAGGATACGCATCGGATTGCGCTCGTAGCGCGACTGGCAATCTTTGCACAGCTTGTCCTTGACCGGCGCGAAAAACTTCTGCAGCTCCTCGCGGTACACGCTGCGGCACGACGGATTGCCGACCGAATTGATCTCGACCCGGACGCCCTTCAGTCCGATCTCTTTATAGAACAAATAACCCATCGCGATCACTTCCGCATCCAGACTCGGGTCGGCGGAGCCGATCGCCTCGATGCCAAACTGATGGAACTGGCGGTACCGGCCCGCTTGCGGCTGCTCGTAGCGGAACATCGGTCCGATATAATACAGCTTGTTAATGTCCGGCTCGCCGTACAGCTTATTCTCTACATAAGCCCGGACGACGCCTGCCGTTCCTTCGGGACGGAGCGTCATGCTGCGGTCCGCTTTATCCGGGAACGTGTACATTTCTTTCTCGACGATATCGGTCGTCTCCCCGACACCGCGCTGGAACAGCTCGGTATTCTCGAAGATCGGCGTGCGGATCTCCTTATAATTGAAACGGCGGCAGACGTCGCGCGCCTTCTCCTCAATGTACTGCCACTTCTCGACGACGCCCGGCAGCAGATCCTGTGTCCCCTTCGGCTTTTGAATGCTCATCTTGATCCTCCCGGCTTCCTTTCCATTTCCACATTTTGAGACAATCGCTTAAAAAAACCAAAAACCCGCCCCCGGCATAATTGCCAGGGACGGGATATTCGTTCGTTAGCCGAAATCACCCGCGGTACCACCCGCATTCGCACAATCGGACGAAGAAGCTGATCTCCTCCGATCCGTTGCGGAGATTCCGATCCGGTTCTTCAACCGTACGGCAAAACCACAAATGATCGTGCGCACTCAAAGCGGTTAACGCCCGCTCTACGCGATACGGCTACTTACCGGCCTGAAGGCAATGTCGATTGGCCGCCTGCTTGTTAGCTTACTTGGCATTCCGATCGCGTGCTCCGCCGCATGTTCCCCGTACGTTCTCCGGGAAGTTATTCGTCCGTCCATTGCCGGGAAGCTTCCAGCCGTGGCTCCCCTCTCTGCTGGCTTGGGTTCGAACTACTTCGTCCCATCTGCGAATCTCGAATATTCCTATTGATTGTATACTTGAGGCCGTCCAAAGTCAAGGGACAAGGGGGAAATGATGGATGAAAAACCATTAGGTATATGAGCGCGACAATCCTTTGACAGGCAAACCAATCCGTTTGCGCGCGAGAGGGGAAATGGGTACCTTCTCTTCTTCGAACGGGACTATGTCGCCGCTGCCGCGAGTAAGGTACAATAAAAGAGGTTGTTCAAAAAGTGAATCGGCAGTTTCATTCTGCCAGGAACGCGCGTTCCTTTATACTTCCCTATGAAGGGGTGAATGTCATGGAACTGGTCGGTACATGCCAATCGTGCCAAACTCCCGTCTACTGCAAGGGCGGTTTCCTGGACGGAGTTGCGGAGCAAGGCAAGCTGCTTTGCTTCCCTTGTTACGACAAGCTGAATAAGAAAACGTCTGAAAAAGAAAAGAACCCGCAGTAAGCTGCGAGTTATCCAAGGTATATATATGAAAAAAGGGGGTCGACTCTTAGTATAGACGCCTTTTGTTAACGCACGATAAAATCCGGATTACAGTTGTGTTACAAATGGGGACGGCTACGGCGGTTGATGGTAGACGGCGGGCGAAATGGCGGAAGCTGCGGCGGGCGGTTAACGAAGCGGATGAAGCGGAGCGGCAGGCTGGCTTGAGTCTTTTACTGCCAGACTGTTCGCAAGAGCCGGTCGAATCGGACGACTGCGACTCACTTAGGCGTCCTTGGCTGATCCGTTAACCGCCCGGAAAGAAAAGAACCCGCAGCAAGCTGCGGGTTATCCAAGGTTATATATGAAAAAAGGGGGTCGACTTTTAGTATAGGCGCTTTTTGTTAACGCACGATAAAATCGGGATTACATTTGTGTTACATTTGCGGGAGAACGGGGGGGTTATTTATTTTACCATTTCTTTAACCTTCCCCTTAAAAGCTCCTAAATCTATAAAGTTTGTAATAATCTTATTTTCTTTTGGAGCCTGTTGTTCAATCTTACCATTGTCCTGAACCTTGAACTTACCCTGATAGACACCTAAAGGCATAAATACATTTTTGGCAATTGGTCCCTCATACTTATATAGAAAAGTAACAAGATACTCACCGCTTTTCATTACAGGTATCCCATTAAATGCATAGTCCACCTCAGGTAAAAAAACCTTCCCATCCTTAGATACTGGCTTGTATATACCTCCTGTCTCAAGGATGTTAATTTCTTCACCTTCATGGATATCCCCTTCTAGAGAGGAGAGTACTACTGCTCTTGATATTGTAAATGGAATATCGCCGTAAACAATTGTTTGCTGATTATCTAATACCCTAATTTCAACGATCGTCTCAGCTTTCGATTCTATTTCCTCCAATGAGTGGAAATAATCATCCAAATCTCCTGTCGCCACCATGATGTTCGGACTTGCAGATTCAGATTTACCGGAACCACAGCCCAAAAGCAGAGAAAATAGTAATGAAAGAACGCTAATCGTCATACCGATTTTTTTCACAATACCACCGCTCCTTTTATTTTTTTGTTTATAGCTTATCTAATATAGTGAACGGACACCGTTTTCGTCATCATTTGTAGGTACCGCAGAGCACTCTGTCCAATCATGATTAATTGTGCCACGGATATCATCAAGTTGTTAAGACAAATCCAAATAAAAAAACCTCCAATCCACGGGAGACTAATCTCAAATGGACTTGGAGGTTTAATTATTTCCTGTATACATTCAACTGCTGCTCCCAAGAACAATATGCCTTTAAAACGTTCGGCATGACCCGGCATAAAGTAGATGCTAGTCCTGCCAACACGAAAGCAACCTTGCCGGGATACAGCATTTTAAAGCTGAACAATCACTTCTTCGGCAGCGACTCGACCAGATCGCGAATCATCATATACGTGTCGCCGTTGTTCAGCTTCTGCTTATCGGCGATGCCGTCGATCGTCGCCTGCTTCAGCATCCCTTTCGCCAGCAGCTCCTTCGCCGCTTGCGCCGCCTGGACGTCGAGGCCGGCCGTCTTCGCGATCGTCCAAGCCGCCTGATCGAGCGTGAGCGGCTGCTTCGCCGCATCCTGGATGCCCGCTACGACTCCGCTCGGATCGCCGGTCAGCTTATGCACGCGCTTGACGCCCTGCATCAAGTTGAGCAGCCGCTGCGGGTTCGAATCCGGCGTCGTGTCGAAGCCTTTGTTGTCGTAGCCGCCAATGACCAGCCCCATGCTGACGACCGTTTTCAGTCCTTCATACGCCTTCTGCTCCATATAAAACTCCGGCTTGGGCTGATAAGGCTTCAGCTCCATCCCTTGCTTGTTAAGCATGTCCTGCAGCGTGGCGATATGCTCCTTCGACGCGGACAGCTCCCGGAACGACACGTTTTTGTCCATCGCGAGCTTCGCGGCGGCACCGGCCGCTTGTCCGGTAGCCATGCCGACCGGAATGACCCGGGCGCTGCCGTGAGGCAGCGTATCGAAGCTGCCGGACCGTCCGACGACGAGCAGGTTGTCCACCTTCAGCGGAACGATCGAACGGAACGGGATCGCATACTTGAGCGGATGACTCATCACCGCTCCGTTATCGGTAGGCGAGATCCGCTGAATATCGACCGGGTACGAGCCGAATGCGATCCGGTCCCACTGGTCGCGGTTCTCCAGCACGTCGATCATCGTCAGCCGGTACTCGCCTTGCATATGCCGGGTTTCGCGAATGTACAGCTCCGGCGCAACCGCGTCCCACTCCAGTCCGGCAAATTCAGGATACAGCTCTTGCATATGCTTCACGACATATGGCAATTCCGCCTTGGCAATCTCAAATGCTTCCGCACGCGATTTCGGGTCGAGGCCGTCGATTCCGAAAATTTGCAGCGCGTTGATCAGCATCGTGTTGTCGTTTTGCCGCCCGATGTTAAGGCCGCGCATTTTGACGCGTTCCTTGTTGTTAGGCGGGTATTTCTGCATCTCGCCGAATCCCCAGGCGCTAAGCTCATTGGCGTCGGTGTTCGGGTCGCCGTCATCCTTCAGCCGCTTCTGGATTTGCTTCCATACTTCGGGGGTCACGTTTTTGAGACGGAATACGGCGGTAACCGCCATTCTCGCCTTCTCGTCTCCAACGTCCGCGCGCCCGATCGTATAAGGCACGCCCGACGCCGCGGCGATATCCGCATCCTGGGTAGCGTCGATAACCGCCTTCGCGGTCACGTCCTGCTTCGAGCCGTCTTCTTTGGTAATCGTGACGCCGACGATTTTTTTGTTGCCGTTCGCGCCGGCTTCCAGCTTCGGTTCGATCGCTTTTGTTTTGAGCAGCAGATCGATGTTGCTCTCGTTTTTTACCATGTTGTGAAACGCGTTCGCCGCCGTTACAACATCAAACGAATCGCCTTCCACCTGTTTATACCATTCCATAAATAAACCTTGATTTAAAATGTCCACTTTTCCGGGAATGATGCTCGTTTTCTCACGATCGTAGTTATGGTCGAGACTGTTCAGCCAGCCCAGCGTCATCAGACCCCCGAGAATGTCCCGGTCCCGGCCGTCCACCAGTAGCGTCTTCAGCCCGTTGCGGGCGGAGGACACCGCGGCTACGATCCCTTCCGGATCGGTACCTACAACGATTACATCGTAGCTGTTTTTTACCGTCTTGACCGATTGCACCTCAGCGAGTTCGCCCGGATTGCCGGTCGTCTGGGTTTTGCCGCCGCCTAATAGCTTGTATGCGGTCACCCCCGCGATTACTAGTGCCACCCCGACAAGCAGCAGAAAAACGATTGCATTTTTGCGGGCGGTCCTGCGGTCCACGTGTCTAGCCATGCATCCCATCCTATTCCATTGTAAAATGACATTCAAAGTGTAACACAGATCGGGGGTTTCCGGCAAAATTCGGGCAAAATGACGAAAATAAGCCCATTTTGGGCAAGTCGGCGCATGCAAAAAAAGGGACCCGGCTTTCCTCATCGTAAGAGGACGGCCGGGTTCCGGACTTGTTGGAACAGCAGGTATCGCAGGTTACTCAGGCAAGACGCATGCAAGGAGGCTGTCGATTCAATGTGTAGAAGTGATAGCAGGCCGTTCCAAGTGAAAAGTTACCTTCTTCTGCTCAGACAGGTTGTCCGGAATCCCTTGATTGAATAAGGAGTGTAAGGTAGGGGATTCCAGACAAAACTCGCCAGAAGGTAATCTTTTCCCTTTCCACTTGGTTATCCACAATGAATCGACTGCCTCACAAGGCCGGTTATTCGTTCCGAAGCAGAGCGAACTCCGCTTCCCCCGCCGCCCTATGATTACGGATAAAACGTACTGGCCGGAGTCGTGGTCGGACACCAGCGGGAGACGCGCAGAAACCGCAGCAGCGCATCCTGGGCTTTGGCCGTCCCGATATAAAACAAGGCGTCGGCCGCATGAGCCCGGACATACCGGTTGTCGTCGTCCAATGCTTCGACAAGCGAAGGCACCGCATCTTCCGCCTGCTCTCCCCATTTCGCAAGCGACAACCCCGCCATAAAGCGGACTTGGGTGTCGTCGTCCTGCAGGGCGCGCGTAAGCGCCTCGACACCTTCGCTGCCGGATTCATAACCGGACCTATACGCTCCGGCTGATCCGAGCGCATCGACGGCGGCCTGACGCACCTTCACGGATGTATGGCTTATTAATCCGGCCAGCGCACGTACCACGTCCGCCGACGAAGCCGCGCACGGCTGCTCGCCAAGGGCAAACGCCGCATGAACGACTGTCTCTTCGCGCTCGCTGCCTACAGCCTCGGTCAGTTCCCGGACCACCCCATGCCCGGCCGCGGACAGCCCGTAACCCGCTTTGCGCGAAACCGGCACACTGTCGTGCTTCAAGGCGCGAAGCAGCGCCTCCGATCCTTCCTCTCCCATGCGGGCTAATCCATAGGCCGCATTCAGAGCGACCGGCTCGAACGAATCTTCCAGCGCCCGCTCCATAGCCGCGACGGCTCCATAAGGCGCAGTTGCAGCCCCCAGCATCCCCAGCCGGTCAGCTGCGTCCACCCGCCGCTCCGTCTCTTCCGATCGCAGCTCCTCCAGCAGGCCGGCAATTTCCTCCGCCGTTCCGCCGCTTGCGGCCGTCAAACCGTCGTCGCTTCTGCCCGACAGCCAGTTCCAGGCGTCTCTCCACATCGCCTCGTGCCGATAAACCGGCGTGCTGAACGAAGAGGGGGTTATCCACAACGCTTCCCGGTTATCCCAGCTCGGTTCGCCCGGCGCTTGCGTGCGCATAAATTCGAATTTCAGCATGAACCGTTCCTTGCCGAGCAGATTGGACGTCGACCGGTGCCATATATCGTAATGAATGAGGACAAACGTTCCCGCCTGGCCGGCCGCCGTTACCTCGCCGTCGCTGTCGTCCGCCGCGAACGTGCGGGTGTCGTAATTTTGCGTGCCCGGCATGACCCCTGTCGGTCCAAGCTCCACTGGCGTATCCTGCGGAAAGTACATGATCATCGCCCACCACGGACGGTGATTGCGCATTTTATGGTAACCCCAGTAGCTGTCCTTATGCCAGCCGCCCGGTTTCGGAGAGTTGTTGTAATGCCCGTGGCGGTGAGAATGCATCATATACCCCGGGCCGAGCACGCTCGTTAAAGCGCCTGTAACGACCGGATGCTCGAATACCTTCTGCAGCTCGCGGATCCGGGGCAGCAGGTTGTTGCCCGGATTGCCTTCGGTACGGTACACTTCGCTTAGCTGCTCCAGCAGGCTCTGATGAAACTGTGGCGAGAAGTCGGTTTTCAGCAATAAGTACCCTTCGGTAATAAACTGTCTCATCTGATCGTCGTTAAGCAGTTGCATCGGTTTCTCCATCGGAGTTCCCTCCACCTCATAGTTTTGGCTTCTTCACCTTTACTATGACGGAATACGCCGAACAAGAGAATGGAGGAAGTTCACTCCCATTTGCACAAAACAAACCTGTTTTCCGCTAATCCTCCGCACCGTGCCGTTCCTGCAGCAATCTGCGGTAATCCGACGGCGGCAGCCCGGTATGCTTCTTGAACACCCGGGAAAAGTAGTACAGCTCCATGCCCACCTGCCGGGCGATCTCCGATACCGGCTCCTCGGTCGCCGTCAGCAGCGACATCGCCTTCTCCATCTTCATTTTGTGCACATACTGAATCGGCGACGTGCCGACCAGCTCGCGGAATAAGCGGATCAAGTAATTCGGGTGAAAATGGACGAGCGCCGCGAGCTGAGGAACCGTTATATTGTCGTGCAGATGGCTCTCGATATATTTCAATACGAGATTCAAATTCCGGATGCCGCTATCTTCCTCATCCGCCCGGAACATCTGCCGGCCTTCGACCGCGCGCTCTAGATAAAGACTGACGATCTCCAGCAAAACGGATTTCTGCATAAGCGCAGCGGTAAACTGCCTGCTGTGGTAATGTTCGATCAATTGTTCGAACAACCGCGACAGCCGATCATGGTCCGTGACATCGATGTGCGAAGGCACTCCGGTCAAGCGGAACAGGTCGGTATCGCCGATTTTGGCCGTGAAGTGGCACCAATATTTGCCGAAACCGTTTTCATTTATCGTGTAATAGGACTGCTTCACGCCCGAAGGCATTACGAACAGCTGACCGGGACGGGGATAATGAGGCACCCCGTCGATGACGAGGCAGCCTTCCCCTTCGCGGATATAATAAAACCGGTTGAACTCCGGAACGAAGTTCATCTGCCGCCACTTCGCATCTACTTTCGTATACGCCGCGATCGACACCTGAACCTGCACATTGTCCAGCAAGCTCCCAAGCCGGGAGAGCGATTTGGTCGTTTTCATCGGGATCTCCTCGCCCGCTCAGCCGCTTACCGTTTGTCCGTAAGCGTCGTCCAGCAGCCGCATTTTTTTATCGAAATATTCTTTGTACGCCTGATTGTACACCGACGGCTCCTTCGGATTCGGAAACCGCTCGATTTTTTGCTGCTCGTTGCCTTCCGCGTCGTATACGGCCGGATACAGCACTTTGCTGACCGCGCCGCAGCCCAGCCCGATAATCGTCTGCCGTTCCTCCATCATGAGGATGTTGTATAAACTGTCCCGGTCGCCGAGCGCGTAACCGACGTTCTCGAGATTGCCCAGCATATTTTTTTGCCGGTACATGTAGTACGGATGGTAGCCGTTCTCCGCCATAAACCGGTTCGCCATCTTCATCATATCGGCGATCTCGTCCCGCTCCGCTACTTCATACTGATCGCGGTTTTTGGTCATTCGCGATGCCCGCTTGAACGACAGCGTATGCACGGTTAACGATTCCGGGAGCAGCTTGGCCGTCTCGTCCAGCGTATGCTGGAATTCGGGAATCCCTTCGTTCGGCAGACCGATAATGAGGTCCATATTAATATTGTCCATCCCCATCTCGCGGGACAGGATGAACTTCTCGATCGTTTCATCGACGGTATGGTGGCGCCCGATTTTATCGAGCGTAAGCTGGGTGAAGCTTTGCGGATTGATGCTGATCCGGTCGACGTTCCATTTTTTCATCACCTTCAGCTTATCCGGCGTTATCGTGTCGGGACGGCCCGCTTCAACCGTCAGCTCGCGCACTTGGTCCATATCCGGAATCGACTGATGCATCGTTTCAAAAAGCGCATCGATCTGCTCGGCGGTTATGCTCGTCGGCGTCCCCCCGCCCCAATAAATCGTCGTTACGGTCAGTCCGGTCCGCTTCAGCCATTCGCCCGTCTCCCGGATCTCGTAGTGGAGGCCGTCCAGAAACGTATCTACGGACCCGTTGTTGCCGCGGATATCGTAAGCCGGAAACGTGCAGTAGGCGCATTTCGTCGGGCAGAAAGGAATGCCGATATACAAGCTGACTTCGCGGTCCAGCTCGAACAGATCGGGGATCACCTTGAGCTGCCGCTCCACGATGTCCGCCAGCAGCTTCGCCTTCTCGTCGGTAAGCAAATATTCCTCCTGCAGCTGGCGTACGCTTAACTCCCGTCCCTGCTTGCGGACCATATTGTGCATCAGCTTCGTCGGGCGCACCCCGGTGAGCACGCCCCACGGCTGCTCCAGTCCGGACGCTTCCTCGAGGACGCGCAGCAGCGCCGAGCCGACGACGCGCTTCAGCTCCCTCCGGCGCGCTTCTGCAGCTCCGCTTCGCAGCAGCCTCCGTTCCGTGTGCGACCAGGCCGCTCCCGATTCCGGACGCTCCAAATAAGCCCGAACCTCGGCCTCGGTCCCGGCTTCTTCGCCCGCGTCGGCAAGCTCCAGCGTCATCCGCAGCTCGGCGTCATCCGCCGGCTCATACACAAGCTCCACTTCTTCGTAAAACAGCTTCCATATATGATAAATATCCATTTGATAGTCTGAAAATCCGATCTGCCTGATCTCAACCTTCATCTCGCGTATCGCCCTCCGATCGACGTACCGCCGCCTAAAGCGGCCAAACTGTTATAACTAGATAAGTGTACCACAAGTGAAAGCGCCAAGGAATGTTTGCTGCGTTCCGGGAACCCGGACGGATACCGGGTTCCCGGATATTCGGAAACGACAAAAAAACCGCCCCTTCCGCTGATGCGGGCAAGCTGGCGGCGATTTTGACGGGTTAAGCACGCGGAGGCTTCCGCGACGGATGCTTGCCCTGAACGTGACCGGTCGCCCACTCTTCGGCCGCTTCCGCAGCGAAAAAACCGTGCTGCATCCCGGCCGACTCGTGAGTATCGTTGTGCAGCAGCCGGTTTCCGGGCTCCAGCATAACGGTTTCCTTGCGGGATCGGCGCATCTGATCGACTCCTTGAGCGAAATGTACTATCAGTTTCCCCAAGAGTGCGATATTTCATAATACGCCTGATCGTTCACGCTGACGCCCTTCCCTGCAAGTATCGGATTACCGCTAACAAACCGTCTGCTATTTCGCAGCGGCAACCGGAACGGCCGCCTTTTCGCTTTCCCTTGCTTCCAGACGCCGCTCGGCCCGCTCGCTTTCCTTGATCCGGGGACACGAATAACAGTAACGGCCGCCTTCCGTCCGGTAATACATACAGCATGAATTTTTCATCCTCATCTGCTTGCACGGTTCTTTCAAATCTTCGATCCAGCGAATTTTCACGTCGAACGGACTCCGGGTCTGGCCGAACGTACTGCCTCCGATCTGACGGATCAGAAACTCATAGTCGGCGGCAATCGTTTCTTTAACCGTTTCGTTAGTCTCCGCCAGCCTCCACTGCTCCGTGCTGTAGTTGAACCGGGTAGGCAGCAGCCCCCACAGATGCGGCAGAGGCATACCCGCGGCCTTGGACGCCGCTTCATATACAGGCCGCACCGTTCCGCTGTACAAAGCGGAGAGAACCTCTGCGAGCCAGATCCTGCGCTCGTTCCCACCCTCGGGAGCGCGCAGCTCGGACCAACGCGCCAGCTGGAAGGCGACTCCGTACCTTCCTTCCTCCATCTCCACGAGCTGCACCGTTATATTGTCTAGCGACACATCAAAGGCGACGTCATGTACCGATACCGCGTACTGCAAAGCCAGACAAACGTTCCCGAACTGGGCGCAAAAATAAGCGGCTGCCGCCGTCCGGTCCAGCGCCTTCATCAGCGGCGAATACGCTTCGAGCAATTGCTCCATCGCGCTGCCGTGGGGCAAGGCGGATAACGGTACGGAATACACGACGCGCCTTGTGCCTTCCATGCCGATGTTGAATTTGTACAGCGATTCGATCATGACGTCAATCCCTTCATACACGCGATTTCGAAATTGATAATCATTATCATATTATCAGCGAACTGGCGCAATATCAATACGCAAACAAAAAAAGAACCGTTACCGGCTCTCGATTACGAGTGTAACAGGTCCTGAGTTCGTCAACTGCACATCCATCATCTCTCCGAAAATACCGGTCTCCACCTGCAGACCGTAGCTGCGGAGCAGCTCATTAAACTTGTCGTAGAGCGGCTTCGCCTGCTCCGGCCGGGCGGCGTCCATAAAGTTCGGCCGCTTCCCTTTGCGTACGTCGCCGTACAGCGTAAATTGCGATACCGACAATACCCCGCCGCCGACGTCGAGCACCGATACATTCATCTTGCCTTCCGCATCCTCGAAGATTCGCAAGCCGGCCAGCTTCTCGGCCAAATAACGGGCGTCCTGCTCGGTGTCCTCATGCGTAACTCCGACCAGGACAACGAGCCCGTGCCCGATTTGGCCGACCGTCTCTCCGTTCACGACTACGCGCGCTTCTTTGCTTCTCTGTACGACTATCCTCATGACGTTTTGCTCCCTTGCCCGATCCGCATTCCTTCGGCTCCTAGCTCTGCATAATCCGCTGAACCGAATATACGTCCTTCACCCGCTTAATCTTTTCTACAACCGACTGCAGGTGATCGATATTTTTAATCAGAATCGTCATATGAACGATCGCCATCTTATTTTTGTCGGACCGTCCGGACACGGCGGAGATAACCGTCTTGCTCTCCGATACGGCTTGCAGCACTTCGTTCAGAAAGGCGGAACGGTAGTGGCCCGTAATCTCGATCTCGACGTGATAGTTCGCTTCGACCGCAGTCTCCCACTCGACATCGATCATCCGGTTCAGATCGTCCTCGTCGCCTGTCGGAATGTTCGTGCAATCCGTCCGGTGAACGGACACCCCGCGCCCGCGGGTAATGTATCCGATAATATCGTCGCCAGGAACCGGATTGCAGCATCGTGCGAACCGGACGAGCAGATTGTCCACGCCCTTGACCCGGACACCGTGAGTCGGACGGCTCTTTTTCTCCGTCGAGCCTTTGACTTCCTTCACTTCGCTCGTCAGCTCGAGCGCGTTCGCTTGGGCTTCCTCGTTCTCGCGGCGAATCTTGTCCGTCAGCCGCGTGCAGATCTGGGCGGCGGTAATGCCGCCGAAACCGACAGCCGACATCATATCTTCGATATCGTTAAAGTTGAATTTGCGGGCAACCTCCATCAGGTTGTCATCGGTCATCACGGAAGGAGGCTCCAGCCCGAGCCGCTTCAGCTCGCGTTCGATCCCTTCCTTGCCCTTCTGGACGTTCTCTTCCCGCCTCTCCTTCTTGAACCACTGCTTGATCTTGCTCCGGGCGTGCGAAGACTGGGCGATCTTCACCCAATCCTGGCTAGGCCCGTACGAATGCTTGGACGTTAAAATCTCGACGATATCGCCTGTGTTCAGCTTATAATCGAGCGGTACGATCCGTCCGTTCACCTTCGCGCCGACCGTGCGGTTGCCGATCTCGGTATGAATCCGGTACGCGAAATCGAGCGGAACCGAACCTGCCGGCAGCTCGACGACTTCCCCTTTGGGCGTGAACACAAAGACGAGATCGGAGAAAAAGTCCATTTTGAGCGACTCCATAAACTCCGCCGCATCCCGCGTATCCTGCTGGAGCTCCAAAATTTCGCGAAAAAAGATCATCTTGTCCCCGAAGCCGCCGGACGGCACCATCGAGCCTTCCTTATACGCCCAGTGGGCGGCGATCCCGAACTCGGACGTCTTATGCATGTCCCACGTGCGAATCTGCACCTCAAGCGGCTCACCGCTCGGTCCGACGACCGTCGTATGCAGCGACTGATACATATTCGGCTTCGGCATTGCGATATAATCCTTAAACCTGCCCGGCATCGGCTTCCATAACGTGTGGATAATGCCGAGCGTCGCATAACAGTCTTTGATATTGTCTACGATGACACGGATGGCGAGCAGGTCGTAAATTTCGTTGAACTGCTTGTTTTTGGAGGTCATCTTTTTGTAAATGCTATAAATATGTTTCGGCCGGCCGGAAATATCGCCCTCGATCCCCATCTCGCTGAGCTTGCTCCGGATATTGTCGATAATCTCTTCGATATATTTCTCGCGCTCGGTCCGTTTTTTCTGCATCAGGTTCACGATCCGGTAATATTGCTGCGGGTTCAAGTAACGGAGAGCGATATCCTCCATCTCCCACTTGATCGCCGAGATCCCGAGCCGATGAGCGATCGGACAGAAAATCTCCAGCGTCTCGTCGGCGATCCGCCGCTGCGCTTCCTCCGACTGGAACTTCAGCGTTCGCATATTGTGCAGACGGTCGGCCAGCTTAATCAAAATCACGCGTATGTCCTGGGCCATCGCCACGAACATTTTGCGGTAATTTTCGTTTTGCTGCTCTTCCTTGGACTTGAATTTAATTTTCTCCAGCTTGGTCAGCCCGTCGACAAGCATTGCGCACGTTTTGCCGAAATGCTTCTCCACCGCCTGGAGCGATACCGTCGTATCTTCGACCACGTCATGCAGCAGGGCGGCGATGACCGAAGTGACATCCATCTGCATATTCACTAAAATTTCGGCAACGGCCAGCGGATGTAAAATATACGGTTCTCCCGACTTTCGCACCTGTCCGTGGTGAGCTTGCTCGGCAAAGTCGTAAGCTTCCCGAATCCGTACGAGATCGCTTTGTTTTAAGTAGGTTGCCGCGCGTTCCAGTAACTGCTCAATGCCCATCTTTTATATACCTTCTCCTGCCATACGTTCGTTTCTCTACATTATGCCTTTGAATGGGGACGACGTCAACTGCAACGCGGAAGCAGAGCGGATCGGGGCGGGCGAATGAAACGTTTACAAGCCCTCAAGAAAACGGATGCTATTTCGACACATTTCTGCTATTCTATTTGATGGCATTCCAGATGTCGAAAAAACTATGTGTGTAAGGGAGATGTACTATGCAGCAACGCGTCATTCAGGTGGACGAGCGCCCTCCGCTGCTCAAAAGCATACCGCTCGGCCTGCAGCATCTGTTCGCGATGTTCGGCTCCACCGTCCTCGTTCCGTTTTTGTTCAAGGTTGATCCCGCTACGATTCTGCTTATGAACGGAATAGGTACGCTGCTTTACTTGTTTTTGTGCAAAGGCAAAATTCCGGCTTATCTCGGCTCCAGCTTCGCTTTTATCTCGCCCGTGTTCGTCGTGCTCGGAACGCAAGGGTACAGCGCTGCGCTGGGCGGGTTTATCGTAGTCGGTCTCGTCTTCATCCTGTTCGCCCTGCTCGTCAAATCGGTCGGCACCCGCTGGATCGACGTCGTGTTCCCGCCTGCCGCGATGGGCGCCATCGTAGCCGTGATCGGGCTGGAGCTCGTTCCGGTCGCAGCCGGCATGGCCGGGCTGATTCCGGGCTCTGACGCGCCGGCGGACTGGGCGCTCGATCCAAAAACCGTAACCGTATCCCTGTGTACACTGGCTATCACCATTATCGGCCAAGCGATGTTCCGCGGCTTCCTTAAAATCATCCCGATCCTGATCGGCATGGTCGTCGGTTACGGGCTGGCCGCCTGGATGGGTCTCGTTTCCTTCGGCAAAGTGGCGGAAGCGGATGTGGTCGCCTTGCCGACATTCTACACACCTACATGGGATTGGGCCAGCATTATTATCATTCTCCCGGCCGCGCTCGTCGTCATCGCCGAGCATATCGGGCATCTAATCGTCACCGGCAATATCGTCGGCAAAGACTTGACGAAAGATCCCGGTCTGGACCGCTCCCTGCTCGGCAACGGGATATCTACCGTGCTGTCCGGGTTTGTAGGCTCTACTCCGAATACGACTTATGGCGAAAATATCGGCGTCCTCGCAATCTCCAAAGTGTACTCGACCTGGGTCATCGGCATTGCGGCCGTATTTGCCATCGTGCTGTCGTTTTTCGGCAAATTGGCGGCGTTGATCAACACGATTCCGGTTGCCGTTATGGGCGGCCTTTCGCTGCTCTTGTTCGGGGTTATCGCCGCTTCCGGCATTCGGATGCTCGTCGAGAGCAAGGTGGATTATTCGAAGCCTTCGAACCTCATCCTGACGACGATCGTTCTCGTGATCGGGATCAGCGGAGCCAAGCTGACGCTGGGCGACTTCGAACTGAAAGGGATGGCGCTTGCAACCGTCGTCGCCATTCTGCTGAGTTTGTTCTTTAAGCTGAGCGATCTGTTAGGGTTGTCGAACGAGAAATAACGATCTGTATGAAGCTGTCGATTCATTATGGACAACCAAGTGGAAAGGGAAAAGATGACCTTCTGGCGAGTATTGTCTGGAATCCCCTACCTTACAATCCTTATTCAATCAAGGGAATCCGGACAACCTGTTTGAGCAGAAGAAGGTAACTTTTCACTTGGAACGGCCTGCTATCCCTTCTACACATTGAATCGACAGCCGCTGTATGCAAGTTGAAACACGATCCGTGCCTCAGGCGTAGATCGTGTTTTTTGATCTTCCGCATACAAGGGGCATTCATTCGTTGTGGCTCAAGCTCACTGCAAGTTAAGGAGAGAGGAAGCTGGCCCACTGGCCCCATTTCCGGGCGATATGAACTCGCCCACGCGTACTCCGCTCCGAGTAAATCCCCTGCTCCTCCAGCCACCTGGGCTCCGGCTCGAATTGAATGCCGGTTATCGCTTCCAGCGCAGAGCACCTTACTGCGAAGATGGATACCCGTTCGTGAATGGCATCGTCCTCTATCCCGCTTAGCAGCGGTTTAACGAATGCTTCGTCCCGGATATTACCGGCCAGCTTAATGGCGCAATAGCGAATGTCCAGGTCGCTGTCCGAGAACAGCCCGGCAACTTCATCCTTCAGATGGTGATGGAGACCCGGACTTCGGCTTAACGCAAAGAGGGCGGCCATTCTCGCAAATCGGCTGTCATCATGGAGAATGCGGCAATAGTCTTGGATGGAGAGCGCTTCCTGGTAAAACGCCAAAGCCGTTACCGCTGCGGCACGGACCCGGCCCGACCTGCTGCCGGTTAGGAACAATATCTGTTCCTGCGTCTCAGGAGATATAGGAGCCTCGCAGTAAGACAATAGAGCAGCCGAAGCGATGCTCGTCTCGTCCTGAGCCTTCATTGCTTTCAAACGCTTGAAGCTGTCTTTCTGCTTCCAGCTGCACCATAACGTGTACGGCGGATCGCTTTCCTCAACCGACGTATCGGCATGAATAGCCGCCTTTACATCGACTAATCCGGCATGCAGCTCTGTCCACTGCCCTACCACGGCGGAACTTTCTACGATGGCGGATTTTACTTGTCCGGCTGTCCAGCTTGGCTGCGCTTGCCATAGGCAGGCTGCACATCCGAGAACAATCGGCGCGGCAAACGAAGTGCCCTCTGTTCTCGCGTACCCTTCCGGCAGGTTGTCGAACCGAGCGGTAAAGTGGCTTTGACGCTCTTCCAGCGAAACAAATGGCGCAGGCAGCACGATGTTTTTAGCCGGCGCTACTATTTCCGGCACCCATTTGCCCTCGAACGTCGTCCCTCTGCACCCGTAGTACGGTTTCGCGTAACGAATATCGGCATCTTCCGGTACGATCACCCCGCCGACCGATAATACGGATGGCGAAGAAGCCGGACCGTTGCTCGTTAACTCTTGCGTATTGCCCGTAGCTGCAACAACGAGAAGACCGTCAGCCGCCAGCTTCTCGCACCCGATCCGAATCGGGTCCGCCTGCCAGGGAAGAAGCCCCGTATCCCGGGTCGCCGCGATCGTTACTACGACTCCGCGTATGCGATACCTGCGCCAGTTCAGGTAAAGCCAGTCTAATGCAGCCGCGATTTTGCATTCGACATCCTGGTCGGTCCCCAGACGGCCGGTCTCCAGCAAGTAAAGGTCGGCATCCGGCGCAGCTCCGGTATACAGACCTTGGGAGATTAGACCCGAACCGGCCGCCGCAGCTGCTGCAGCCAAGCCATGCCTTCCCTTGGTCCAAGGACCGTCGTCCGCCGTCATTAATGAAGGGACCGGATCAGGCTCGGACGTGTTTACGAGGTACGTGTTTCGCCGGGAAGTGGCCGTTATATCGGGATGATTCGGGAACCGGCCGTCTACGACGGCAATGCCTACTCCTTTGCCAGTGAGATGATGCGGAATTTGTAGAAAAGTGCGAATCGAAGGCCATATCACAGACGTGCCCCTCCTCTGTTTTTTATTTCCCGGAAAATAAACCGGGTGTTTCCTTGTTTCTTCTTCTAGTTACTTCTTCTAGTTACCGTTTCTTGTAACTGTTTCTCGTTATCGCTTTTTACAACCGTTTCTTGTAGTCCCCCTCAGCCGCGATTCTTCTCCAAAAAGGGCATGACGCCCCATAGCCGGCTTAAAACTTGGCACGATGTGGCATGACCACCCTGTCTAGCACGATAAGAGCGGTTTGAACCTCTTAATTTTCAATATCGGTCCAACTTACAGAGCCTACAAGTTTTCAAAACACTTCAGCCGAACACGAACGGCCGCACCCGGCCTGCTCCTGGTTCGTTCCTTTGAGGCCCCGGCTTCAGCCGACTCCGCCTGAAACGGTTTTGGCCAGCCCAGCCGCAATAGCCGGTTCTGAGCTTCCCATCCTTTGGTTAAACTGCGAAGGACTCGGAGTCCGGGCTGCTCGCAAGAGCAACAAATCATCCTTCGGCGCTGGCCGCTCGGCACAATCAATCTGCTTGTTAACGTAAAGCAACAACCAGCGTTCCACCTAACCGGCAACAGGAGCGGCCGACAAAAACGCCCGTGCTTCGGTCCCGGGCATTACTGCCGTTCAGGACCGCCGCACGGGCGTCTCGTGTAAAATCAATACTGGACCAGCGATTCGATCTCGATGCCGCCCAGCTTCTCTCTACCGTTCAAATAAGACAGCTCGATCAAAAACGTCGCGCCGACAACGTCTCCGCCGAGCTGGCGGATCAGTTGGAGCGTACTTGCGATCGTACCTCCTGTTGCAAGCAAATCGTCCGCGATCAATACGCGCTGCCCCGGTCGGATCGCATCTTTATGCATGGCAAGCTTATCTTTGCCGTACTCCAGATCGTAGCCGACCTCGATCGTCTCGCCCGGCAGTTTGCCGCTTTTGCGGATCGGCACGAAGCCGACGCCCAGCGCGTAAGCGAGCGGAGCGCCGATGACGAAACCGCGCGCTTCAGGCCCTGCGACCAGATCGATGCCGCTGTCCCGGTACCGCTGCGCAAGATGATCGATAACCTCCTTGTAGACCGGACCGTTGTTCAGCAGCGTCGTAATGTCCTTGAAGCGGATACCCGGTTGCGGAAAGTCGGGAATGACGCGAATATGCTCTTTGAGATTCATCCTGTTACCTCCATCATACGTTTCGATTGAACGGCCAGCCGGTCCGTAATCCAGTCCGTCAGCTGCTGCGCGTTCGAGTAGACGAGCACTTGCTCCACCTCGCCGCGCTGCTGACGGCTTTGATAAGCGGGCGATTCGGCAAGATCCCGCTTTTTGGGCGATGCCGCCGTTTTGCAGACGGACCCCCTCTTATCGATAAATTGCAGTTCTTCAAAAACCGTGAGCATAAACCGAATCAGTCCTTCGGATAATCCGGACTTTCGGCGAAGCGGCTCAAGAAACGAGATGTTCCGCTCATCCCACTCGCCCTTCCGGATCGCTTCCTGGTACAGCGCCTTAAACGTGTCTCTCGACGGTAGTGCAGCGTAATCGCGGTCCCAATCGGCAAATGCGGCGTAAATCCGTTTCGCCCGGCACACTGCCAGCGCCGACTCCAGACGTTCCAGCCGGTCCGGGAGCGTAACGATCAGCACATCGTCGGCTTCCGCGAGACTGGCCGACTTGGCGGCCGCATTTAACGGGATCGCACCCAAGCTGCCGTCCATCGCCCACAACCCGCAACTGATCCGATCCGGATCGAGCAGCTTCGAGGGCGCACCCGCTTCTACGAGAATCGCCTCGCGCCCGGGCCCGCCCGGCTCCTGCCGTACCGCGGAGCACGTATCCGCAAACTTGTCGACGGTCATCTTGGCCCCGCGCCAATCGAATACTTGCACATGTGGCACCCGCATATCTTGAATGACGATTTGCGGCTTGCGGACGCCGTTCCACTCGTTAATGCCGAGCTCCCCGAGGATGTCGATCCTCGCCGTCGGCGAGATAAGCTCCAGCATGGCTCCGCGCCCGAAGCCTACCGCCTCTACCGTGCCTGGAGACGAACCTCCCGGCTCGGTCAGCATCAGCTTCAAGTGCTGTTTGTCTTTGCCGAGCGCCCGCTTCTCCTGGACGCTTAATCCCGACAAGACGAACCTGGGGGCCGGATTGCCCATTCCGAACGGGGCAAGCGCCTCGATCTGACGAATGATATCCACGGTCACGTCTACAAGCGTGAAGTCCGCATCCGCCTGAATTAGCGGCACGAGATCTTCGGCAGTCAGCCATTGTTCGGCAAGAGCGTTCAAGGCTGCGGCGAATTCGTCCAAACGGTCGCGATGAATCGTCATCCCTGCCGCCGCCTGATGTCCGCCGTAATGATCGAGAAGCCCCGCAGTATGGGTCAACGCCTGATAAATATCGTATCCCGGAATCGAACGCGCCGAGCCTTTGGCCAGCCCCGTAGCCGGATCGATCGCAAGGACGATTACCGGCCGGTAGAAGCGCTCCAGCAGCTTCGCCGCCACGATTCCGATTACACCCACGTTCCAGCCTTCCGCCGCCACTACGATCACTTGGCTGGAGAAATCGGGATCTTTGCGCGTCAAGACGTCCAGCGCTTCCTTCGTCATCTCTTCGACAATCCGCTGACGCTCCTTGTTCAGCAAATCGAGCGAAGTCGCTATGAGCTCCGCTTCCTCGGGATCGTCAGTCGTCAGCAGCCGTACGGCGTCCGAAGCATGCTCGAGCCTTCCGCTTGCATTAATGCGAGGCGCCAGCGAGAAGCCCAGATGCGTGGAGGTAACCTCCTTATCGCCCGCTCCGGACACGTCCAGCAATGCCTGAATGCCGGCATAAGCGCTATCCTGCATCCGCTCCAGGCCAAGCTTGACGATCACGCGGTTCTCTCCGACAAGCGGCATCAAATCCGCCACTGTGCCGATTGCTGCAATTTCCAGCAGCTCCTCGGGAAGCTCCTCGAGCAGCGCGTGCGCAAGCTTGAACGCGACGCCTACCCCCGCGAGCGACTTAAACGGATACGGGCATCCGGGTTTCTTCGGATTCAGAATCGCTACGGCATCCGGCAGCAGCTCCGGCGGCTCGTGATGGTCTGTAACGATGACGTCGATGCCAATCTCCGTCGCATAAGCTATCTGCTCGCGGGCGCTGATTCCCGTGTCGACGGTTACGATAAGCGATACGCCGCTTTGCTTCGCGAGGTCGATCGCATTGACATTCAGACCATACCCTTCGGTAGCCCGATGCGGAATATAGGTATCGAATTCCGCGCCGAGACGGCGCAGCAAATGCACCATAAGCGAGGTGCTGCTCACGCCGTCCGCGTCGTAATCCCCATATACTCTTATTTTCTCTCCGGCTTGAAGCGCGCTTCGAATCCGCTCCACCGCCCGTTCCATGCCATCCAGTAGAAAAGGATCATGAAAATGATCCTTTCCCCCTTTGAGAAACCGCTGGGCTTCTCCTATATCGGTAATGCCTCGGGCAACCAGCATACCTGCGATGACGGGATGAAGCTTCAGCTCCTTCGCCAGCGACTCGGCGGCATGCCGTTCGATGCCGTTTACTTTCCACCTTGCCTTCGGTTGAAGCATAGTTGCCTCCCCCTCCCTACTTCCGGCTTCTCCTCAATGCAGCAGCGTCGGGAAGTCGGGATGCTCCGAACTGACATCCTTGTACGGATATCCCGGATCGTATGGATTAACATGAATGAATACGTCCGACACATGACTGAATTTGCTGAGAAGCTGGTGCTTCACCGCTTTTCCGATATCGTGGCCTTCGCTGACCGTAATTCTCGGATTCACGCTGATTTTAATGTCTACGATCACATAATGCCCATGCTCGCGGGCGCGCAGTTCATTAACCGCAATCACGCCTTTGACCCGCTGAGCCGTATCCAGCAGCTCTTCGGTATCTTCCTTATGAAGCACATGATCGATCGTCTTGTGAACCGATTCCATCACGAGCTTGTATCCCATCCGCAGCACGAGCAAGGCGACGAACAGCCCCGCCAACGGGTCCAGGTAGTACAGAAGCGGCTGGTTCATATAAGCTCCGAGCACCGCTCCGCCTACACCGATCAGGACGGCCACCGACGACATCACGTCGGTTCTGTGGTCCCAGGCGCTGGCGATAAGCGCTTGGCTCGAAAGCTTCTTTCCAAGACGAAAATTATAGTGGAACAAAAACTCTTTGGCAACGATCGAGATGCCTATAGCGATAAGGGCGAATTCTTCGGGAGCTTGCGTCACTCCCGCGTACATCGTTTTGACGGAATTGATGCCGATCTCGAGCCCGACCAATAGCAGCAGCACCGATACGATAATGGCGGAAACCGATTCCGCCTTGCCATGTCCGTACGGATGGTCCCGATCGGGCGCGCGTCTGGCCGCCTTCAGCCCGATCAAAACCGCAATCGATCCCGCTACGTCCGAGGCCGAGTTGGCCGCATCCGCAAGCAATGCCTTACTGCCGGATAACCAGCCGAAGATCCCTTTCAAGACCGCGAGCGCGATATTTCCGATAATGCTAAGCCAAGCCGCAAATTGCGCTTTTTCGAAACGCTGCTCCGACATATGGCCCCCCCTTACATGTTGAAAACGCTCCTTCAGCCGATATTACGAATTCGCTTTGGCAGGCGCTACTTTACCGGATCTCAGCGTAGCCCGCTTAAGCAGATACCACAGCGGAGTAGCGAGACAAATCGAAGAGTACACGCCGCTTACAAGCCCGATCAGCTTCGCCAGCGCGAACAGCTTGATCGATTCGCTGCCGAACAGGTACAAGCAGACAGCTGCGATAATTACTGTGACGACCGTATTGATCGAGCGGCTCATCGTCTGCCAGATGCTCGTATGAACGAGCTCGGCCAGATCGCCTTCGCTTCTGAGCTTGGCAAACCGCAAGTTTTCGCGAATCCGGTCCAAAATAACGATCTTGTCGTTGATCGAATACCCGATCGTCGTCAGCACCGCGGCTACGAACGGAAGGTCGACCTCCAGACGGAAGATCGAGAAGATCGCGATAACGAAAAACGCGTCGTACAAAATCGTAATGATCGCCGACAGCGCAAACCGCCATTCGAAGCGGATTGTGACGTACAAGCTGACCGCAATACTGGCGACGGCTACGGCAAGAATCGCTTTGTTCTTCATCTCGTTAGCCATATCCGGAGAAACGGTATTGACCTCGTGAGACACTTGATCGCCGTAGGTGCCCGTAAAGGCGCTTATCACTTGCTTGACCTGCTCTTCGGTCAGCACCTCATCGTACCTGGCCGAGAAGCGGTCGTTGTTGCCTCCCATCGTCAGGATAACCGGGTTCAGCCCGGCGTCTCCGAACACTTTCTCCACCTGAGCTCGATCCGTCGTTTTGCCGAGCGCGACGTCCAGCGACGTGCCCGCCTTAAAATCCACCCCATAGTGCAGTCCCGATATGAGCAGGATCACAATCCCGATAATGGTGACGAGCAAGGAGGCGCCGAAAAACAGGTTCCGGTTTTTGACAAAGTCGTACCGATTTTTATAGTTCACGGATGTCCGCCTCCTTTACTCCGAAATAAACCGGCTTTTTGAACAAATTGCTGCGGACAAGCAAGGTGATCAAGAAGCGCGAGAACAATACGTTGGTCAGCATGCTGATCAGAATGCTCACGATCATCGTCAGCGCGAAGCCGCGGATGGCGCCGTTACCGATATAATACAAGACGCCGCAGGAAATGATGTTGGTAATGTTGGCGTCCATAATTGTCCGGAACGAATGCTTGTGACCGGATTTCAGAGACGACAGCAGGCTTTTGCCGCTGCGGATCTCTTCCTTGACGCGTTCGAACTTGATGATGTTGGCGTCGACCGCCATCCCGATCCCGAGAATGAGTGCCGCGATGCCCGGAAGCGTCAGCGTGGCGTTCATCCAATAAAAGACGAGCAGCACGAGCCAGGTGTACGTGATCAGCGTAATCGCCGCCACGATGCCCGGCACGCGGTAGAACACCACCATAAACAGCAAGATCAGCAGCGAGCCGATAATGCCCGCCTTAATCGTCTGCTCCAGCGACTGCTGTCCGAGCGTAGCGCCGACGGACTGGGTATATTTCTCCGTCAGCTTCAGCGGAAGCGCGCCCAAGTTAATAATATCCTTCAGTTCTTTGGCTTCCTCGTACGTGTAGCTGCCGGTAATCGTCGCCTTGCCGTCCGTCAGAACCTGCTGAACGACCGGAGCGGACAGCTGGGTTTCGTCCAGATAAATCGCCAAGGGTTGTCCGAGCAAACGCTGGGTAATCTCGGCGAACTTGGCTTTGTCCTTCACTTCGATGGAAATGATCGGCTGATTCGTCTGATTAAAGCCGACCTCCGCCGCGCCTTCGACGAAATCGCTCCCTACCATTTCTTTTTTGCCGTCCGGCCCTCTGAAGGTCAGCTCCGCCGGTTTGCGCAGAAGCGCGCGGACCTCCTCCTGGTTCTCCACGCCGGCCAGCTTGACGCGAATCCGGTCCGTTCCTTCCGTAGTAACTTCCGGCTCAGCTACTCCGCTTGCGTCTGCGCGCTTGGCGAGACTTTGTGCGGTCTGGACCAGAGAATCGCGCGTTACTGCTTTGCCTTCATCGATCGGCTCGGCTACGTACAAAATTTCAAAGCCGCCCTTCAAATCCAATCCGAGTCTCACCTTGGACAGCAATCCCGGGCTTGACCATGCTACGACGCCTAGAGTGATTACCACGATAAGCAAAAATGCCGCCAATCGCTTCATATTCATGTGAGCGACTCCCTTCCATACTCAATATTCCTATTATAACCACCGTCTAAAATCGAGTCAATTTGACAGCCGGGCATGCACGCTCCGGCCAAAAAACGTCAAACCCGCTCTTTCCTTCCTGCTGCGGGCACCTCTCTCCAGCGTCGTATAACGCCCCCCCGCCGCCGCACCCGCGGACCTGACTGGCGCATAGTCCCGCCGTCACAAAAAAAAGCCGCGCTTCTATTCGAAACGGGCGTCTTGGCGGTATATGCTCATCGTCATCCAGTTCATAAACGAAGTCGCTTTGAGCGATAAAATGTCGTTAACAATCTGGTGAATTCTTGGGGTTCCCATTTTGGCATATTTGTCGCTTACGCAGTCCCAAATCTCTTTTCCGGTCACGTGCTCGTACCCGATCATCCGGAATTCTTCCGCTTTGCTGCGGCACAGCTGCTCGATCGTTTCATTTAATTCTTCTTCGGATAATCCGGGCTCATCCATCTGCTCGGCTGGTTCGTAAGCGTCCTCATCCATCCTCGTATTCCTCCCTTGACTGCTTCTACGCTTCCGGGCCCATGTACGTCCTACGCTTTCAGTATTCGCCGCCGCCGACCCGATTCCTTCCGATCCCGCCTCTCTTCCTAAATTTGTTGCATGAGCTTGTGCCTTGTCCGCATATTCATGGAGATAAGACTGTCCATCCCACAATGGAAGGATGTAGCACCGCTTGAGGAAGCAATCGTTCATCAAAGGGACTATGATTCTGCTTGCGGCCGGCATCGTAAACCGGATACTCGGCTTCGTTCCGCGCATTACGCTTCCGCGAATTATCGGCGCCGAAGGGGTCGGGCTGTACCAGCTCGGCTATCCGTTCATGATCGTGATCATCACGATCATCTCAAGCGGCGTCCCCCTGGCCGTAGCTAAACTTGTCGCGGAGGCCGAGTCGGAAGGCAACGAGCGGAAAATCCGCTCCATCCTGCGCGTCTCGCTTGCGATCACCTGCGGTCTGGCGGTATTTTTCACGCTGTTCTGCTTATGGGCGGCTCCCTGGATTACGTCGCGGCTGCTGACCGACCCCAGAGTGTACCATACCTTTATGAGCATGTGTCCGATCCTGCCGATTGTGGCGCTCTCCGCCGTATACCGCGGCTATTTTCAAGGCCGCCAGAACATGATACCGACCGCCTTGTCCCAAGTCGTCGAAACGCTCGTTCGGATCGCCGCCATGCTGACGCTCGCTTATCTGTTTCTCCCTTACGGGGTCGAATGGGCGGCAGCGGGCGCGATGATCGGCGTCGTCATCGGCGAGCTGTTCGGAATGCTGGTGCTGCTGATCAGCTTCAGTCGCGATAAAACGCGCAAACAGCCGGGCGCCCCAAAATCCGTCTCTGACGGCGGCGGCCCGAGCGGCGAGTTCCGGCTGGGCAAGCTGTTCTCCATCGCCGTGCCTGTCACCGCCAGCAGGCTGGTCGGCTCCACCTCCTACTTGCTGGAGTCGATTCTGATCGCGCAAAGTCTCGCCGTCGCCGGCGTGGCGACAGCGGTTGCGACCGCTCAATACGGGGTGCTGCAAGGGATGGTCATCCCGATCCTGCTTATGCCCGGCGCGCTGACGTATTCGCTTTCGGTTTCCCTTATTCCTTCGCTGTCGGAAGCCGCCGCCCGAGGCGATATGAAGACGATTCACAAGCGGCTTCACCAGTCGCTCAGGCTCGCGCTCGTCACCGGCGCCCCGTTCGCCGTTCTCATGTATGTATTGGCCGAACCGCTCTGCTACTATTTGTATAACAACGCCGAGGTCGGTAAAATGCTGAAGATGATGGCGCCCGTCGCCATGTTCCTTTATTTCCAAAGTCCGCTGCAGGCTACCCTGCAGGCGCTCGACCGGCCCGGAAGCGCCCTGATGAATACGCTGATCGGCGCCGTCGTCAAGCTGGTGCTGATCGGTTACCTCGCCTCGCGTCCGCAATGGGGCATACTCGGCGCGGTCGTAGCGATTAACGCCAATATCGCTTTGGTAACGCTGCTTCATTGGCATAGCGTAACACGGATGCTCAAATTCCGGATGAAAGGCGCGGACTATTGGAAAACCGGGCTGGCCGCCGCCGTCATGGGAACGATTTGCTACTTTATGATGAATGAAGCGTGGTACGACGATCCCCTCGTCCGGTTCATCGCGGCAAGCGTGGCAGGCGTCGTCATTTACCTGATCAGCATCGTCGCCTTGAAGCTGGTTGACCGCAGCGATTTCTCCCGAATTCCCTGGATTGGCAAAAAATAGTGCAAAAAAGCCGGTTCCGATGGCGAAGCCGGCTTTTATTTTCTCTTTTTGTCCAGGTACATGCGTCCCCGGTGATCGATCGAGCAAAAGAACACTTCCTTGAAATCGTAAACTCCCTTAGACTGTATCTGGTTTTTCAGCCAAAATCGCGTCTTTCCCATTTTCATCAAATTTTCGTCCTGAACTTTGCCGTCCATGATTAACGGCATTGGCAGCCCTTCGTACCGGAAACGCGGCTCGCCGCTCCCGTCATCCTTCTGTGCGGAAGGTTCCTGCTTCTCCGGCTCCACCGCATCCTGCTCCGTCTGCTTCTCGATCACGGACAGCTTGCCCGACGTCTCCAGCACGGCGAATTCGACATCGGCCATATTGGTCACCTGGCGTTCCCTCAGCTGCATAAGTAAGTCGTCGAGCGTATACCGCTGTCTTCGCATCTCCTCCTGATTCAGGACGCCGTTTTCGATCAGATAGCTCGGTTTTCCGTCGAACCAGGCCCGCGCTTTCTGATTTTTGAGCGTCACGTAAGCAAGCACGATCTGAATCAGCACGAGCGTGACCATCGGCAGTAGACCGTTTACGATCGGCAATTGCGGATCGTCGATAATAAAAACAGCGATTTCGGCAATCATGATGGAGATTACCAAATCAAATACGGACAGCTTGCCGATCTCCCGCTTGCCCATCAGCCTCAGAATGACAAACACCACGAAGTAGATCAGCACAGTGCGCCAAAAGATGGTGAAAAGCTCCACAAGACCAACTCCTCCGCACGTTTTGATTTCATTGCTATTCTGACCGCCCTTCTTCCTCCTCATGCAGTCCCCGCTTGCTCAATAATTGCCAAAGCCTTGTACTAATCCGGTCAAGTTGCCCATACAATGGGTACAAACTAGGATAAAGAGGTGCATGTCCGCATGAACCCGATCTCGAAAGTTCCTCGGATTCGCATTACCTCGCCGCTGCTGTCCGGCATCGTGAATGCTTTCGTCTGGCTGTGCGTCGGGGCGGTGTTCACATCGCTGGTCGTCTCCATGACCGATATGAAGGAGCAGACGCTTACAACCGCCGCTTTTCTTATTCATGGAATCGCCTCCTTGTTCGGAGGATTTTCCAGCGGCAAACGTTCGGAAAGCAAAGGCTGGTATCATGGCGCCATTCTCGGCGTGCTGTACACGCTCATCGTCGTTCTTGTCGGTTTTTTGGGCTTCGACGCCGGACTTGGTAAGGATACCGCCGCTTTGCTCCTGATCGCGATCCCCGCCGGTGCGGTCGGAGGCATGTTCGGCGTTAACGCCAAAAAGTAAGCGCAAGCAGGCTACGGTCAGGTAAAAGTAGGAGCATTTCGGCACACCCCCGGATATGATATACTGGTTGGGTCCAAGTCGCGGCAGCCACACATCGATGTAGGGGGATATGTTTTTGTTTACGTTCCAGTCCATGACTCACGTGACCGTTCTTATGGCCCTGACCGTGTATGTTTTATTGTTTTTCTCCTTGAAGAGACATCCGTTATACCCGTTTCATGCGGCCGGAGCGTTTGTGCAGGAGCTGTTTACGAAGCGCAAATATTTGCTTCATTTTCTGGGCATCGCCGTCATTTTATTTTTCAATAAAATCGAGATTTCGATTGAGAACAGCATGGTCCAGCATGCCGACTTTACTCCGAGCATCTACAGGCTCGAAGGCGAATTTGTCGCTCTGTTTCAGAAGCTGTTCGAGAATAGTTACTTGACGGCAGGGCTGAGCTTTTTTTATGTCGTCGTGTTTACGGCAATCATGGTCGCTTCCCTGTTTCTGTATACGTTTGAGGGCGAGCACAAGCTGTTTTACGCCGTCTGTTATGCGCTGATGATCAATTATATGATCGCCATTCCGTTTTATTTGTTTTTTCCGGTTACCGAAGTGCATGCGTTTAACCCGAATGTCCGTTTCCTTATGCTGGACGCCTTTCCATCATTCGAGACGGAATACCGGCCGCTGTCAGATCTGGACAACTGCTTCCCGAGTCTTCATACGTCCTTGTCGGTATCGATGGCCGTAATCGCGCTCCGTTCCCGGAATAAGTTCTGGAAAGTGTTCGTTCCGGCAAGTGCGGCTATTATTATTTTCTCGATTTTTTACTTGGGCATTCACTGGCTGACCGATATGGCCGGAGGCATGGTACTAGGGCTGCTCGCGTCGCGCATCGGACTACGTCTGGCTGAAGGCAGATCGCTGCTTGCAGGGGCCAGGATCGGGAGATAACGCTGCACACCTGCGGCACAACCCAACACAAAGAGGAGTGCTCCGCCTGGCATCGGACGCCCCTCTTTTTTTGGCTGCGATTTTCGTTTAATACTTGTCGTATTGCAGATCCATCGTCGCAAATCCGCAAAACTCCGGAAAATGATCGAGTACCCGGTTAACTTCCTCCGCACTGTACCCCATCTTCTGCAAATGCATCTGCTTGGCCTTCCGTTCGACCGACTGGGCGGTCACCAGATCGTCGATGTGCTCGTACATTTTGGCTCCCCACTTTTTGCCGAAATTCACATGGAGCCGCTCGTCGGCAATATCGTATTCGGACTGAACGGAGGACATCGGATCACCGTGTTCCAAAAACGAGTCGATCGATGCTTCCGATTTGCACGGCAGTATTTAATGCACATGGGGCGTGCCGTTCACGCGCTGCCGCAAGACGGCGAAAAGGGCCGCTTGCGCGACCCGCTCCCTGCTCTTCTATTCCGGTTATATTAAGCTGTCCGGCAAATGTTTAAATTCGCCGGGGGTCATTCCCGTCGCTTCCTTAAAGGTGCGGATAAAATGCGGCGAATCGTTGAATCCCGCACGAAGGGCGATCTGCGTAATCGAATCGTTGCTGGAACGCAGCATTTCCTTGGCCCGGATAATCCGGTGCATAATAATGTACTGATACGGCGTGTACCCGGTGAGCTGCTTGACGAGCTTGTAAACATAAGAACGCGAGACGTGAAACTTCTCCGTCAGCTCCGGGATGTCGACCCCCTCGCAGCACCGCTCCGAGATATAGGCGGTCATCCGCTCTGCGATCTCGAGCATCTCGGCAGCGGCCCGCTCCTTGACGACGCACGAGTCTTTCGTCCGGGCGAGTTGCAGGATTAACTGGAGCAGCAGCGTTTTCACGTACAGCTCGAAGCCTTGCCTACGCTCTTTCAGCTCCGATTCGAGCTGCTGCGTAATATGGTGGATGTGCTGCAGCTCCCGGCTTGCTATCGAGAATTCCAGCGTAATGACGTCGTCCCCGGGAAACCACGACTCGTATACGGCCGCGATCTCCGGCTCCGCTTCGATCAACCGCTGCAAATACGATTCCTCGATCGACAAAATTGCACGATTGTAGACCGATTTTTGCGCCGGATGGAAACGATGGTATTTGAGAGGCGGGATGATCACAACTTTGCCCGGATAAACGCTGAATTCCCGGTCCTCCACCCGGATCATCCCCCGGTTCGAGAAGGTAATGTGAAACTCGAAGCCGCGGTGGGCGTGAGCCGCACGCATCGGCGTCGTATCGCTTTTATGCTCGCAATAGACGGGAAACAGGTCGAGCGATTCATTAAAATCGTGATCCACAAAATCGGAAGAAGGCTGATTCATCTTGTTCATTCCCCGGTTCGCACCGCCTTTATCCTTACTCTGCTTAACCTTATCCTTGCGGGGGAAACCGCATCGTTACTCCCACCGAATCCGGCGGAACCGGTCGCGGTAAGCGTCCCCCATCCATTTGCATACTTGCCACAGATCGGCCAACGGCTGTCCGGTGTACGGCAGCGTATGCAAATATTTCGGCGGTCCGAACTCCGGATCGAACGTCACGATCCTCTCTCCTCTGGCATAATGGCTGCGGCAAATTTCGTCCCACCAGGCTTCGTGCGCTTCCCGCTCCTGCGCGTATTCCGGCGCGGCCGGGTCGGGAACCTGCGGACCGTGGCGGAATCCGACCCGGCCGTGGATATGAATCGTCCGGCTGATCGCCAGCTCCACGTTGGCCCGCTGATCCTCCAGGAGCGTCTCCGATACAACGACCCAATGACTGAAATCGGCGGTCAGCTTCATCTCCGGAAACTCCTTCAGAAGCGCCGCCGTGCTCCATGCCGAATAAGTGGCGCGGTTGCGGTGCGTCTCGTGGGCGACGGGAATCGGAACGTCCCGCTCCGCTTTCATCGCCTGCTCGAAAAACGCCCGCTGCTCGTCGAACGGCATCCAGTCTTTGGCGCTGTGCGAATTGACCTTGAGCGGCTCCAGCTCGCAAGCCCGGTTCAGCCTATCGCGGAATGTCGCCGCGTGGTCGCCGTCCGTATACATCATCGCGATATAATCAAGACCGTACCGCTCCAACAGCCGGCGGAATCTCGGAACGTCCTCCTTGTCGGGGACGAGGCACTCCACTCCGTCATATCCCGCTTCGGCGATCCGTTCGATTTGTTCTTCCAGCGAACCGGTCATGCCCCACAATGCTTTGAACAGTTTCAATTCCATCTCTACAATCCCTCCTGACGAATAGCGTGCAAGCCCCGCTCCAAATCTTCGATGATCGTTCCCGCCGATTCCAGACCGACCGAGATGCGGACAAGGCCTCGCGGAATGCCGGTGCGCTCCGATGTTTCCTCATCGATCCCCGCCCCGGGGAAGTTCATTAAGCTTTCGAAGCCTCCCCAGCTGGGACCGACCTCGAAGCAGGTCATCGCTCGGCTCATCCGGGCAACGTTCGCTTTGTCCCCTTTCGGTACGAAGCTGATCAACCCGTTGCAGCCGCTCATCTGCTCTAGTGCAAGCTTGAACTGGGGATGGTCCGGCAGCCCGGGATAAAACACCTGCTCCACGTCACCATGCTCCTGGAGGAACGCCGCGACCTTCCTCGCGTTCTCCTGATGCTTCGCCATCCGCAGCGGCAGCGTCCGGAGTCCCCGCGTGAGCAGCCAGGCTTGATGCGGGTCCATCACCGCTCCGAACATGCCCCGTTCCCGGTGCGTCATCTGCTCGACCGTGGCGGCATCGGATATTAAGACGCCGCCGATAATATCGCTGTGCCCTCCCAAATATTTCGAAGCGGAGTGAACGACGGTGTCGATCCCGAACCGGAGCGGATTTTGATACAGCGGCGTCGCCCACGTATTGTCCACAACGGTAGCGATGCCTTTGCTTTTGGCAAGCTTTGCAACCGCCGCGAGATCCTGCAGGGTGAAGACGTTCGAAAGCGGCGTCTCCAAATAAATAAGCCGCGTATTCGGCCGGATCGCCTCTTCAAACTGCCGGACCTCCTCCCCGGAGACGAAGGTCGTTTCTACGCCGAACTTGTTCATATACGTTTCGAGAAATACACGCACGGGCGTGTACACGCTCTTCAGGGCTACGACATGGCAGTCTTTCACCGCATGCTGCATAATTGCAGCCGTAATCGCCGACATGCCGGAGGAGAACAGCAGCGCGCGTTCCCCTTCCTCCAGGGCGGCCAGCTTCCGCTCGGCCACCTCCAGCGTTGGGTTCGAGACGCGGGAGTAGCTGTAACCGTGCGACTTCGTCTTTCTCGTAAACAGCGAATTTTGGAAGATCGGAGGCACGATCGCCCCCAGGTAGCGGTCATAATCGTCGCCCAGATGGGCGCATATGTCTTCTTTACTCCACGATTTCAAGTCATCGTCATGCATCGTCCCCACTCCCTTCCCCGGTGTCTCCCACCCGTTCGATCCGTATGTCCCAGCCGCGTTCCCTTGCTTCGGCGTCATCGATCCCGACGCCTTGCGGTACACGCAGCCTCAGCGTCGCCGAGCCATTGTCGCGGCTCCATTCGACGTCTACCCGGCCGTATGGCGTCGGAACGGACCCCTCCGCCCATTCCAGCCCGTCCAGCTCTGGCGGACATACCGAGATGCGGCGGAACCCCTCGGCAGCCGGCGCAACGCCCAATCCATATTTGCCGAGCACGTAAGCGGGCGCAGCCGACCACGCATGGGCGAAGCTGCGCGGGTACACGGCGAACGTCTCCCAGCACGTAGTCGATCCGTGGCGGACCATCGCTCCCCAGTCTTGGCGGATGGCGGATACGATCCGATCGAGCCGGCCCATCCGCTGCCACGCTTCGAACAAATAAAACGACATGAACGGCGTGCCGATGCGCACCCAGTCGGCAGGCGGATCGACCAGCCGGCTTTCGACGGCGGCTTTGCGCTCATGATCCAGCATATCGAACAAATAAAGCAGCGTATGGGTTTGAACGCTGCAAGTACCGGACCGTTTGCCGCTGCGATACCAGCCGTCTATGTAGGCATTTCTCCCGTCGTCCCACAGATGGACGTTCATGCTCGCTTTGAGCCGTTCGCTCCGCTCGTTCCACCGCCGCTCGTCTTCGGGTTGAGAAAGCCGCCGGGCCATATCCGCCGTTATCCGGCAGCAATACGCAAGCGCCGCATGCTGCGCCGTACCTACACCGACATACGGAATATCCAGCTCGGCCCAGTCGAGCAAATTCCACGAGCTGATATCGAACAAGCCTTTATCATTAATAAACGTGCAGTACGTCTCCAGCGTCTCGGCGATGTCCGGATAGATGGTGCCGATAAACTTCGTATCCCCGCTGTATTCGACGTACTCCTTGCAGGCGATCACCCAACTGAAGGTCCACATCGGGATGACCGACTGCCAATCGGTAGGCATGCAGGAGAGCAGCAGACCGCTCTGTTCGCGCGAGCGCGGAACCATTGTCAAGCAATGCTCCGCCAGTTCGTAGGAGCCGAATAAATAGTAGTTGACAAGCGAGCTGACCCGGCAGTCGCCGACCCAGAATACCCGCTCGTACGTCGGGCAGTCGACGAACATATCCTCTGTGCATACTTCCGACGTATGCCGGCTAATTTCCCAGATGTCGTTCAGCAGCGGGTCCGAGCAGCGGAATACGGCCTGATCGGTTACCGGATATCCGGATTGAAGCACGGAGATCGAGTGGAAGGAAACCGGCGCCGTCTGGCCGCGAATCGCTACGATTAAATAGCGGAACCCCATCCGGGTTACGCTGCGATAGGACTGCCTGCCTCCCCTTGCCGTATACCGGAAAGCGTTATTCAATCCGCCCGTATACCGCACCTTGCCGTCCACCATCGTCTCAAAGCCGTATATATCGATCACGGTGCCTTCCGCCGCATCCAGATCGAACTCGATCTGCCCGACGTACAGCTTGCCGAAGTCGACGATCAGCTCCAGGTCCGCCCCGTCCGCCGGAGGAGCCAGCACGGAAGGACGGGGATGCCCGTACAGCATCCGTTCGTCTTTCCGCTGAACCGCCCGGGTTGCGACGGTTTGCTTGCGAAGCATCAAGGAATAGATCATATGGTTCACGATGATCCGTGACGGCTCCACCTCCTTGCACGAGGACCGGTAAGCGAGCAGATCGGCCGGTGCGGCCGCTTCGCCGAGTGCGGCAAACGCCGGGTGAGACCGGTTCAGCCCGGTCTCCTTTTCGACGCCCCCGTAGACCGGATGGTAGCCGTCAGCCACAGGCTCAATCACCTCGAAAGGCCCCCAAGTGACGAACGGTGAGCTGCCGTCTCCTTCAGCCGCGCCCTCCGCCCTTCGCTCGTCGCCCTGAGGCTCAAACGGGGAGACGAAACGAATCGGCGACGGAAAGTCCCATTCCATATGTGAGAACAAATCGTTATGAACGCCGCATATTTCAAGCAAAAACAAGTGCCGTCCCGGCTCCAGTACGATCTCTTCCCCTTGCTTGTACCACCGGCTGTTTATTTTATATCGGCCTTGGACTCCGTTCCACGGCGAATGCGCGAAAGTGAGCTTACCTGTCACGCGTTCATCCGTCTCAAGAATCGTTGCCAAGTAACCGCTGAATATTTTGGCGTTGGCGTCCCGGTTGCCGGGATAAAAGTTGTCGCGCATATTCACCGATACGACTTGCCGCAGCGGACGGACTTCCGAGATGGAGGTCAATTGGCTGGGATAAATGCGGGATTTGGCCATCGGCTCGATCGAAGCCGTGTGCAGCTCGCCCCAGACTCCGCCGCCGCCTTCCGCCACGCGGACCGCACGGCCCCAGTCCGAATCGTCATAAGCGGACGTCAGCCAGGCGTCGTTCCACTTCCGGGCATCGAACAGCTCCAGCCAGCCGATATTGACATTGCGTTTCACCGTATGGCTCTCGAATCCGTCATGCCGCTTCGCCTTCCAGTTATTATCCGTGGCGAAGCTTCCGGCCTCGCAATCTTCCCCGAGATCGAGTCTTGCGATCAAGCCCGCCCGATTCTCGATGTACTGATAATTCGAATGGCCGTAATGCCATACATCCACAGCGATTACGTTATCCCCGGTTCGGACATAACCGCTGACATCGTAATCGTCGTAATACCAATGCCGGGGCGTCGAACGAACCGGTCCTTCGCCGGCTTCCTTTCCGTTGATCCATACCCGGTAGTACGAATCGGCGCTTATTCGCAGCCGCGCTTTGCCGACCGCTTCGGCGCCGAGCGTGAACGTTTTGCGAAAACATACGTGCGTATTAACAGGACGCTCTATCTCGTCCAGCCAGATCCAATCCGCTTGCCAATCCACGTTTGTCTTACTCCTCTCCCGGTTCAGACCTAACATCCTCTCCCGCCCTGTCGGAATGGGTATTGCGGCATATCGCCGATCATCATGGCGCCGCATCTTGATTATACTGGATCGTCCGCGGCCCGGAAGCCAAATCATCCAAAAAAATTATCCGACAGTCCACAAATTCGGAGATTGCGTGCGCCATATGCCGGGCAGAGAGCCGAGTGTCCTCGAAAAACGGCTTGCTGGCTCGATTTCAGAAAATATCCAAAAAAAAGAGACCGTCTCGGGTCTCCTCTGTCCATTCAGATACATATTAAGCTTTCTCGGCAGGCTTCTCAGCCGGTTTCTCAGCAGCCGCCGGTGCGGATGCGCTGACTGCGTTAATCGCCGAACGGTCGAACGTCAGCTTGGTCGCATCGTTGACGCGGAGGACGACGATATCGTCCGTGATCTCCATGATCGTACCGTGCATGCCGCCGATCGTCGTAACCTTGTCCCCTTTTTTCAACTGGTTCAGCATCATGTTGCGGGTTTTCTGGCGCTTCTGCTGCGGGCGGATCAGCAAGAAATACAAGACGGCGAACATCAGTACGAACGGAACAATCGTCGTGAGCAAGTTAGGTGAGGCCGCTGCCCCAGCTGCGTCTGCATAATTCCACATGAGTCTAGTCCCTCCTTTTTAAAATCCGCGGGAGTTCTCCTTCATCCCGTACCGGTCGAAAAACTCGTCCCGGTAATCGAGCAGCCGGTCTTCCGCGATAGCTTGTCTAACGTTTCGCATCAAATCCAGCAAGAAATGCAGATTGTGATACGTCGTCAACCGAATGCCAAACGTCTCGTCAGCCTTTAGCAGGTGGCGCAAATATGCGCGGGAGTAATTCTTACAAGTGTAACAGCTGCAATTCGGATCGAGCGGTCCGAAGTCTCTAGCGAACTTGGCTCCTTTGACGACCAGCCGTCCCTCGCTCGTCATAACCGTACCGTTGCGCGCAATCCGGGTCGGCAGCACGCAATCGAACATGTCCACTCCGCGGATCGAACCTTCCAGCAATGCGTCCGGCGATCCTACCCCCATCAAATACCTCGGTTTGTGCGTCGGCAGAAGCGGAACCGTGTGATCCAGCATTTCGTACATCAGTTCCTTGGATTCTCCGACACTTAGTCCTCCAATAGCATACCCCGGGAAATCCATGGAAGTCAACTGAACCGCGCTTTCTTTGCGCAAATCGGCAAACATGCCGCCTTGAACGATCGCGAACAACGCCTGATCGTGAGGACGGGCATGCGCCTTCAGGCAGCGCTCCGCCCACCGGCTCGTCCGCTCCGTCGATAATTTGACATACTGATAGTCGGCCGGATAAGGGGGACACTCGTCGAATGCCATCATAATATCAGGCCCAAGCGCATTTTGAATGTCCATGGCGATCTCGGGGGAGATGAACAGCTTGTCTCCGTTGAGATGGTTGCGGAAATGTACGCCTTCTTCGGTAATTTTGCGGAGCTCGCTCAAGCTGAACACCTGGAAGCCGCCGCTGTCCGTCAAGATCGGCCTGTCCCAGTTCATGAACTTGTGAAGCCCGCCCGCCTCGCGCACGATCTCGTGGCCGGGACGCAGAAACAGATGATACGTATTGCTCAATATAATATGAGCGTCCATCATCTTTAATTCTTCGGGGCTCATCGTCTTCACCGTTGCCTGCGTGCCTACCGGCATGAAGGTCGGCGTATCGATGATGCCATGGGGCGTATGCAACCGGCCAAGCCTGGCGCCGGATTGTTTGCATGTTTTGATAGGTTCGTAACGTACTGCTGCCATAAGTCGTTCCTTCCTTGTCTGATCTTGTCTATCGGCTCCATTGTGCCGTTCAATAAATAAACATCGCATCGCCGAAGCTGAAAAACCGGTATTCGCGTTCGACCGCTTCGCGATACGCCGCCAGCACCCGATCGGTTCCCGCCAAAGCGCTGACCAGCATGACGAGCGTCGATTTGGGCAAATGAAAGTTCGTCAGCAGCGCATCCACAAGCTTAAACGAATAGCCCGGGTAAATAAAGATGCCCGACCAGCCGTCACAGCTCTCGATCTGCGAATCGCCGAACCGGTTCGCCACCGTCTCCAGCGTCCGGGCCGATGTCGTGCCAACCGCCACGATCCGGCGTCCTGCCGCTTTCGCTTCGTTCAGCGCCGCGGCCGTCTCCGCCGACACCGAATAATATTCTTCATGCATCTGATGCGCTTCCACCGTATCGGCCGAGACCGGGCGGAACGTGCCGAGACCCACATGAAGCGTGACCGTGGCGATCCGCACGCCTTTGTTCGCGATCGCCTCCAGATAAGCGGGGGTGAAATGCAGTCCGGCCGTCGGCGCAGCCGCCGAACCGGGATTCCGGGCGTATACGGTCTGATACCGTTCCCGGTCGTCCAGCTTCTCTTTAATATAAGGAGGAAGCGGCATCGAGCCGAGACGGTCCAGCAGCTCCCGGAATATCCCGTTATACTCGAACCGGACGATCCGGGCTCCCATCTCGCCCTCCTCCTCGACGACAGCGCGCAGCAGCGGCTCCGTCATCGCCGTTTCGTTCTCCCCGTCCTGTTCACCATTCTCGCCGAACACCACGACGGCTCCCCGTTTCAGCCGTTTGCCCGGACGGGCAAGCGCTTCCCACCGGTCTTCGCCCAGTTCCTTGAGGAGCAGCAGCTCCACATGTGCTCCCGTATCGGCTTTGACGCCAAAAAGCCGGGCAGGAATGACCCGTGTATCGTTCAACACGAGCGTATCGCCGGCTTGCAGAAAGTCGATCAGTTGTTCGAACGCATGGTGCCCGATCGCTCCGCTCGACTTGTCGAGCGTAAGCAACCGGGACCCGGTCCGGTTCAAAAGCGGCGTCTGGGCGATCAAAGATTCGGGTAATTCAAAATCAAACGTACTGACATCCATATCCGTCATTCCTTAGTTATAGTAATCCCATTGTAATAGTGCATGAGTATGCTTTTGTAATCGTGTCCGCTCTCCGCAAGCGAGAGAGCTCCCCATTGGGACATGCCGAGGCCGTGCCCGTAACCGGTTCCGGTCAGACGGAACATCGTGTCCTTCGTGGCGACGCGGACACTGCCTTCTGCACCGAGCACGATCCGGTTCGGTCCGGTCAGCGGGGCAGAAGCTCCGTTTGCGCCAAGCGCATACAGCGTTCCAGCCGATCCTTGCACCGTGCGGGTCGTTCCGCCGGCTCCAGATACAGTATACCGTCCCGTCTCCTCAATATCAAACCGGGTGCTCGGCGCACTGAACAGCGCGCTCCGGTACTGATCCGGTTTGGCGACCGGAATCGGCTGGCCGTTGGCCTTCAGCTCCGTGACGCGGCCCGACGGGCCGCGCTTGCTTACCTCGAGCGTCTCCAGCTTGCCGGCGACCGGCTTCGTTATTACCCCGTTCAACTGTTTCAACAGCTCGTCGGCCGTATACGGGCCGCGAATCCAGCTGTACGCGTTCGATTCCCGCGCTTTGCCAAGCGATACGAGCTTGGCCCCTGTTGAGACCTTTGCAATCGGGCCATTTCGGACATCGTCGACATACGGGGCCGGACGCACGTTTACGTCCGCACTCTGAACCGATACGACAGGCAAGCCTGCGCCGTTCCGCTCCCCCGATTCCTTGACCAGATCTTCGCGGATATAACCAATCTTGCCGTCAGGCAGCGACACGCGGTGCCATAACAGCTTGTTTTTCTCCGCAGCCTCGTCGGGGCTCTGCACCGACTTGATGTACGGAATCGGCTGTCCCCACACCTCGACCGGGTCGCCGGTCAATCCGCCGCCGTTCGAGTAGAAATACGGCATGATCAGCTCGCCGTTCAATACGATTACTTCTCCGGCCGTCGCCGCAACCGCAGCCGTCCCGTTCGGCCCTTCCTGCTGTACGCCGTAATAAACCTGATCGTTGGAGGAGTCGGAGACGTGCGCAATCTGATACTTCGTTCCAAGGCTCAGCGCGAACGTGCGCGCGGAGACGGCTTGCGCCTTCAAAGCCTCGGCCGGCCACGATTCGCCCAGCTCCCCTCCGACGACGGATACGAGGTACTGCTCGAACGGCAGTTCGTTCACGACCGCAAGCTTGCCGTTATGCCGGCTCAGTTCTAGAGCCCCCCGATACTGCCGACCGCTTTTTTCGGCGATGGCCGCAGTTCCGTCCTTCGGAGCCACCCACACTTGATGCGCATCGGGATTAAACGAATAATGCGGAATCGCAGCGGTCCCTGTCCATTCGTCCCTTTTGAGCAAATAAGGAGCTGTCGGATCGACCGGCTTCAATGCGAGGTTCGGCGATATTTTCGCGGCCTGCGCTTTGACTGTGTTCAAATGCTCGGCATCGGCCGCTTCCCCGATCCATACGGCGTAAGACGAAGCGCCCGCCGTCTCCAATATAACGGGCCATGCGTCGAGCCCCTGCTGACGCAGTGCCGTGGCTTGTCCCGCCGCTTCCGCTTCCGACGCGTAATCACCGGCATTCCAATGAAGCGGGCCGGTTACGGTCGTCGCCGCCCCCTTGAGCAACGCAGCCGCAGAAGCGTTAACCGCGATCCGCTGCTTTGCCGCATTCGCTTCTTCCTTGGAGCCATACATGCCTGCGTATACTTGATAGACGGTCTTGCCGAGCTTGACCGATTGGTAGACGTAAGGTTTGTCCTGGGTGGCCCCGAGCGCCTGCTGAAGCAGCTTCGCGGTCGCCTGATCGGCGGTTTCCAGCAGGAACACCTGGTAGCCGTCCACGCTGAAACGGGCTTGCGCGCCAGGGGCTACTGCCGACCATTGCGTGAACCCGGAAGAGGTTCGCCGGCCGATATCGAGCCCGTTCGGGGAAGACAGCGTCACGGCAGGTACGGTAACGTTATAAGTAGTACCGCTGGACAGAAACAATGCGACCCGGATTTGCTCCAGCTTAGGCACGGCGGCGTAACTTTCGGTAAAGGCCGCGGGCACGCTGATTACAGCCGCCACGATCGCCGCCAGCCATGCGGCCGCCCATCTCCGGGGCCGAACTCGTCTCGTCATCGGTTCCATCTCTCCTTTGAATAACATATCTAGCTGCTGCCGCCTTCGGAAGGAACCGGAAGACCGAGATGCCGATATGCGGCGGCGGTAACCGTCCTCCCCCGCGGCGTGCGCTGCAAAAATCCGATTTGAAGCAAATAAGGTTCGTACACATCCTCGATCGTCTGGCTCTCTTCGCCGATCGTAGCGGCGATCGTATCGAGTCCGACCGGCCCGCCGCGGAAGCTGGTCATAATCGCACGCAGCATCTTATGGTCGATCTCGTCGAGCCCCAGATCGTCGACCTGGATCAGCTTAAGCGCCGCACGGGCGATCTCGGTCGTAATAATTCCGTCGCCCCGCACCTGAGCATAATCCCGCACCCGCTTCAACAGCCGGTTGGCGATCCGCGGCGTGCCTCGCGAACGTTTGCCGATCTCGTCCGCCGCCTCTCCGACGATGCTGACCTGCAAAATGTCCGCGGCCCGGCTGACGATATAACTAAGCTCGTCCACCGTGTAATATTCGAGCCGGCTGACAACGCCGAACCGATCCCGAAGCGGCGCGGACAGCAGTCCCGCCCTCGTCGTGGCCCCGACCAGCGTGAAAGCCGGCAGATCGAGCCTGACCGAACGCGCGCTCGGGCCTTTGCCGATAATAATATCAAGCGCGAAGTCCTCCATCGCCGGATACAGCACCTCTTCAACGGTGCGGTGCAGCCGGTGGATTTCATCGATGAACAAGACGTCGCCTTCCTGGAGGTTGGTCAAGATCGCCGCGAGATCGCCCGGACGTTCGATAGCCGGACCGGAGGTCGTCCGGATGTTCACGCCAAGCTCGTTGGCGATTATGTTCGACAGCGTCGTCTTGCCGAGACCCGGAGGTCCGTACAGCAGCACGTGATCCAGCGCTTCCTTGCGCATTTTGGCCGCTTCGATGTAAATTTTCAAGTTTTCCTTCACTTGCGACTGTCCGATATATTCCGCCAAATAGCGAGGACGGAGACTGAGCTCCACAGTCTCATCTTCCATCATCAAATGGGCCGAAATGATCCGATCCTCCATTTGCCGTCGCCCTCCTTGTCATTCGTTGTAGCCCCGCGGCCGGCATCAGCCGGCATAAAGCGCTTGAAGAGCAAGCTTAATAAGCATGTCTGCCGGGTCGCTCTCTTTGACCTTTGCCTTCACGGTCTGCCAGGCGCGATCCGCTTCGGCTTCCGTATATCCGAGCGCGAGCAGCGCTTCCTTCGCCTCCGCCCAGGCTCCGCCCCCGGAAGAATCCGTTCCGGCCTGCTGCAGCGCCTCGGCAAGCACCGCTCCGTCGAAGCGGGACGTTACCGCGCCGAGCTTATCCTTCAAGTCCAGAATGATCCGCTGCGCCGTTTTCTTGCCGATCCCCGGCAGCTTCATCAGAAACGTCACATTCTCCTGCTGGATCGCGGCCACGACCGCCTCCGGACGGCCGCCGGACAAGATGCCGAGCGCCACCTTCGGTCCGATTCCGGTGACGTCGATCAGCCGCCGGAACAGCGACTGTTCGTCCCGGGATGCGAAGCCGAACAGCAGGATCGCATCCTCGCGCACATGGTGGTGGGTGAATACCGTAACATCTTCCGGTTTATCCGGAAATACGAACGGGTTCGGACAAAACACGCGGTAGCCAACCCCCTGTACGTCGATCACGACGTAATCCGTTTCCCGGTGCGCCACTTTTCCGCGCAAAAAATCGATCATGACTTCCCAACTCCGTTCAATTTTTGCTGCAGGCCGGCGGAATGCGCGTGACAGATGGCGATCGCCAAAGCGTCGGCCACGTCATCCGGCTTGGGTACGGACGCCAGCTTCAAAAACATGCGGACCATTTCCTGCACCTGCTTTTTTTCCGCTTTGCCGTATCCGACGATCGCCTGCTTCACCTGAAGCGGGGTGTACTCTGCAATCGGAATTCCTTTCTGCACAGCCGCAAGCATCAGCACGCCCCGCGCCTGACCGACCGTCAAGGCGGTCGTAACGTTTTTGTTAAAGAACAGCTTCTCGATCGCCACCGCATCCGGCTTGTATTTGTCGATCAAATGGACCGTCGCTTCGTAAATTTCCTGCAGCCGCACGGCGGAATCGGTATTCGCTTCCGTCTGGATGCTGCCGAACTGGACCGGAGTCAGCTTGTGTCCCTGCTTATCGATAAAGCCGAAGCCGACGATCGCAATTCCCGGGTCTATGCCCAATACGCGCACAAAAGTCCCTCTCTCTCTCTGCCGATAAGCGAACATATGTATTCAATTTACCATTATAACAAAGTGGGCCGGGGTTGGACAGCGGCTGAGGACGCGACTTTTGCACAAGTGCAAAAAACGGATTTTGTCGCGTTTGCCTTGGAGCGGAGGGAGCGAGCGTCAGCCGCTCTCGGACCGGATTCCTGCTCAGCAGCAGCAATCCCCCGAATACAACGGAAGATGAAGCGGATTGCTGCATACGCACAGGAACTTTTCACGAAATGCGCCGAAATGAGGTCCGTTTGCTAAATTTCCTGCGACTACGCAGAAATGCCTTCCATCCTTGCGGGTTCGCACAAAATAGAGGGTACAAACCGCTCTTAACTCGGTCGATCCCTTCCACGCTTGAAGCAGGGCAGAAGATTCAAACGCTTTCCACCCGCGATGAACGACTTGCGACTTGCTGACTCGTCAAGGGAGACACCTCTTTTCCACTCGACCACGGCGAAGAACTTAAACTTATTGGCCGAATCGATCAACAAAAAACATCGCCAGCAAATATGGCGATGTTCAGCAAAAAGAGAGGCGTGTCTATCAAAATCTTTCATGGGCCCTGTCGGCCATAGCCGACCAGACCCAGCTAGCGCCTCAGGCGCTAGCCGGACTTCTACTGCGCCGGAATCATCACGTTTTCCGCAGCCTCGACGGCAAACTCGCTGAATGTGGAGAGTACGCTGTTATACTCCGCCATATCGATCACGGGAATGCCCTTCTTCAGCTCTTCCAGCGAATTGTGGGGCAGACTGCTCTCCAAGTAACCGGTGTTAAGCTGGAAGAAGGTGCGGATCACTTTCTCGTTATCCGGCGGTCCTTCGAACAAGGACAAGTTGCCGGTTTTGTCCACTCCGAAATAGGCGTTCTGCTTGCAGGCCGGCGACAAATCGTCGATCTGTTCCGTAAATGTCACGCTTCCGTTGCCGTCCAGCTCGACTTTCCACGTCGGGTGCTCCTGATGGAAACTCATAATCTCCTCGGTTCTCATTCGTCCGGTCAACCCGTGCTCTTCTCCACACACATAACTCCTGCGCACAAATACGTCCCTCGTTCCGCCTTCGGCCCGGATTTGCTCCAAAGTCTGGCGCTGTTCTTCCGACACGTACGCCTGCGGAGCCTGTCCGCCGCGAACGGCAGCGAGCGTTTCCGCCGTCAAAGCGGCGTCTCCCGCAATATCCGGGGAACGGGAACCGAATAAGGTTAACAAGCCTACGGCTGCCGCAACAATGAAAAAGCCAAGCGACAACCATCGTCTTTTTTGGCGAAGACGCTTTTTCAGTTGTTTGTACAAGCTTGACAAGTTCATGGCAATCCCCTCTGGTACTAGATTTTTTTTCTAGTTTTCCCAAAGGGGACTGCTGTTATACTTGAGGCGGTAACCGGCAGACCGTTATCTCCGAATCCACGGCTGATTTTGTCTTTTCTCACGTTTTGCCGGGCTTTTCCGCTTCGGAGCTCTAGTTTTGGTGCTGACGGACGCTTTGGAGAAGGTGCCGGACGAAACCGCTTGGTCCGTGCGGACCTCTTGCTCCCGGGTAATCGAGTCAAGGCCGATATCTCCCATCCGGTCGTCGCAGCCGCAGTCATTCTTCTTCATCCACGATGCGTGCGGCGACATCGTTTGCTGCGGGCTGAACATGCCCGGCATAACGCCCGACATTGCATAAGGCATCCCGTATGGCATCCCGAAGTGCATGCCGTACGGAACCCCAGCATGATGATGGCCGCCGCCCTGGCATCCGCAAGGACCTCCGGTCATCTGAGGAAACGGCATCGCCTGCTGCGATTGAACGGCGGCCTCCGGCCATTCCAGAGCAGGAGGACAAGGAGCCGCCTGATCCGGAATGCCCGGATACTTATCGGCTGTGCCCATGACCGGCATCTGCGCCGCAGGGGCCATCGGCATCATAGGCATATACGGTACGGCCGCCTCATGATGATGGGGTTTGTGATGAACTTGCATAAAGCTTTCGTAGTTCCACGTCGCAACCGGAGCAGGAACGTGAGGTTGCATCGCCATGGGAGCCGGCTGAGCTTGCGGAGTCATCGCTTCCGTGGCCGGCATCTCATATTGCATGAACGGGAACTGGACAGGTTCCTGCGCTTCGTAAACCGGCTGCTGCATAGGCTCCGCTTCGGTTGCGTCGGCCATGCCCGGCCATTCGATCGGCTCCTCGACAGCCGGCATCTCCGGCATCTCCGGCATCACAGGCATCACAGGCATCTCCGGCATCGCTTCCATCGTCTCGGGTGCGGCGATCGGTGCGGTTAATTCCGCTTTACTCATTCCTTCCGGATGCTCGGGGGCCGTTCCCGTCGCCAGGTTCGGGATGTATACAATTTCCCCCGTCATCAGCACATTCGGATTTTTCAAATGCGGATTTGCATCAATGACCGCCTTCAGCGGTACGTCCCACGCCTTCGACAGTTTCCACAACGAGTCTCCCTGTACCACGATATGCTTGTGCAGCACATGGCCGACCGGAGGCGGCACCGGTACTGGAGTGGACGGAATTTTCACTTTCATGCCTACGTCGATTTGATCGGGATCGGCAATTTGACTGTTGAAAGAAATCAGCTTTTGCAGCTCGATACCGTACTTTTTGGCGATGTTAAAGAGCGTTTCTCCCTTTTTCACCAGATGGATTTTCACCGGACTGAAACCTCCCGTTGTCTTGAATAACAATACAGTCTATGCAAGAGGTAGGCATTTGACATCATTCCGGGAAAATAAAAAAAGCTTCTAAACGAAGTCTTTGCCACGATGCATGACCCTGCGTAAAGAGGTAGCTTTCCTTGGTTCAGAATGTCTCGGTTCGCTTTAGCGCTGTAGCGAACTTTAAACATTGAATCGTTAAAAAAATAGCCCGCCGGGATACGTTCCCGACAGACTATTCACTCCTATGCAAAATCTGCGCCTGCCATTGACGGCAAATAAACGTCTACAGCCCCGCCATATATGAGTAGCTTGGATAAGAACCCAAGATCCGCACTTGACTGCCGATCGCCTCGATCTCCTGCAAAGCCGATGGAAGCAGTACCGTATCCAGCGACATCTCGATATCCATATAAAAATAGTAGTTGCCAAGCTTCTTCTTCGTCGGTCTCGATTCGATCTTGGACAAGTTAATCCGGCGCCATGCGAAAGCGGACAACACCTGATGCAGCGCACCCGGGTAATCCTCCGGCAAAGTGACCAGGATGGTCGTCTTGGCGCAGTCGGCAGGCTTGAGTACCGGCTTGTCTTTCCCGATCAGAATGAACCGGGTGTAGTTGTTGTCATGGTCGGTGATGTTCTCGGCCAGCAGATCGAGCCCGTACAGCTCCGCAGACATCCTCGTTCCGATCGCCGCATAGGACGGGTCCAGCGACTCCTTGACGATCCGTACGCCTTCGGCTGTGCTGCTGACGTATTCGAATTCCGCATGAGGCAGCCGGCTGCGCAGAAAGTCGTGGCACTGCGCGATCGCGACGTCCTTAGAGATGACTTTGCGAATATTCGCAAACGGATCGGTTCCCGAGGTGAGGTCGAAATGGCCGATCAAATTTTGAATAGACGGATAGATCCATTCCGCCTGTATCGGCAAATTGCCGCCTGATTCGACCAGCAGGTCGATGTGATGCTTAACCGATCCTTCGATCGTATTCTCGATCGGGATGACACCATAATCGGCCGTGCCTGCGGCGGTAGCCGTGAACACGTCCGACATCAGCGCGTAAGGAACGAACTCATGCGCCCCTTCGGCAAAAAAATATCGGGCGGACTCTTGGGACACCGTCCCTTCCGGCCCGAGAAAAGCGATCCGTTTCACGGGGAATATCTCCTTCTAACCGGCTTTTAACCTATCGGCTGCCGGGTCTTATGGTTTCATTCGTGGTCTACACGGCGAACTATCGATGAAGAAGCCACTTTACTACAGTAACACGAATTCGCATCAACATCTATATAAATTGCTCTTTTCGGTCTATCTCGATTAGGCGCGAACTTCGCCTTTGATGTTGTCGATCAGCGTGACATGAGGATCGAAATGGGTCAGAACCGTCGCGCCTTCGGCACAAGGCTTCAGCCGCATCGTATCGGCTTCGATGCCATGCTGCTTCAGCGTATCGGTCAGAAACCGCTCCAGCTCTGCCCCTCGGCCGCTCTCTCTGTCGAGCAGCGCCAACAAGGTCGGTCCCGCGCCGCTTAAGGCGATACCGAGAGCTCCGTGCTCCTCCGCCTGCTCCAGGATGTCGCTCATACCGGGCACGAGCGGAGCGCGGTACGGCTGGTGCAGCGCATCCTTCATCGCATGGCGGATCTGGTCGTAACGACCGGTGCAAAAGGCGGCCACCAGCAGCGAAGCGTGGCCGATATTAAATACGGCGTCCTTCATCGGCACTTCGGCCGGAAGGACGTTGCGCGCTTTCTCCGTGGCCAGCTGGAAGCGGGGAATCGCCACCAGCACTTCCAGACGGTCCTCCGGAACGACGCGGATATGCTCCGCCCGCGTCCCGTCCCAGAACGCCACCGTCAAGCCGCCGAACAGCGAGGCTCCGACATTGTCCGGATGTTTCTCGAGTGCCGACGCCATCTGGAACAGCTCGTAGTCGGACAGAGCGGAACCGATCAGCGCGTTGGCCGCTACAAGCGCCCCGACAATCGCCGAAGCGCTGCTGCCGAGTCCGCGCGTCAGCGGAATATCGCTATACATCGCAATATCGAGCTCGGGATGACTTACTCCGGCTTTCTCGAATACTTGCTGCGCGACTTTGTAGACGAGATTGGACTTATCCGTCGGTACGCCTTCCATCTGATCTCCGTACAGGCGGATTTCGGTCCGGTCCGCTATGCCCATTTCGATCCAAGCGTACAAATTAAGCGCCATACCGAGCGCATCGAAGCCCGGTCCGAGATTGGCGGTGCTCGCCGGCACTTTCACGTACACCTTCGGCCGGCCGTCTCCCGCGGCCGGTCCGTTTCCGTTCCCCGGCAAACTCATGCGCCAGCGCCCTCCAGCTTGCGGATCGCATCCATAACCGCTTCTTCGGTATCTTGAACGACGAGCAGATCGCCGCCCACGCTTTTAATCGCGATATTCGGGTCTTTCAGGCCGTGGCCGGTCAAGACGCAGACGACTTTCTCGCCGCCTTTGAAGTAACCTTCCTTGTGCAGCTTCATGACACCCGCGATCGAAGCGGCGGATGCCGGCTCCGCGAAGATACCTTCCTTGGACGCGATCGTCCGGTACGCATGCAGGATTTCGTCGTCCGTAACGTAGTTGATCTGTCCGCCGGATTCCTTGGCCGCGTTCACGGCAAGATCCCAACTCGCCGGATTGCCGATCCGGATGGCGGTAGCGACCGTCTCCGGATTCAGGATCGGTTCGCCCTTCACGATCGCCATGGCGCCTTCCGCCTCGAAGCCGATCATCACCGGCAGCGATGACGATTTGCCTTTGGCGTTGTACTCCTTGAAGCCTTTCCAATACGCGGAGATGTTGCCTGCGTTGCCGACCGGAATCGCCAAGTAGTCCGGAGCCTGACCGAGCTGGTCGCATACTTCGAAGGCCGCCGTCTTCTGCCCTTCCAGGCGGTACGGGTTGACCGAGTTCACGAGAGTGATCGGGTGCTTGGCCGTAATCTCGCGGACAATCTCCAGCGCACGGTCGAAGTTGCCTTCAATCGCGATGACTTTCGCTCCGTAGATGATCGCTTGCGCCAGCTTGCCGAGCGCAATGTTGTTGTTCGGGATCAGCACGATGCAATTGAGATTGCCGCGTGCCGCATAAGCGGCTGCTGCCGCGGACGTATTGCCTGTCGAGGCGCACATGATCGTGCGGCTGCCTTCCTCCATCGCTTTGGCTACCGCCATCACCATGCCGCGGTCTTTGAACGAACCGGTCGGATTCAACCCTTCATATTTAAAGTAAATGTCAAGGTTCAATTCCTCCGACAGCTTCTCGGCGCGTACCAGCGGCGTATTGCCTTCGTGCAGCGTTAGCATCGGCGTGTTGTCCGTCACCGGCAAATACTCTTTGTACGTTTGCAGCAATCCCATGTATCTCATTTTGCGAACGGCTCCTTTGTATGTGTATGAATGCATCTAATATAGTAGTTCTGCCAAAAATTATCCTTCGACCCGGTACACGCTTTTGATCTTCTGGATCACTTCAAGCGATTCGAACTCCGCAAGCACACGGTTCATGCTGGACAGCGACGCGTCGTGCGTCACGATGACGATCTCGGCATCGGCGATCGAATGATTCGGCTGCTGAACGACCGATTCAAGGCTGACCTCGCAATTGGCGAACACTTGCGTGATCTTGGCAAGAACGCCGGCTTTGTCGTCCACGTGCAGCCTGACGAAATATTTCGAAGCGATCTGCTCCGGCGTCTTCAGCTTTTTCTCCTTATACGGAGTAAAAATTCTGCGCCCGTTCACACCCAGCTTCAAGTTTTTGACAACCGCGACGAGGTCGGCCACAACGGAAGTCGCCGTCGGCATCTCGCCCGCGCCAGGGCCGTAAAACATCGTCTCTCCGACTGCTTCGCCATAGACGTACACGGCATTGAACACTCCGTTCACCGCAGCAAGCGGGTGCGTCTTCTTCACCATCGTCGGCTGGACGCTAACGCTGATCAGATCGTCCTGGCGCTCAGCAATGCCAAGCAGCTTGACCTCATAGCCGAGGCTTTTGCCGTATTGGATATCTTCCTTCGAAATTTGCGAGATGCCTTTGACGCTGACGTCCGGGAAGCTGAGGCTTGTATGGAAGCCGAGCGTTCCGAGAATCGCCATCTTGCGTGCCGCATCATATCCTTCCACGTCGGAGGTCGGATCGGATTCGGCGTATCCCAGCTCCTGCGCTTCCTTCAGCACGTCCTCGTAGGACGCGCCTTCCTGACTCATTTTGGTCAAAATATAGTTTGTCGTCCCGTTGACGATCCCCATGATCTTCGTAATCCGGTCGGACGAGAAGCCATCGATCAGCGTCCGGATAATCGGAATGCCGCCCGCTACGCTCGCTTCGTAGAAGACGTCGCAGTTTTTCTCGGCTGCCTTGGCGAGAATCTCCGCTCCGTGCAGCGCCATCAAATCTTTATTCGCGGTAACGACATGCTTCCCCTTCTCCAGCGCCGCGAGTATATAGGTTTTCGCCAGTTCGATGCCGCCCATCACTTCGACGACGATCTGAATCGACGGATCGTTTACGATTTCCCAGGCGTCTTCGGTGAGGCGGTCCGATTCGAGCGCATACCGGCGAGATTTGGATTTATCCTGCACGAGCACTTTGGCGATGCGGATCTCCGAACCTACCTGTTTTTGCAAATCTTCCTGATGCCCCTCGACGATGCGCAGCACGCCGGTTCCTACCGTGCCCATCCCGAGCAGACCTACTTGAATTGGTTCCATCCTGTTCTCTCCTCCTGAGTTCGCATTGTATCTTTATGAGCCTTGACCGATCAGGGTCGCTTTCCGGACACCGTCCTGGTGACGCAGCACATCCATTAACCGGGCGGCGTTAGGTCCGCCCATCTGGGATGTGTCGACCGACAGCACCACGTTCGCCATGCCTTGCAGCGGAATCGTCTGGTGAATGGTCAGCACGTTGCCCTCCAAACCGGCGATAACCGCGAGAACCTTCGATAAGATCCCCGACCGGTGCTCCAAATCCATGGACAGCGTGACGAGCCGTTCCCTCTCCAGCTTGTTCAGCGGATGAATGCCGTCCTTATACTTATAAAAGGCGCTCCGGCTGATGCCGACCTGCTCGACTGCTTCGTGAACCGTCTTCGCTTGTCCTTTGGCCAGCAGTTCCTTTGCTTGGATCGTTTTGACGACCGCTTCGGGCAAAATGTCTTCCCGTACCAAATAGTAACGTTCGGTGTCGTCTTCGCTGGAGCCGTTCGCGCTAGTGTCGTGTTCCACAGGCGATTCGTCCTCTCTGTAAAGACTGTTGTTTGTATATAGTGGACATTATACCGAAAACGCCGGATCACGGCAATAGGTGAAATGAAATATAAACGACCGTTTTCAAACAATCCGGAAGAGAGCGCTTTATCCGGCTCCGCCCGGCGTTGGCGCGAAGTTGCCGCTTTCGGGCCGCCGTGCTAAGATGGATAACATGATTGCAGCGGGTGATCGCTTACGAACGGGAGGATACTTTATGAAATGTCGGATGATGGCCGCAGCAATGCTTTTTCACGAAGACAAGCTGCTTATGATGAAACGCTCTATGAGCCGGACGCTGAACCCCGGCATGTGGGCCGCGGTAGGCGGACACCTCGAGCCGGAGGAGCTCAGCCGTCCGCGCGACGCATGTCTGCGCGAAATCGCCGAGGAAACCGGCTTTGCCGAAACCGATATCGAGCAGTTAACGCTCCGTTATGTATTGCTCCGCAACAACCAGGGGGAGCTGAGGCAGCAGTTCATATACAGCGGAATCGCGAAGCGGACCGACTTCGTCGATACCGACGAGGGCGAGCTCCACTGGATTCCGGTCGCTAAAGTGTTGGACCGCGACATCCCCTACATCTTCCGCGCCGCCCTCGAGCATTATTTCCGCGAAGGCCCCCGGGACCACGCCTGGGTCGGCACGGCCAACAGGGATACGGCAACCGGCTATCCGCGAGTCGACTGGGTGCCGCTTACGGACCCGCGCTATTGACGGCAGCGGTCCGGGCCGGGGCGGAAGAGTGAAGTGCCATGCGGGTATGGAGGAGACCCGCCGCCTTACGTAACGCATGCGTTACGGTGTTACGGTAAGAGCCCCGCGTTCAGGCACATTTCCGCCAGCAAGCCAGCCGCCAGCCAAACTCGCCTCTCCACCGCCTCACCTTGGAGTCTCGTCTTTTTTCCTGCGAATGGCCAGTCTCGCTTCTTCCCGATCGTCGAAATGAACCGTACCGTCCTTAAAAATTTGATACGTCTCATGGCCCTTGCCCGCTATCAGTACGATATCGCCCGCACCCGCCAGCTCGACCGCCCTTCCGATCGCCTGCTTCCGATCCTCGATCAGCTCGTAGCGGGAGGCCTCGATCCCCGCTTCCTTCAGCCCCTGCTCGATGTCCTGCATAATCGCCGACGGCTTTTCCTTCCGCGGGTTATCCGAGGTCACAATGATATAATCGCTATAGCGGGCAGCCAGCCCTCCCATCAGCGGACGTTTCGACCGGTCCCGGTCTCCCCCGCAGCCGAACACCGTGATCACGCGCCGCTCCGCAAACTCCCGGACCGTAGACAAACAGTTGTCTAAAGAATCTGGCGTATGGGCATAATCAGCTAGCACGAGAAACGGTTGACCTTCGTCGACAACCTCCATCCGTCCGGCCACGCCTTGGATTCGGGCCAGCCCTTCACCAATCACCTCGAGCGGGACGCCTTCGACGAGACAGCTGGCGGCGGTAGCAAGCGCGTTGTACACATTAAACTTCCCGACCATCTGGAGCTGTACCTGAATCGTGCCGGTGTACGAACGCAGTTCAAACTCGGTTCCCCTCGCCGTTAACCGGACATTCGAGGCGGTCACGTCGGCTTCACCGTGTATCCCGTATGTCACGACCTGAGCGGTCGTTTGCTTTCGGAAATAATCGGAGGCCGGATCGTCGATGTTAAGGACGGCATACTTGCGCTTGGACGGATCCGGGGAGAAGGAGTTGCCCATTCTGGAGAACAGCAGCCCCTTGGCTTCCCTGTACCGTTCCATCGTGCCATGATAGTCTAGATGATCCAGCGTCAAGTTGGTAAAAACCGCCGTTCTGAACTCACAGCCGATGGCACGCCCCATATCGAGCCCCTGGGAAGTCGCCTCCATGACGCAATAGTCGGTCTGATGGTCCGCCATTTTCCTCAGATTCGCTTGCAGCTTGTAGGACTCCGGGGTGTTAATATCCGTTTCGTGCTGCACCTCTCCGATCTTCGTCCCGATATTGCCCATCAATCCGGTGCGATAGCCGGCATAAGCCAATACCGCTTCGATCATATGGCTGGTGGTCGTTTTGCCATTCGTCCCGGTTACGCCGATTACCTTCAACTCCGAACTTGGATATCCATAGAAATGCGCCGTCATCACAGCCATCGCATAACGGGCGTCCGGCACCTGAATCGTCGGCGCGGCCAGCCCGACCTCGCGTTCGACGATCAGCGCGGCCGCCCCTGCACGAACCGCTTCTTCCGCATACGGGTGGCGGTCCTCCTGCAAGCCCGGTATCCCCGGAATGCAAATAAACAAATCGCCGGGACGAACCTGCTTCGAGTTCATCGCAAATCCGCTGATTTCCGTCTCCATATTTCCGGACGTCCGGGCAATGGTAAGCAGATTCGCCATTTCGTTCAGCTTCATAATAAGCAACCCCCTTTACGTCACGCAGCTTCAAAGTGTCCGCTGCTCAATCCTGCACCAACAGGCATATTCAAGTCAGTTCATTTTCAAGTTCGTTTATTGCATTCGCCCAGCTTCTCCCATTATAAGCGTCTACAGGCTGGATGGCATCTGTCGCTTTCTCTCCAAATACAAAAAACTGCCGAAGCTTCGCCCCGGCAGTGTATGGTACAACTTTGCGATTGTCATTCCTGCTCGACAAATTCAAATTCAAAGTCGCCGATCCGGACCATATGTCCGTCCTGGGCTCCTTTTTTGCGCAACGCCGCTTCAATTCCCGACTTGCGCATCGTCACGCCAAACCGCATAAGCGCATCATACGAGTTCATGTTGATCCGCTTGAGCATCTTCTCCACCGCGACACACTCGACAACGAACGTATCGTTTTCCCGGCGGATCGTAAACTCGTTCTCGTCTTCTTCCTTCTCGAAGCGGTATATTTTACGCTCCTCGACATCCACCACTTCTTCGACAAGCGGCGTTTCCGGAATTTGCTCCAGCAGATCGGCCGCGCGGTACAGAAGCTCCCGGACCCCTTGCCGGGCTACAGCCGAGATCGGGAAAATTTCCATCTCCCCATGTCCGTCTCGCTCCAGCTTCTCGCGGAACAGCTTCAACTGCTCGTCCGCCCCCGGCATATCCATCTTGTTGGCCGCGATGATCTGCACCCGCTGCGACAGCTTCTCGTTGTAGAGGCGCAGCTCTTCGTTAATCTTGAGCCAGTCGTCGTACGGATCGCGTTCCTCGGTAGCCGCCATGTCGAGGACATGGATGATCAGCCGCGTCCGCTCCACATGGCGCAAAAACTCGTGACCGAGCCCTACGCCTTGATGCGCGCCTTCGATCAGCCCCGGCAAATCCGCCATAACGAAGCTGCGGCCTTCCCCTACATCAACGACGCCAAGGTTCGGCGTAATCGTCGTGAAATGGTAGGCGCCGATCTTCGGCTGAGCGGCCGATACGACCGACAGCAGCGTCGATTTCCCTACGCTCGGGAAACCGACAAGCCCGACGTCCGCCATCACCTTCAGCTCCAGGATGACCCAGCGCTCCTGGCCTTCCTCGCCGTTCTCGGACAGATAAGGGGCCGGATTGCTCGGCGTCGAAAAACGCATGTTGCCGCGTCCGCCGCGGCCGCCCTTGCCGACGACGACCTCCTGGTCGTGCCGGGTCAAATCGGCAATAATCTCGTGCGTGTCGTCATCGATCACAATCGTGCCCGGCGGCACCCGCACGATCATATCTTCCGCGTTCGCCCCGTGCATTCCCTTCGTCTTGCCTTTTTCGCCGCGCGGCGCCTTGAAATGCTTCTGATAACGGAAATCGATCAGCGTTCGCAGTCCCTCGTCGACGCGAAATACAACGTCTCCGCCTTTGCCTCCGTCACCGCCGGCCGGCCCGCCTTCCGGCACGTACAGCTCCCTCCGGAACGAAATGATACCGTCCCCGCCGTTGCCGCCTTTTACGAAAATTTTTGCTTTATCTAAAAACATCCTACACCTCGTCCTATACGCCTAGTACAATTTTAGAGCTTATCCATGGGATGAAAAGCTCTAAATTTGAATTAGTGGCACATGAATGTCAAATACCGCCTTCTCGTTGTCGTACACGGCTCCACTAGCGATTCTAAGCTTGGATCGGCCTGCCCCGAGCGCCTCGCGCAGTTCATGAAGCAGCTCTTCGCGCCGATAGCCGCCGTCGTAATCGAAACCGATTACTAGGAAGTCGGACTGAACCGACAGCTTTAAGCGCAGCCGGTTCACATCGCCGTCCGCCGGAGCGACGCCCTGTCTCGTAAATGCTTCGATCACGGCAATAATCGCATCCGAAACCGTACCGGAATCGACCGAAAGCTGGGAGAGCTGCACATCCGGTCCCAGCTCCACGTCGAGCCGGATCGACCGGCACCGTGCCCGGTAAGACTGCAAATAAACGACCAAAGCCGGATCTCCCAGCTTGGAGATGCAGCTTTCTCCGATTAGCTTTTCTCTTATCGTTTCCATGTAATCGTGCATTTTATCATATTTTTTTAACTTCAAGTAGCCGTAGAGCACTTGAATGTCGTTCATCCAATCGTGGCGGAAATGATTAAGCGTCTCCGCGAACAGCTCATCCTTACTTCCGGAACGGATGGCCGGCTGGTCCAATTCGTATCGCTGCGCATTTGAATTCATCTTGATTCCCCGTTTGCTTCAACTTCTTCCACAGTATAGCATGACAGGTTCAAAATAAAAACCCCCGGTCCTGCAAGACCGGAGGTTAAACGCTGATCGGATCGATCAGAAACTTACATTTCGGAAGCGGCTGCTACTGGAGCGGCTTCTACCGGGTAGACGCTCACTTTTTTGCGGTCACGGCCCAAACGCTCGAACTTCACAACGCCTTCCACTTTCGCGAAAAGCGTATCATCCGTACCGCGGCCTACGTTCTCACCCGGATGGATTTTCGTTCCGCGCTGACGAACGAGAATGCTTCCCGCTGTCACCGATTGGCCGTCTGCACGCTTAACGCCAAGGCGCTTCGCAATGCTGTCGCGACCGTTCTTCGTGGAACCTACTCCTTTTTTGGATGCGAACAACTGCAGGTTCAGTTTTAACATCGTAGTCTACCTCCTTCTTTCGTTAGTCAAGACTGCCGCAAAGCGATATATTTGCCGTACGCGTCCTCGATCGTCTCCAGCATCGCCAGCATCGATTCGAGAAGCAGCTGAATTTGCTTTGTCGTTTCTACATCCGTTCCTTGCGGAATACGGACGTTCAGATAACCTTCGCGCATGTCGTTCGGAAGGGCGACTCCCGTCAATTTCTCGACGGCGTTCACCGTACCGACCGTTACGGCAGATACCCCGGCACATACGATATCGTGCCCCGGCTTGCCGTAAAACGCGTGTCCGGATACCGTAAAAGCTTCAATCGTCCCGCTCTCGCGGCCTCGCTTGATGTTCACCCGGATCATATCGAGACACCTTACGCTTGGATGCTGTCGATAATCACTTTAGTGTACGGCTGACGATGACCTTGCTTGCGGCGATAGTTTTTCTTCGCTTTGTATTTGAAAACGATGATTTTCTCGCCTTTGCCGTGCTTCTCCACTTTACCGGAAACCGTTGCTCCGGATACGAGCGGAGTGCCCGCTACCAAACCGTCTTCTTTCGATACAACCAATACGCGGTCAAACGTTACGACATCACCTGCGTCAGCTGTTAACTTCTCTACGTAGATTGCGTCGCCTGCTTGAACTTTGTACTGCTTGCCGCCAGTTTCAATAATTGCATACATGCTTTGCGCACCTCCTCATGTCTCAGACTCGCCTTGTCCCAGGTGACGGCTCCGCGGCACAATGCCGGCGAAGTCGCGCTTATGACCCGACTCGAGCGGTTACAGCATGTGCTCATGCGCACATACCTAAGTATTCTACCACAGCAATCCTCATGAAGCAAGAGCTTTCTCGCGGTCTGCTCCCGGATATACGGCCTCATCGCAGGCTTGCGCTTTGGTCATTCAAAGTTATTTTTTGCGCGGATACGTTTTTCGTTCCACGGCCACTTTGCCCGACCCGCCGCATGTATGGCATACGGTCATCATCGAATCGTCGAGACTTTCCCTTGCTTTCTTGCGCGTAATTTCCATAAGCCCGAGCTTCGTCCAGCCGACGGCGAACGTCTTCGTGCGATCCCGGCTAAACGATTGTTCCAGCAGCGCGGCAATATCCATCCGGTGCTTGTCCGACGACATGTCTATAAAGTCGACCAGAACGATGCCGCCGATATCGCGCAGCCTCAGCAGCCGTGCGATCTCCTCCGCCGCTTCCGCATTCGTCGTGAACACGGTGGCCTCCGGATCGTCGGTCCCGGTATATTTGCCGGTGTTGACATCGATCACCGTAAGCGCTTCGGTCCGGTCAATTACGAGATAGCCGCCGCTGCGCAGCCACACTTTACGCTTCATCGCCCGCTCGAGCTGCTCGCGAACCCGGTACGCCACCTGCACAGGCTCGAGCCCTCTGTAGATGCGGATCCGATTTGCCAGCTCGCCGGATATTTCGCGTACGCGGCGGACGAGAATCTCGCCCCTCACCGGATCGTCGATTACGAGCTCGTCCACCCGGTCGGTAAAGGCGTCCCGCACGACACGCTCAAGAACGCCCGGCTCCTTGTACAGCAGAGCGGGAGCCGCGGACTTTTCGGAACGGCGGACGATGTCTTCCCATTCGGAACGCATCACGTTCAAGTCCCGCTCCAGCGCGGCCTGGGTCTCGTCAGCCGCAACCGTGCGGATAATGATGCCTTCCCCCGGCCGGCGCATTCGTTCGGCGATTTCCTTGAGACGCGAGCGTTCCTGCTCGGAACCGATCTTTCGGGATACTCCCACGTAATCGGCGGCCGGCATATACACGATCCACCGTCCGGGAAGCGAGAAATGGGTCGTAATGCGCGCCCCTTTCGTTCCCAGAGGTTCCTTGGCCACCTGAACGAGTATATGCTGCCCGGGCCGGATCAGATCGGAGATCGGCGGCTTGACGGACGGAATTTTATCCATGTGGGCCGGTAAAATATCATCGATGTACAAAAAAGCGTTTTTCTCCAGCCCAATATCCACAAAGGCGGCCTGCATGCCAGGCAGGACGTTGACTACTTTCCCCATATATACACTGCCTACCAGCTGTTTCTCGGCAGGTCCCTCCGTGTAAAACTCTGTAAGCACCCGGTCTTCCAGCAGAGCGACCTGAGTCGAGCCGTCACGGCAATGCACGATGATTTGCTTCAATGAAACCTCACCACCTCACCTTATAGTGCGAGTTCAAAAAGTCCGGTTATCAGCACCGAGAAGATTGGATGAAGCTAGGAAATGAGGAGCGGAGCGTAGTGGCAGCTACGTAAGCACCGGAAATTCCGGCTGAATTCAATATTCGATGTCGGGAGCAGGCTTCCTGATCTGCTTCGTGATCAAAAGTGGGCTTTTTGAACAACCTCGTATAGCCTTTCTATTCTAACACGAAAATGTCGCTAACGGCACTTCCAGGTCGATTTAACTGAAAATAAACGTACAACAGCTTCTGTTCGGGGAGGACGGCTTGAATGCGGCCTTGCTCGCTCATAATGTAGACGAGATGATATTTGTCACGCATAAATAAACGAACGATCTCGGCAACGGTCCGGTGTCTGTAGATGACGATCGGCTGGGCAAGAGTGCCCTTGTCGATTAGACGATCCGTAACCGGCTCCCGGTTCATCAGAAACCGCATAAACTGAAAAGGAGCGTTCCTGTAGCCGTACCAATTGGAGTAGGCAAGGAAGATCGAGATCATAAGCAGATTGAGATGGATTCCGCTCGATCGGAACCCTAGCAATGCCGCGGCGGCCAGCAGGAGGGAGAGCAGCAGGCTGACCAGACTGACCAGTACGAGCGTCCGGTAATACGGCAGCCAGCGGCTGACGAGCGCCTGCATCACTTTGCCGCCGTCGAGCGGCAGGACGGGAAGCAGGTTGAATGCGCCGATCATCAGGTTCGCTTTCAGAAAATAGTCGCTCCACTCCGCTTCCCACCATCCGAGTCCTCCCATAGCGAGTGCAAGCAGCGCCATCCAGCCGTTCTGCAGCGGCCCGGCCAAAGCGACGACCGTCTCCTGAAGCGCGCTGGAACGGCCCCCGTCCTCCGTCTCGGCTACGCCGCCGAACGGCAGCAGCTGCACGCGGATTACTTTCCAGCCGAAGCTCCTCGCTGCAGCGACATGACCGAGCTCATGAATCAGCACAATCACAAATAGCGTGAGCAGCTCCGCGAAGTAGCCTGTCGCGACTGCTGCGAGCATCAACAGCAAAAACAGCGGATGCAGGCGGAACGTAATCCCCCGCAGTTTAATCAAAAGGGATCACTTCTGTCGGATTGACGTATTGGTTGTCCTTTTTGACGACAACGTACAGCTTGCCCGCTCCGCCAGCGGCATCTGTAGTTACGCTTCCGATCGTCTCTCCGCCGTTCACCCAATCGTTTTTTTGCAGCGTCGTGCTTTGCAGCCACGCATACGTGGACTGCAGGCCGTCCGCATGCTGAACGACCACTACCGTCCCCTTGTCCGTCCCGCTGCTGACGGAGACGACCCGGCCGGTATCGATCGCCATAACCGCCGCCAGCGGTTCGGTCCGCAGCGTAATGCCGAGATCCCCGTCGCCGCTGCGGCTGACGATTTTGCCGGTGACCGGAACGTAGATCCGTCCAAGCGAAGATGTACTCGCTTTTTGCGCTTCCGGCGCGTCTTTCTCCCGGATGGCCGGGAGCCAGGCGGGCACGCCCCCGAACGACCGCTCATACCAGGCCGCCACCGCGGTAAAGTCGTAATCGACGGTTAGAGCGGTCCGCACCCACGCCTGCCCCCGCTGCGCCGTCGGATGGTCGAGCTGGAACAGCCCCCATACGCCTGCGAATACGACGGCGCTGAGGCCGAGCTTGACCCAAATTTGCCGTACGCTCGGCGGTGTCATCCCGCCGTTGTCCGGCGTATCCGTCCATCTTGGCTGTTCCGCCCGCCCCATCGCCGTCCACCGTTCCTGCTCGCGGTGCTTCCATACGAACTCCGGGTCGTTCATCCGGTCGTCGCGGGCCGAAGGCAAGTCCTCCCGGCCGCTGCCGTTCAGGTTTGCGGGCCGGTACGGCGAAGAGTCGTGTCCGCTGCGCTCCCTTTGCCCGTCATAGGCGTCCCCGTGAAACGCGGTTTTGTCATTGCCCGAACGCATCCCCTGCTCGGATGCGACTATTTGCTTCATACGGTCCATTCGCCGCTGCCGGACGTTCGACTTGACTTCCATAGAGGTTCCCCCTCGCTGCTCCGCCCCCCTTTAAGGAAGCAGACAGGCTTCTTCCCTACATCCTATGAGCCGGAATGAACGGCTATGACTAGGGAAGGCGCACTAGGGACAGGCCGCCTGAACGAAAAACGTCCCGCTGCGGTACAGGCTGCGGAACGTTTCGGCATTCAGATCGGTTGGAATGTATCATCGTCGGGTTCATTCAGTAAAGCGACTTCGGCTCCGGATGCGCATGGACGCTGACGACGATGCCTACGGCCATCATGTTGATCAGGATGGAAGAGCCTCCGTAGCTGATAAACGGAAGCGTAATGCCCGTGAGCGGCATGATTCCGATCATCATCCCGATATTTTCGAACACCTGGAAGACGTACATCGAGACGATCCCGATGATGATATAAGAACCGGCCCGGTTCTGGCTTTGGATCGAAATATAAATCATCCGGTAAATCAGCAAAAAATACAACAGCAGCAGCACGGACGATCCGACGAAGCCGAACTCCTCCCCGATCACGACGAAGATCGAATCGGAATAAGGAAGCGGAATAAAGCCCTTCTGGATCGAATCCCCCTGCAAGTACGATTCACCGGTCAAACCGCCGGAGCCGATCGCCCTCATCGAGTTATGCACCTGGTACTTGGCGTCCGCGCTCGCCGAATCCGGATCGACAAACGTGTGAATCCGATTAATGCGGTGAACCCATTGCCCCATGTCGTTATCTTTTAGATACTGGACGACCGGATCGTAGTACAGCTGGAACAAATAGAAAAAAAGCGCGATGAAGCCTGCTATGAGCCCGGCCCCGATCAGAAAATGCGTATATTTGATATTACCAATCCAGTACATGACGATCAGGACGACGATGAATATAATTGCGTTGCCGAGATCCGGCTGTATCACGATCAGTGCCGTCGGTACCATGACGATCAGTCCGATCGGAACGATTTCCCGCCAAAAGCGCAGCGGCTCTCCATCCCGCTTGGCAAGAAACGCCGCTACCGCTATGATGGCAAGCAGCTTCATTAACTCGGCCGGCTGAAAGTTGAAACCGCCGAACGGAAGCTCAAACCAACTTTTGGCCGAGTTTTTCTCCACTCCGAAAAAGTAAACGGCAACCAGCAGCAGGACGCCGATGCCATACGTATACCAAGCGGTCTTGACGAGCAGCCGGTAGTCGAACAGCATCACGCAAAACAGCACGACGAAGCCGATGCAGTAATTGATGACATTTTTGACGTCCGTCCCCTGGAACAGCGGATCGTTAGCGGTGGCGCTATGAACGACAAGCGTGCTGATGATCATGAACAGTACCATCAATATAACGATAGACCAGTCGGTTCGCTTCAATTTGTCCAGCAAGCTTTACTCATCCCATTCCAAGAAACTTCTTCATTTTCCCGAATACACCCGTCTTCTCCTCGAGCGGCATTAACGGCACGGTGTCGCCCAGGATGCGCCGGGCGATGTTGCGGTAAGCGATAGCAGCCCGCGACTTCGGATTCATGACCGTAGGTTCGCCGCTGTTTGCCGACTTGATGACAGCTTCATCGTCGGGTACGATGCCGAGCAAGTCGATCGACAGCACCGAGCAGATCTCGTCGATATCGAGCATCTCGCCCTTTTTCATCATATTCGCCTTGACGCGGTTAATGATCAGCTTCGGCCCGTGCACCCGCTCCTGCTCGAGCAGGCCGATGATCCGGTCCGCATCGCGGACGGCCGCCAGCTCCGGCGTCGTCACCACGATCGCTTTGTCCGCTCCGGCGACGGCATTTTTGAACCCTTGCTCGATTCCGGCAGGACAGTCAATAATGACGAACTCGAACTCTTTTTTCAGCTCGACGATGATGTCGCGCACCGCCTCCGGGGAGACGGCGTGTTTGTCTTTCGTCTGGGCGGCCGGCAGCATATACAGCTCCTCGAACCGCTTATCCTTGATCAATGCTTGCGGCAGCCGGCACCGGCCCTCCGTAACGTCGACGATATCGTAAATGATCCGGTTCTCCAGCCCCATTACGACGTCGAGATTACGCAGTCCGATATCGGTGTCGACCATACATACTTTTTTGCCCAGCAAAGCAAGAGCGGTCCCTACATTGGCCGATGTCGTCGTCTTGCCGACTCCACCCTTGCCTGAAGTAATGACGATTGCCTCTCCCATGCGTCAATCATCTCCTTTACTTGCCACCGAACGGATGGTCCGGCCGTAACCGGTGAAGCTGATTTATTTTATCGATTTGCATCTTCCCGTCCCGGATGAAAGCGAACTCCATCGTCGCGTCGTCGAACCCCCATTCGTCCGGAGGACGGCTGATGACGTCGGCGATCCGCAGCTGCGTCGGGCGCATATAGGATGCCGCAATAACGGCTCTGTCGCCCCCGTCGATCCCCGCGTGCGCCATGCCGCGCAGCGCCCCGAGCACGAAGATGTCTCCGGTGCACAGCAGCGTGCCTCCGGGGTTAACGTCGCCGAGATACAGCACATGGCCCTCGTGGCGCACCGTTTGTCCCGAACGGATAATTCCTTTCAGAATCGTAACGCGGTCCGGCGGCGGCTCCTGCTCCTCCGGCCCCGGCAGGTCGGAATCCATATGCTGAACCTGCAAGTTCCCTTTGCGGACAAGCAGATCCTTGATCGATTCTTTTTCTTCTTCAGTCACGGAGCGTTTCCCCAGCTTGACGCTCACTTGAACGGCCGGACCGGTTAATACGGTGCGGTTCGTTTTGTCCAGCTTATGCTCCAGTTCCTGCATCACTTCGGCGAACGGGCACGAATCGTCGATCACGAAGACAAGCCCTTCCTTGACACCTTTTATCGTAACGCGATGTTTCGTTTCCGCCATCGGCACGCGTTCACCCCCTATCGGCCATTCGTCTGACAGAATGCCTTTGCGCCAGGCAGCGTCCGGCACCGTCATTTTTCTTCCGATTCGCGTTTTCTCTCGGCCGCCTTCTCCAGCCATTTGCGAACCGGAACGTACAGCAGCAGCGCAATCAGCGCGTTAAACAGCATGCTTGGCAGCATCTGGTGCAGAAACGTCCATTGAAAGTCCATCCGGACGACGCCCAGGAAAAAACGGTATATGCCGTATACGATCGAATCATAGGCGAACGAACCCAGCAAGACGACGATCAGACTCGTGAAGAGGCCCTGATAAGGAAGACGGAACGTCAATCCCGCCACGTATCCGACGAGCCCCATACTGAACGAATGAACGCCCAGAGCATGACCGTAATAAATGAAATCTTGCAAAAATCCGAAAGCGAGCCCGTAGGCGAGCGCCTGATACCGGTTTTTGTACAAGGCGGCGAACAGCACCCCGACCAAGACGATATGCGGAACGACCAGCACTTGGGACTGCCATACGGGAGGAATGATCCATTCCAGAATCGTGCCTTCCAGCAAGAAAAGAACGAACAGAAATATCGAGATTACGTAGCGCTGCATCATTCACCTCATAGCTCCGGCACTTCGATGACGAACACTTCGCGCAGATGGTTGAACGAAGTGAACGGCTTGATAAGCGCCGTATGGGTGATGCCGAATTCACCTTCGTCGCGCGAGACGACCTCGCCGATCTGGATGCCTCTCGGGAACAATTGTCCGATTCCGGATGTGACGACTGTATCGCCCACCTCCAGTGTATCTACCTTCGGAATTTTGTTCATGATAAGCATTCCTTTTTCCCGGTCGTAACCTTCCAGAATGCCGTAAGATTCGTTTTCCTTGCCCTTGATCGTTACCGCGATCGCCTTGGAGCTGCTCGTATCGAGATCGGTCAGCAACTGGACGTTGGAATAAAACGGAGAAACGGTAACAACGCGGCCGATCAGACCGTCGACGGACATGACCGCCATATTCGCCTTGATGCCGTCCTTTTCGCCGAGATTAATGACGATCGTGTTATTAAACGGGTCCGGGCTTGAAGCGAACACTTCGGCGATCCGGTATTTGTACTGGGTCGATTGCTGCTGCCGTTCGGTAAATCCGAGCGCGTCCATCAGCCGCTTGTTCTGGGCTTCCAGATCGTTCAGACGCGCCGTGTCCTTGGCGTACTGCGTAATCGTCAGCTTCAGTTGACGGTTCTCCTCGTACAGCACGGACATCCGGCGTATATCTTCAAACAAGCCCGCTACGGCGCGAGCAGGCTTGTTGATCCATCCCTGGACCCAAGTGACGGTATCCTTCACAAATCCTTCCGGCCAGGACATATGCCCCCGGCCGCCGAACGAAAATCCGATCAGGGCGACGAAAAAGATTACGCCCGACATCAAAATAATAAGTCTTTTATTCCCCAGCCATTTGAACAAAGCAAACACCTTCCAGCGGTCTGTCCCCAGGCTTGCCGCGAGCTCCTCTCCGCCGCGCATGCAGTCGCCTAGGCTCCTGCAGCGTTATATCAGCAAGCTTAACGAACTCCCCTTGGAGCGGTACCTGTTTTTGATTTGAAGAGATGAATGTTGTCGAGCGCGCGGCCGGTTCCGATCGCGACGCAATCCAGCGGATTCTCCGCCACGAGCACCGGCATGCCGGTCTCTCTGGCGAGCAGCTTGTCCAGATTGCGCAGCAGAGCGCCGCCGCCTGTAAGCACGATGCCCCGGTCCATAATGTCCGCAGCCAGCTCGGGCGGACACTTCTCCAGCGTCGCTTTCACTCCGTCGACGATGTTGTTGACCGTATCGGCCAGCGCCTCTGTAATCTCGTCCGACGATACCGGCAGCGTCTTCGGCAAGCCGCTGACCAGGTCGCGTCCGCGGATCTCGATCGTCTGCGGCTTGTCCATCGGCATCGCGGAGCCGATATCCATCTTGAGCTGCTCGGATGTACGTTCGCCGATCATCAGGTTATACGTTCTCTTGATGTATTGCATGATCGCCTCATCCATCTCGTCTCCGGCGACCCGGACCGATTTGTACGTAACGATGCCGCCGAGCGAAATGACGGCAATCTCCGTCGTTCCCCCGCCGATATCGACCACCATGCTGCCGGTCGGCTCCCACACCGGCAAATCCGCGCCGATCGCCGCCGCAAAGGGCTCCTCGATCGTATACGCCTCGCGGGCTCCCGCCTGCTTCGTCGCATCTTCCACCGCGCGTTTCTCTACCGCCGTAATGCCGGAAGGAACGCACACCATGACGTTGGGCTTGCGCGGAAACAACACACGCTGCTTCTGGGCCTGCTTCAGAAAATAATTAATCATCGTCGATGTCGTCTCGAAATCGGCGATGACTCCGTCTTTCATCGGACGGACTGCGCGGATGTTGCCCGGCGTGCGCCCGATCATCTTTTTGGCGGCGTCTCCGACCGCTTCGATCGTTTTTGTATCAGTACGCAGAGCGACCACGGACGGCTCTCTGACCACAATTCCTTTACCTTGAACATATACAAGCGTATTGGCTGTTCCAAGATCAATGCCCAAATCTTTCGTGAAGCTACCGAACATAAATTGCTTGTCTCCTTTCATCCTACGGACGGACTGCTTGCCCGTCATATCATTATATTACATCAACCCTAGTTCCTTCAAACTAATGCTTGAGCGGTCTCCGATAATTACATGGTCGAGCACGTCGATGCCGATCACCGCGCCCGCTTCGACCAGTCTGCGCGTAATCTCGATATCTTCCGGACTCGGCGTCGGATCGCCGCTCGGATGATTATGCACGCATATGATAGAAGCGCTGCTTCGTTTGATCGCAGCGAGAAATACTTCGCGGGGGTGCACGATCGAAGCGTTCAGGCTGCCGATCGACAGCGTTTCCTGTCCGATCACATGATTTTTCGTATTCAAGAACAAGCAGACGAAATGCTCTTTTTGTAAATAGCGGAGTTCTTCCGTCAGTAGGAGGGAAACGTCCTGAGGGGACCGGATGGTCACGGTTTCGGGCTGGACCGTGCGGGCAATTCTTCTGCCGAGCTCGATACCGGCTTGAATTTGCAGCGCCTTTGCGGAACCGATTCCTTTCAGCTTCGTCAATTGAGCCGTACTCATCTCGACAAGCTGCCTGAGGCCGCCGGCTTCGTTAAGCAGCCGCTGGGCCAGCGAAACCGCCGACTCGTTGATCGTTCCGGTTCTCAGCAAAATCGCGAGCAGCTCGGCGTTGCTAAGCGCCTGCGCTCCCGCTTGAAGCATTCTTTCCCTGGGCCGCTCCTCTTGGGGTACATTCCGTAACGTGTATGCGGAGGATTCCATCATTTCCCCTCTTTCGACAAAAAATGGATCGATTCGATATCCATCCATTATAACACCTCTTCTATTTTACACGAAATGGTTCGAAAAAAAATCGCCGGATTGGTCCGCCGCCTCAAAAAAACTGCACTGCCGTCGCTTAAGCCCGGGCGAGACGAACAAATTCCTGTTTGAAAGCCGGGCTCTTCCTGAAAACCGGTCAAATGACGACAAATTCCCGCATAAGTAAAGAGTAAGCAGGAACGTTGCTTAAAAATGAAGCGGAAATAATAATAGCAGCTGTGTCAGGCTCGCCGACGGTTGCCGAATCAGCCGTTTCTAGTTTCGTTACGCGAGCCGGGAACGAATTGAACCCCGCTCGGGAGCGGGGTTCAAGGTACGGCCGGCGGGCGATTCGCCTCAACCGGAGGCCGACTTGCCTTTGGATATCGAGGTCGGTTTGCCGGTAGGCATCGAATTCGTCTCCAGCGCGATGACATCGGGAAGCGACAAGATTTCGTCGATCGCCCGCAGCAGTTTGTCGGTAGTGACTGTTCTCAGATTAAACCGGAGCTCCATCGTCGCGTCCATGGCCGCATCGACCGACTCGGGACTGGTGGATTGCATGACCAGATTTTTAATCTGGATACCTTGCTCGCCGAACTTCGTAGCTACTCGGCCGAGGCTGCCCGGACGGTCGAAAATTTTGATCATCACTTCCTGATTGCGCCGGTGGCGCAAAAGATGCTTCTCCCATTTATTCAACAGAAACAAGCTGACCAAGACGATAAACGTCGCAAGTACGGCCGCGTAGTAGAAACCGGCGCCGACCGACAGGCCGATCGCGGCTACCACCCATACCGAGGCAGCTGTCGTCAGCCCCGATATGCTCGATCCGTTGCGGATGATCGCTCCTGCGCCAAGAAAACCGATCCCGCTTATAACTTGAGCCGCGAGCCGCGCAGGGTCGGTACGTACGTTAGGCTCCGCCACGAACTGGGAAAATCCGTAGATGGACAGCAGCATGATGGACGCCGAACCGAGACAGACAAGGATATGAGTTCTGAATCCCGCAGCATGATTGCTCCATTCCCGCTCCAAGCCGATGAATCCGCCCAAAACGGCGGCCAGTACCATCCTAATTGTCAAATCAAGATGTGAAATCTGCCAAACGCTTTCGTCTATCATGCTCTGCACCCTTCCTTACGCTCGTTTTTCGCGTCAGCGGCAAGTTTAGGGTCCGGGAAATGGGTCCTTTATTTTCTTAATCAATAAGAAAACTAGATACGATCCAAGTCCTTCCATCCCGCTGCACATGTTTAAACAAACAAGTCATAGGCTATCGGGATTTCTCGACGTCTCCACCCGTGCATCCTATTTAATTGTAAAATGGTTCCCGGTCCAAATAAAAACTTAATAATTATTTAACATTATCGTTCCAATTGTCACTTTTGTCAATAGGCTTTCACCTATGATGTGAACAAATATTCCATAGCGGTGATAGAGCCTGTACCATGAATCGAAAATACCAGCATTGGCGGCTGATATGTGTGTCACCCGCTGCCCGGCGTCTGCAACGAAGTAAGAGTCCGATGCCCCTTTCGGATCGATCCGCTTGCGCCAGGATCATGCCGGGGTGAAACCGGATGCGGCGGGGTGGATTTCGCCAGCGTGCTTCCGTGAATTCCTGAAGCCGCATGCCGGGCCGGTACGACGCATCTGCAATCAGAGTTGGCCTGCCGAACGTGTCATTCGCCTCCCCCCCGTCAATAAGAAAAACCGTCCGTTAAGCCCGACAGCGTTCTTTGACGTGCAAACCCATACGTTGTACGTTGGAAGGGGAAACAGGTACCTTCGCTCCAGCCGCTCGCCCTCAGTCGTGTTGTCTTGTTTAGACTTGGCGGTAACAACATGACTTCAATTGCGGCCCGAGTGTGATTTTTGTCGTGGTTCTGCCAAATTCACACTGTGTGTGACTTTGGCTAGCTTCTTTGTCTTCATGCGGTGGTATGGTGGCTAACGAACCCAGCATTCGTTATCAGAGCCGAATGAGGACGCTTGAAATTGTAACGAACTCTTGTATGGTTATTCCCGCGAAACGGATCGTTTTTTGCCACTTTCGGGTTCGATAACGATCCCCAGATTCGTTACGTCTGGAATAACGTCGTTTTTCGTCCATAAACACGATACGATTCGTTATCCATCGGACCTGAGTATACGTTCTTTAACGCCAAGGAAGGCCCCTCTCCTTCACTTTA
>NZ_JARBDB010000061.1:0-255 GCF_036577605.1 Paenibacillus sp. GYB004
GCGCTTGGCATTCGCCCAAATAATCGCAAACATCCTCTCGAACCTCCGGAACGTCCGGCAAAAATGCGGGCAGCCGGCCCATGAGATCGTCTGGATTCAGTCCCCACAGAGCCTTGCCGGATCCCTGCTCCCACGTACGATGGGTATTGGTCGGGCCCCACCAATAGCAAAACGGCTTTCCCTCCGGCCGGGATTCCATGAAAGAGTCAAAATTCATTCGAACTTCGTCTAGAAGCTCTCGCTTGGCTGCTTCTA
>NZ_JARBDB010000062.1:0-142982 GCF_036577605.1 Paenibacillus sp. GYB004
CGACTTTTCTTCCTTGAGAATTTCCAGGACAATGCGCGCCTTTTCTTCGGGTGTAAACTTGCGTCTGCTGGTCGACATACAACTAAGAAACTCCTTTTTTGCTGTCTAGTTTCTATGTAGCATTATACCACTTCAATCCAGAAGTCGGAACAACAGACCCTAATGCCTTACAACATGCAATACCATCATTGACATTTCACTTTCCTCGCGGATGCTACCGCTATACAAACCCGCTGCGTCTACCGTGTAAAGGCACTATAACCTGTGAAGGTAACTTGAATTATTTTGCAAGACCAGAGGTAGTTACTCAAAAAAATAGAGCCACATTATTCTACGATGGCGATAACTTAGAGGTAGCTGCACTGTACACACCGATGTTCAAGTATGTAAACAATAGTTGGGTGTTGATTTCAGACAGTACAGAGTTCTTCGACTACTCAGCAAATATTAACACGCACTCTATGGTGCGTGGCTGTGAGTACAGATTTAACTTAGTTACCAGACGCAAAACAAGGATCGGCCTTAACGCATTTGGTACTGAGTCTGGAAATATTAATGTAGCGATCGGAACGCTTGGTTCATGGGCTAGGCCTCAGAATCAAGCGTCGTGGGGTGACTATAATCCAGACGATCTGTCTCCTAAAGTAGGCATTACTTGCTGCACAGCTTGGAATTTAGTATTCAACAGACCACGTATCTTAGCGCACAATCAAGGACTTTACTTGGGTGGATCAACTGGTTCAGTAGTTATTAGAGAAGGTTATATTAATAGACAAGTATCTACAGCAGCTAGTTCTGTAACAGACGGTTTAGTTTACAGTCATAGTGCATTACCGGTATCTAAGCAGGGTTTAACTTCAGCGCTCACAGCAGTAAATGCTGACGTATCTATCTATGACACAGTAACAGAGGGGTGGGGTGCACCGTATATGCTATTTGGCGGCCGCATTTCGATATTTACACCACATATCGAAGGCCCGAATGATATTATGATGCATGATTGGATTGTCTACAACTGCAAGTTAGATGTATACAACTGGGGTAACATCCGCAGCATGCAATTACGTTCAGGTACGTCAGTTATTTACAGTTGCGGTATGTCTAGCGATAAGGGTCATTATGTACACTTACAGGGTTCATCGTACTATAGAGATAATTCACTGTTTAATCTATTAGATGGTGTTCCTTACGACCAGTACACTAACACAGCGTTTCTCAAAATATCTAATGTGCCAACATATAAAGCAATAAATGGATTCTATGTGTCTGACTTACGAAATATTAAACAAGTAGGATTGCAAGGTGAGAATGTTGTTAAGCTACCAATCTATATGGACACATCACGTCCAGGAAATAAGGGTATAGGTTTGGGTGCCAGTAACGCTTTTGGTGCCAATAACGCTGTGCAGAGTATATCTGATTTGGTAGAGGCTATTCGGATACTTGGTTCTAACTGGAATGGTGTAATTAACTTAACCAGCAACTTAACTATTTCAGCAAGTTATGATTTCTCGGTACTGAATCATATTCAGAACATTATTTTCACTATTAACGCCGGTGTCACTTTAACTATAAGCAATAGATTTATGGTTGGTTGCAATAACATTACCTTTAACGGTGGCGGCAGTATAGTAGTTAATTCACCTTTAGTTGAGCCAAAGTTCGCAACATATTCGCCAGCTGTAAATATTAGATTGTCGAATGTAACTGTGTCTGGGTCATCGGCCATTGTTCGGGGCGACTCCATGTTTGGCAATGTAAATCTATTTGTTGAGTCTAGCGTCAATATGGCGTCTTGGACGGGCAAATATTTATACTCTACTAGCAGCTACGGGTTCTTTAATGTTGCAGTATTAACAACGAACAGAAGTGCGACTGTTAAAAGCAATGAAGCTTCTAACAACAACGTTGATGCTGCAAACTTCATAGTAGCTAACAAGATTTTTATTGCTTAATCAGGATTAGTAAAATGCATAATTTGCAATACAATTTTATTAAATGAATGGTTGGTTATATATGTAAAACATTTTTAACTTAACGCTTGATATTAGCAAGCGTATTGTCAACATCTTAAAGGCTCATGGTATTGATGCCCATTTAACACGTGAGAGCGACAAATTTGTTGAATTATCAACTCGTACAAGCTGGACAAATAAGCAAGGCGCAGCAGGGCTTAACGCTTTGCATGGCCGCTTCAATCTGCTTCAAACCGCATCTGTATTTAGTCTGTACAATATGTGTGGGTAAGGAACACCACCACCGATAAAGCGAGGTTACGATCCATGATTATCGACTGCCATAATCATCCGGACTGGTATGGGTATGATATCGAACGGTATTTGGACAATATGAAGCAATACAACATCGACAAAACCTGGCTGCTTAGCTGGGAATGCCCGGATGACGAATACAGCCCGACATACAAAAAACAGGTCCCCGACGCATCGCTGCCAGACGGCCCGATATCGTTCCGCCGCTGCGTCCGGTATGCGGAGCAGTATCCGGACAAATTCATTTTAGGCTACGCGCCCGATCCGCGCCGTCCTGATGCGATCGACAAACTCGATCATGCGATTCGGCTGTACGGCGTCCGCGTATATGGCGAGATCAAGCTGCGCATGATGTACGACAATCCGGACGCGATCCGGCTATTCCGTTTCTGCGGGGAGAAAGGGCTGCCGGTTACGGTACATATCGACTACGAGTTCGCTGCAGGGCCAGCGTATCCCCGTCCGAACTGGTGGTACGGCGGCGGCATCGACACCTTCGAGCGTGCTGTCAAGGCTTGTCCGGACACGTATTTCCTTGGCCATGCTCCCGGTTTCTGGGCACACATATCCGGCGACGACCAGTACGACAAAGTCGCCTATCCGACGGGAAAAGTCCAGCCGGGCGGCAAGGTTGGCGAAATGCTGCGCAAATACCCGAACCTGTACTGCGATATATCTGCAGGCTCGGGAGCGAGAGCGTTCAGCCGTGATCCGGAATTCGCGAGAGAGTTTATACTTGAATTCCAGGACCGCATCTTGTACGGCCGCGACTATTTCGATAACGTTCATCAGGAAGTGCTTGGGTCGCTCAATCTGCCGGATGACGTTCTTGCCAAAATATACTCAGGCAACGCCTTGAAGCTCGTTCCGTTATCCTGATGCGATACGGGTAAACGCCTCATCAGGTTAAAGGAGCCGAAAGCCCGACGCCAACATCTGCACTCATTTTTTGTTCGGCCGCGAACTGGCGGACCGGATCGGCCTCGAAGAAGCGTCGGCTATGTCGGAGCTGTTTCGGGTGTACCAATTCGGCTGCCAGGGGCCGGACTTTTTATTTTACCACTGCTTTCAACCGTGGCATTCCCGGCGCCTGAGGCCATAGCGTCTTGCATCTCTTTCATTGTTACTTCTTCATGCTGGAAGGCTGGCATGGATATCTCCTTTGTGAGCACGTTTTTACAATTTACAAATCACAAGTTGACCCTATGCAATGGGTGTTTTAATTAAAGACCGGAACGAACTCCGGCCTCGTGGTCGTATACATTAGTGTTCATTGCTTCGCTTTTTGCAAAGGGACTGGATCAGTCTGCTTGTTGCGGCGGTATTCGCTCGGAGAGATGCCGTAATACTTTTTGAACGTGCTCGTAAACGTGGAGGAGTTCAGATAGCCGGTTTTCTCTCCAATGTCGGCTACGGGCAGATCGGTGTGCTTCAACATCTCTTTCGCATGGGACAGGCGAACTTTGTTTACGTATTCGACAAAATTGATGCCGAACGTTTTTTTGAAGTAGTTGGAAAAATATTTCGGGGTCGTCTCCAGCTTCTCCGCCATATGGTCGAGATGGAGGTTTTCGCTGTAATGCTGCTCGATATATTGGGCGACGGATGCGGCGTCGAGTTTGCTTTTGGGGCCGTGGTTCGCTTTGGACGCTATGAATTTAACCGCTCCGATTAGCGCCTTTTGGATGTCTTCCTGCCGATAGGAGTATTGCAGCTTGCGGTTAAAGTCGGCCTCCAGGGCGATGATCTCGGACGTTTCCGCCTCCCCCGTCTCCATCAATTTTAGCATCCTGTAAAACATCGTTTTGGCAACGGGCACGAGCTGATGGTAGTGGATTTCCTTTTCCGCGTTGCACGCAAAAATGTCGCTCAGCATCCGGCAGCATTCGGTCTCATTTCCTGTCACAAGATAATGCGCCGCCTTCTCGATATCGTATAACGGGACGTGCACCCTCCACGTATAACGAATCGTCTGAACGTCAATTACCGGACGGTCCAAATGGACGTTGCGGTATAAAAAGCCATCCTCCGCTTCGCGATACGCTTTATGCACGTTGCCTGCCTCCGAAACGTACAAGCGGCTGACACAACAAACCGCCGCCTCGGCTGTATCTTCCCCCAACCAATCCGGCTGCGCCTTCGTAGCGAAGCTGGACAACTGCCTCACCGCTGCATCGCGGGATGCTCCGTCTGCGAGTCCGATTACCGCCACCAGCCTGCGTCCAGTCATCGGGAATACGCAAACGCTCCTCCGTAAAGCTAAGCGCAGCCCGTTTTCCAAACGTTTCGCTTTCTCCTCCAGCCTCATCGATTCCGCCTGCCCCCGCTCTCCTATCCTCCGAAGATCGATAACGGCAAGCACAAAACTCGGCTCCTTATAAAACTCCGCAAAATATTGCTGCATTCTCAGCTCGGTTTCCCGGGAAGGAGAATCGTCCAGAAGCGCGCTGTAAAAGGCGGATTTGCGCATTTCTGCAAGAAACACATCCATCTGCGATTTGATCAGGACGTTTTCCTCCTGAATTTTCGCTATACCAGTGCGGATAATCCGATAATCGGCGCCTGCTTCGCGCTGGTCCCTCAGACCGACCAGCTTGACGATGCTGCGCACCGGCCGGTACAAATAAAAGCTGAGCAGCACCGACAGCACAATCGCGCAGGCGATTGCCACGGCCATAATGTTCCGGTTCACTTCCGTGACCGCTTCCATATTGGCAAACCGGTACGGCGATTTATTAATGTACAAAAACCCGTTATAGTCGGACTTGAACAAGTTGTACTCGTAATCTTTATTTGTCAGCGTCTCCTCCGGCTTGGTTCCGCTGCTAAGCTCGCCCAGCATGTCGACCAGATCCCAATTGTCCTCTGTATTCAGCACGATATTGCGGTCCTGATCCATTACGATCAGCGACGTGCCCTGCATCATCGCCTGCTGGTTGACATGCTGCATCAGCTTCTCGTTGTTCAGAAAAATCAGGACGTTCATATTGGACGTCTGATTGCTGCCGAGCACCGGAATGAGCTTCTGCCGCATTCCTCCGAATTGTCCGGAATCCTCGTACCAGCCGGCCGGATATACCCGCAGCGGATGTTTGGCGTTCGCCTGGAGCTTCCAGTAGTCGGCGCTGTAAGTCGAATTGCCGTAGGCGTTGCGGATCAACTCCGACAGCCGGATCGTGCCGGCGGCCGTGATCGCGAGATCCGAGCTTGGATGGTAAACGATCACTTCCTCGATATATTCGATCGGGGAGAGCAGCAGCCTAATATTCGTATAGGTCATATACGCATCCGGCATGGACAGCGCGCCTTCGCCTTCCGCCTCCCAGGCGTTGTACGGGAGCAGTTGGATCGCATATATAAGTTCGTTAATATCTTTGAAGCTGTCGTCGAACACGCGGATCATATTTTTAACAACCAGCTTGTTGTTTTCACTGACCTGATTGTAGATTCCGGAGAGCGAATTTTTGTATACCAGATAGTTGGATACGAACATGATCGTCCCTACAAGCAGCAGCGCTAAGAAGATTTGTAGAAGCCCTTTGTTGACTCTCATCATCCTGAGCTTGGTCAAAGCGCCACCCCATTCCTACGCGGGGATAACCCGAGTCGTCGTCTTCTCCGCTATATTCGACAGCAGCTCGGTTATCCCTTCTCCGAGCCGAGCATGATCCCTTTGGCAAAATATCGCTGGGCGAACGGATAGATGAGGAGCACCGGAATCATGGAGATAAAAATCGTCGCGTTTTTTAACGCCTGGGGCGTGAGCGTCGCCTGGTCGATCAACCCCGTCTCGCGTGCCGTATCGAAAAACAGCATGTCGCGCAGCACAACCTGGAGCGGATACAGCGACGTGTCGTTCAAATAAATCATCGGGATAAAGAAGCTGTTCCAGTGACCCATAAAATAAAACAAACCGATGGAAGCAAGCGCCGGCTTCGAAAGCGGAATCATAATGCTGCCCAAAATGCGGTATTCCGAGGCTCCGTCGATAACCGCCGATTCCCGCAAGCTCGGAGACATCGATTCGAAGAAGCTTTTGAGGATCAACAGCTCGATCGTCCAAATGGCGTTCGGCAGCAGGATCGCCCACATCGTATCGATCAGATGCAGCTTCTGCACGATCAGATAAGTCGGAATAATCCCCCCGGTCAAAAACATCGTCAACACGATCGCGATCATAAACCATTTTCTGCCGAAAAAGGTGGGTCTCGATAAAGGATATGCCGCGATGGCTGTCATTAGCAAATTGATCAGCGTCCCGAGCCCCGTATACACGATCGTATTCCAATACGCGCGAGGAATTTTCGGGTTTTCCAGTATTTGCCTATACGCCTCGATATTAAACCCTTTCGGCCACAAAAACACTTTGTTTTGCACGATGTACGCCGTATCGCTAAAGGAGACGGCCACGATGAACAGCACCGGGTATACCGTAACGATCGCCACAAGACTTAATACAACGACCAGCACCGCATCAAACGGCGTAAACCGCTGCCTTAGCGCTCCCCCTTTTACCATAATCCCCGACCTCCCGCCCGCTTGCTGATCCGATTCGACAGCAGCAGCATGATCAGGGCGATCACCGATTCGAACAGCCCTACCGCCGCCGCGTAGCTGTAGTTCGTCTCGAGCAGCCCTTTGCGGTAGACGTAGGTAGAGAATACGTCCGCCACCTCGTAGGTCATCGGATTATACAGCAGCAGCACCTTCTCGTAGCCGATCCGGAACATCGAGCCCGATTTGATAATGAACATGATCAGTATGGTCGGCATGATGCTCGGAATCGTAATGTAGCGCATCATCTGGAACCGGCTTGCTCCATCCACCCGCGCCGCTTCGTACAGCGTCGGATCGATGCTGGCGATGGCCGCGAGGTAGATGATCGCTTCGTAGCCCATATGCTGCCAGATTTCGGACGAGACGTAGATGCTCCGGAACCATTCGGGAGCGGCGAGGAAATATTTCGCTTCCAGTCCCAGCGCCTTTAGTGCTTCGTTAACGAGGCCGTGCGTCGGGGACAAAAAGTCGATAATCATCGAGCTGACAATGACGACGGACAGAAACGCCGGCAAATAGCTGAACGTTTGCACTGTCTTTTTGAATTTGACGCTCCGCACCTCGTTCAGCATCACCGCGAACAGGATCGGGAACGGAAATGCCCAGAAAAGCGTGAACACGCCAAGCAGGAACGTGTTTTTGAACAAGAGCCAGAAGTCGGGGCTGTGAAAAAACTTCTGGAAATGCTCCAGTCCCACCCACTCGCTGCCGAGTATGCCCTGATAGACGTTGTAATCTTTAAAAGCGATGATAAGTCCGTACAGCGGGCCGTACCGGAACAACGCGTAAAACACGATGCAAGGAATAAATAAGATCAGGAGCTGCCGGTCCCGTTTCATATGCCGCCAAGCCGAAACGAGCCGGGAGTGCCGGGCGCTCTGCTTCCGCCCTCTAGCCAGCTCGGGCTGTGTCGTTTGCATGGGCTTCCTCCCAGGTCAAGAACAGGACACCCGGATTCGTACAAAGTCAGAGCATGGAAAGAAACATGATCGAAGTCTGACCTTATAACCGGCGATTGCCGCCATCCGGGTGCCGCTGACCGACTGTATCTGATTTCATTGAAAAGCATGCCGTTCTGCTAAGCGCAAGCCGCCGCTTCGGACCGAAACGTCTCGACTTGAAATCCTTCGAACGGTCAGCGCAGCAGAATTGCTCTTACTTCGTCTCGTCGTACCGTTTCTGCGCGGCATTGTAGGCGTCGATAAACTTTTTCGCGCCGAGCTTTTCCGCCGTTTGCAGCCATTCGTTCCACTGCGCTTCGCCGAATTCTTTTTTCATGACATACTTCGTGCTGAACTCGTTTGCCGCCTTGTCGAGAGCAACCCGGAGCTCCGCGAGCGTTTTCGTTTCCTCGTCCGTAAACTTCAGCTCCGGATCGGCCGCTTCGAATTTTTTCGCCTTGACGATTTTGTCCTGCGCTTCCTGCTCCTTCTCCGTGAAGTTGTAGTATACGCTCCGTTTGTCCGGACGCAGGTACATCCCTTCCAGCCACATGCCGTATTTCGATTCGAGCGCCTTGATGTCGACATTGGCCACATCTTTCAGCTCGGGATATACCGGCTTGCCGTTCGCCAGATTAAACGTTTGGCCCTCGATGCCCATTGTGACAAGCGACGATCCCGACGGGCTGGTCAAATAGTCGAGCAGCTTCAGGGCGATTTCTTTGTTTTTGCCGTTTGGCACGACGATGCCGAAGTTGCTTATTTTCGGCAGGCTGCGGATATTGCCAGTAGGTCCGACCGGATTACCGTAACGCAGGTTGTATTCCGGAATTTGCGACTTGACCTGGTTCGCGAACGCATCCAGACGTCCGATCCAGTCGAACGTTACGAACGACTTGTTATTCGTCGTCATTTTGGCCGTCCAGGAAGCGTCGGTATCGGTTATAAATTCAGGGTCCATCAGTCCTTCGTCATACAGCTTCTTCATGAAGTCGATCATATTTTTGTATTCGGGCGACGTGAACGCAAGCTTCCATGTTTTCGCCTTCTCGTCGTAATAGGCCGGGCTGCCCGAGCCGCCGATGCCCCAGCCGTAGGCCCAGTCGCGGAATATGTTTTCCTTCGTCTTCGAGGCGTACGGGTAAGACTGCGGATAAGCCGCCTTCAACTGCTTAAGCGCTGCGTAAAACTCGTCCGTATTCGTCCACTCTTTAATGTTGATCTTGTCGAAAATATCTTTGCGGTACAGGAAGCCGTGGTTGACGTCACGGTTGAGCCCGTAGATCGGCCAAGAATACATATTGTTTTTCTCGTCCGACCACGATTTCATGATCCAGTTGTTCTCCGCCGTATCGACATACAGCTTCTTGAAGTTAGGCAGCTGATTCAAGTAGGAGTTGATCGGCGTCAGCGCTCCCTGACCGCCCATCTTATTAATTTCCGCCTGCGTCTGTCCGTGGAAAATATCCGGAAGCTTGCCGGAAGCGACCACGACCTTCAGCTTGTCTTTAAACGTCTGGGCTGAATACGCCTGAATATCCAATTTAATGCCCGTACGTTTCTCGATTTCTTTCACGACCATCGAATCGCCCAAGTTCGGATTATCGCTGACCAGCATCCACGTCAGCGTAGTTGGCGTACTGACGATCGGCAGCTTGATTCCCCCGGTATCCCCGTAATCGGCTGCCGCCGCGTTTGGCTTCGGCTCCGCCGTTCCCCCTGCCGCCGGCTGCTTAACTTCCTCGGTTTTGCCTCCACACCCCGCTACGATCGATGCGGCCAGCGACATCGCCAGCACAAGCGGAGCTTTTTTCATTCCCGCCATATACCCGACTCCTCCTTTTTAACATGGCTTCGGAACCCGTTATCGGTAGTTCCTGCTTCCCCCTGTATGCAACTTCGGTCGCATATCCCCCATTATAGAGCGCTTTCGCCGGTAGTAAATAAAGCGTTTTCAACATCGTTCGTTTTTTCGCCACTCTCCTTGCGAAAACCTCAAAACCGTTTCAGCAGTAGGCATTTCAGGAAGTGGAAAATGCTAAAAAGGTAGAAAATAAGCAAATGCCGCAAGCAAAACCGGCCGGGCAGGCTCGCTTTTTTCTTTTCACAATTTCCCACAATCTTTTCATTTTTCTCCCTCAATTTGCCTGTATGCTGTAAGTGTAGTCTACGGAACACCTATACGAACTACAAGGAGGAACGACAATGAAACTGTTGACAAACTGGAAAAAGACGATACTTCCCGCTACACTGGCACTAGCCTTGCTTATTCCGGCAGCCGCATACGCCGCCGAGCAGAACGGCCAATCCGATTCTTCCGGTTCAACGCCCGGGACGAACAGCACGGCTCCGGCCAAGCCGCGCGGTAAGGACTCGATGAACTTCGGCAAAGGACGCGGCGGCTTCGGTCACGAAGGCTTCGCGATCCAGAAAGGCGGCAAACATTTGATCGGCGGCGATTCTGTGAATCAGCATAAATATATGGAGCTGCTGGCAGAGAAATATGCGCCGGATACGCTGGACAGCTGGAAGGCGGCTTTGACGGAGCAGGGAACGCTCAATCAGGAGCTGAAAACTCTGCTTCAGGATCAAGGCGTACACGACGCTTTGCAAGCGCAACGAGACGAACTGAAAGAGCAGATGAAAGCCAAACAGGACGAGCTGAAGGAGCAAATCAAGGCCAAACAGGACGAGCTCAAACAAAAGCTCGAAAGCGGCGAATTAACCAAGGAGCAGCTTCGCGAGCAGATGAAGGACGGAGCGATGTCTTTGGGCAAAGACATCAAAAAAATCGTTCCGGGCACGGTGCTTGAGGGAGACCCCGCCGCTGCGCAAGCTTCGCGGGCTAACCGCCAGGAGCTGACCGACGCGATCAAGGCGGATAATGCCGACGGCATCCGTACGGCGCTGGCGAAGCTGCTTGAAGATTTGAAGCAGTCCAATACACAGCTTGCCGCCAAGGTGGCGGAGTTGAAAACGAAAGCAACCGGCCAGCAGGTTCAGCCGCAAGCGCCAAAAATGAAGGAACGCAGCAAAGCCGGCTCGCAAAACGGCAGCGGCAGCCAAAGCGAAGCTCAGACACAAAGCTGGAAAGCGCCTAAATCCGGCGGGGCGTCGGTCTCATTGCTGTAAGTCCGATTAGGAGTGGGGACGCCCGAAAGCGTCCCTTTTCCATGTTATAATGAAAGCAGCCAACGCCCGGAAGGAGAAGGTTCCCCATGTCGTTCCGCATCCATCTCGTAGAGGACGAACAGAACTTGAACCAGGTGCTCACCACCTATTTGCAAAAGGAAGGCTGGCACGTACACAGCTTCTACAACGGGGAAGACGCTCTTGCCGCCATTCCCCTGAGACCTCACCTGTGGATTTTGGATATCATGCTCCCCGATCTGGACGGGTTCCAGCTTATACGCGCGATTAAGGCCGATTCCCCGGGTATTCCCGTTATTTTCATATCGGCGAGGGACGCGGATCTCGATCGGGTCATCGGGCTGGAGATGGGCAGTGACGACTATTTGGCAAAGCCGTTTTTGCCGAGGGAACTGGTGATCCGGACGCGTAAGCTGCTTGAGCGCATTTACAGTCTGCCTCTGCCCCAATCCCGTGCGCAGCCGGTTATCGGAAGCGCAATCGAGATCGCCCCTTACCGGATCGACGAGAGCAGAAGACTGGTCTACCTCCGGGACGAAAATATCGAGTTGACGTCCAAAGAGTTCGACTTCGTCCTGTTCATGGCCCGCAACCCGGGACAAGCGTTCGCCCGCGAACAGCTGCTGAACCAGGTTTGGGGCGAGGACTATTTTGGCACCGACCGGGTCGTCGACGACCTCGTCCGCCGAATCCGCAAAAAGCTGCCCGAGCTTCGTCTCGAGACGATATACGGATACGGGTACAGGATGGTGCAGCTGTGAACTTGAAAAACAAGCCGCTGTTTGTACAAATCTGGCTCGTCATCGCCGGCATTACGTCGGGAATTACGCTGCTCATTCTGGTCGTGATCCCGCTGTTCCTCGGCGATTTTTTTACAAGAGAAATTTACAATACGATCGAAGACGCTCAAAACTCTTTATTTGCGGGAAGGCAGCAGGACCGCTTGGCGGACCGGTGGCTCGAAGGCTCGAATACGGTCGAGCGCGACCAGCAGCAGCTCAATATCCGCACCGTCCGGCATGTGCTAATCACCGACGACGGCAAAATGGCGCCGAACCTCGCGACGCTGACCGCCGATTTCCGCCAGCAGCTGATTGCCGAAGCCCGGTCGCAGACGTCGCAGATCCAGCGTTACTCGCATGCGCTGAATAACGAGAATTTGTTTTATGTCATCCGTTCCGAATCGTACAGGGGAACGAAGCTATACGTCATGTCGTACATGTGGGACGCTCACCGCAACAAGCTTGTCCGCGAGCTGTCGTTCCGGCTTTTCCTCATCCTTGGGCTGATTATGCTGTTCAGCTGGATTCCGGCGTTGTGGCTGGCCAAATATTTGTCGCGCCCGCTCGTAAAGCTCGAAAGCTACGTCAAACATATCGCCGACCGGAACTGGAAAGAGCCGATCGAACTGGACCGCAAAGACGAAATCGGCCGGCTCGCGGTCTCCATGGAGCAAACCCGCCGGCAGCTTCTCCGGCAGGACGAGACGAAGCAGTCGTTTTTACAGCATATTTCTCATGAGCTGAAAACGCCGGTCATGGTCATTCGCAGCTATGCGCAGTCGATTCAGGACGGCATCTACCCGAAGGGCGACCTGCAGACGTCGGTCGACGTGATCGATCAGGAGGCGGAACGGCTGGAGAAGCGGATTCGCTCACTGCTTTATCTGACCAAGCTGGACTACTTGTCGACTCAGAAACAGGTGCGGCTGGAAACGGTCCGTCTCGACCGTTTGGCGGAGGAGGTCGTCGACCGTCTTCGCTGGAAGCGGCCGGAGCTGGAATGGTCGTTGCAGCTTGATCCGCTTACCGTGCGGGGGGACAGGGAGCAGTGGACGATCGCGCTGGAAAATATGCTGGATAATCAGATCCGCTATGCCGCTTCCGGCATCTCGGTATCGACCGAAGCCGTCGGACCGGGGGGCGGGGGAGGATTGTTCAAGGTCCGCAACGACGGCCCTCCAATCGAGCCGGACTTGCTGGCCGGATTGTTCGGAGAATTCCGCAAGGGCCAACACGGCGAATTCGGACTCGGACTCGCCATCGTGAAAAGGATCGCCGATCTGCATCAAGCTTCCGTTACGGCCGTTAATACGGCGGAAGGCGTGGAGTTCCGGGTCACTTTCGGTTAGACGGGCCGTCATGTGGCGAGCTTCGGTTGGCAAGCTTCGTGTTAGCGTGTCAAACCACCCTTATTTGTTACTTTCCCACCACCTTTATGCAGAGGATGCAATTATATTACGAAAAAACCCGGGGGACACATGTCCCGCGGGCTTCTTCGTCTTTGGTCTTTCGTCTTTGTCGTCTTCCGTCAGTCATCTTTCGCCGTCTAGCATCCTCCGTCTGATCGACGTCAAACCGCCTCGGCGGTCAGATCTGGCTTTCGATCGACTGGCAGCATTGCTTGATTTTCGATAATTCGTTGCGTATCGCTTCATCGGTCGTCATATTTTGCAGCTTGCCGCAGCTCTCGACAATTTTCTGCGCCTGCTGCTTGACATGTTCGCTCGCCAATGGAATTCACCTCCTGCCGTTCCACCCGTTAGGATGCACTGCCGGAGGCGGTGCTATACACAGTCGGGTCAGGGCTGAACGTCCAGGGCATAAATCACTTTAAAGCCGCATAACCATCATTTCATAGATCGGACATAAAGTTGTCTTTAATTCGCCATACCGGGAATCGTTCGGACGGCAGCCGGCGGGTTATAATGAAATCAACCGCGGAAGTTCTTATGTGTATGAGGAGGGATCCGGATGGAAGCCTTAACCGATCTTCAATATCAACCGCAGCGTACCGCCGATACGAACGATTTCGATCCATTTTATACCGAATGCAAAAATGCCTGCGATTTTCCGCTATGGCTGAAGCTGCAGCATGACATTCGCGCCGGACTGGAGCAACTGCTGGCCGAGACCGCACACGCGCTCCCCGAAGATTTCGCCGAACGGCTCAACACGATTAATAACCGGATCAGCGATTATAACAAGCATGTGCCGAGCGTATTTCTTCGCAAGCCTGTCCTGACCCCCGGCAATTGGACCGAGGAATGCGAGGACTGGCTGTAAGATTGCAAGACGCAATCGTTTCGCTACTGCGCTGTACCATGGAGTGTTAACCATTTGCATACACAAAAAAGGAGCACCATTCTCGCCGGTGCTCCTTTTGCTTGTCCGCCGCTTACGCCAAAAATCCGAGCGTCTCGTACGACTTGCCAAGCGTGCTTTTCGCATCTCCCTGCAGCCAGCGGTCTACGAGCGTATAATACACTGAGCGGAAATCGACCTCGTGCTTCAAATCCCCGTGGGCATCGAGTCGTTCCAGGCTCGGATATACGCCGTACATCCCGCCCTTCACCCCGCCTCCCATGACGAATACCGGTCCCGCCGTGCCATGATCGGTGCCGCCGCTTCCGTTCTCCTTCACCCGGCGTCCGAACTCGGAGAACGCGAGTGTAACCACCTTGCCCGCGAGACCTTGCTCCTCCAGATCGGAGTAAAAGCTGGTAACCGCCTCGTCCAGCTCCTGGAGCAGCTTAGCATGCTGCTCCTTCTCGTCCGCGTGATCATCGAAGCCGCCTAGCTGCGTGTAGAAAACGCGGGTGCCGGACCCTCCGGCGAGCAGTTGGGCGGCCACCTTCAAATCTTTGGCGATTGCCGTTTTCGGATACTCCACTTTGTGTTTGTAAGCCGATGCGAGTTCTTGGATCGCCACTACGCTTTCGTAAGCTTCCGCGCCTCTCCGGCAGGCGACCTGCAGATGAACCCCTTGGCGCTTCGGATCGTACATATCGAGAAACGACTGGGCGAGCCGGTTAAATTCAATCTTCGGCGCTTTGGGGTCGAGCAGCAATTGGTATGATTCGATCGATTGGATGACCGGCGCGTTAACGGTAGCCGACTCGAACGCCTTATTGGCGATATTTCCGATCTGAATCGCCTTTAGCGGATTGCGGTTGCCGCCGAGCGACGATTCGACGTAACGGCCGAGCCAGCCTTCCTTAATGAACTTGTCCGGCTCAGCCGTTTGCCAGATATCCATCGAACGGAAATGGGATCGGTCGGGATTCGGATATCCGACGCCCTGGACGATCGCCAGCTTCCCGGCCTCGTACATCCGGTGCAGTCCTTGCAGACTCGGATGAAGCCCGGACTTCCCGTCGAGATGCAGCACCTCGCTCTCCTTCAGAGCGAGCGTCGAGCGGGAATCGTAGTATACGCCCTGACCGTACGGGATAAGCGTATTGATACCGTCGTTGCCGCCGGACAACTGAATAACGACCAGCACGGTAGATTCTGCCGTTCCGCCGCCCCCCTCTTTACTTTCATCCTGGACCTGCGCTTCGCCGGACGGGGAGAACAGCAGCGGTCCTCCCAGTCCGAGCGTGGCGAACAGAGCCGATCCTCTCACGATAAATTCCCTTCTGGACATTTTCATGATTATCGCCTCCTTCTTAGGCTCCCCTTTGGATTTGCAACATGCTAACCGCCCGTTTCACTTCATCTGGGCTTCCGGACAAACCAGTATCAATTGAAGCAGTCCGCGCATTCCGTTTATATTGGAGGAAGCATGTACGAATGTATCGTCTGCATATTTGGCCAGCACGCTCCGGCTTCGTTCCCCGAGCCCCCACAGTCCGGTATTGCGGCTCCACAGGTCTACCCAAGCCTGAGCCCTGTCTTTACGTACGGGCGTATATGCTTCCGATTGATACATGACGTTTTTGACGCGACTGGCGATCGATTCGGCAAATTGGGAACGCGCCAGCAGCGAACTCGCGATCAGCCAGTCCGCGCCGCCTTCCCAACCGTTCACATCAGGCGGCATATACAGCTCCTGCCCCATTTTGCGCATCGTATTAATGAAACTTTTGGAGATCGGGAGATCAAGCGCCTTGATAATACCTGCTACGTACTCCGCGGGCGACTTTACGATCGTGAGCCGATATTCCGGTTTGTAGAACTCGTCCGACAGAAAGAGCGATTGAAGCACTTCTCCGATCGTTTCCTTCGCGGCAAAGTCGGCTGCCACCTCGTTCACCCATGCTTCGGGCGGGCTCGCGGTGCCGAAATATTCGAGCAGCTTACGCGCCATATAAGGAGCCAGCGCCTCCTGCCGGAACAAAACATCTACAACCGTTTGTTCATTAAAGTTGCCCGTTTCGCCGAGAACCAGCTTCAAACCGTCGTCATGATTTTTTTTGTAAAATTGCACTTTCGCCTCCTTCCGATCATAATGCCAGCCGGTAAAAGCGCGTGCCGCTTCCTGAACGTCTTCTTCGGTATAATTGCCGATCCCGAGCGTGAACAACTCCATCACTTCGCGGGCGTAATTTTCGTTCGGCGTACCCTTCCTATTATTGTTGGAATCGAGCCAAAGCATCATCGCCGGGTCTTGTCCGATCTGAAGCACCAATTTGCGGAAGTTGCCCAGCGCCATCGAGCGGAACAGATCGTTTTGGTTTCGTATAAGCTCCGTGTAGCCCACCTTCCGGTACGACGTGGCAAAATGGTTGTGCCAAAACAGCGTCATTTTTTCCGCGAGCGGCTCTCCGCTTACCGTCATCCGGTACAGCCAGTATGTCTGCTGATCCGTGATGTTGTCCGCCTTCAGTTCTTTACCGTCCGCCATAACTTCTTCGATCGGCGGCAGTTGAACCTTCTCACCGTGAATGGGCTCCCCTGCGATCAGCCGACGCACCGTTTCTTCTTTTCCGAGAGCAAGTGCCGCCTGCACATCTTCCGACGATACGTGGAAGGTTGTCCTGCTCAGCAAGTGCACCGCCTCGTTTTCCGCCCAAAGTTCTCCCATAAGCTCCCTCCTCCACACACTTACCCTTTAGATTACAACCAAGTTGTTACAAAAAAATGACTTTAGGCAAAGAGGAACCGAAAAAGGCGTTCCCCCGTAAGGAACCGCCCTTTCTATATAAATCGTACGCACAACGTCCGCCGCCCGGAGCCGCCGCCGTAATTCGGTTCACTCCCGCCAGCCTTACTCCGCCTTCAAATGGCTGTCAAAAAAACGGACCATCGCGCTGTAAAAATCAATTTTGTTTTCCTCGTTGTAGAAGCCGTGGCCTTCGTTTTCCTTCACCATGTATTCCACTTCCACGCCCCGGTTCCGGATTGCCTCCACGATCTGGTCGGACTCGGCTTTATTGACGCGAGGGTCGTTAGCGCCTTGGGCCACGAACAGCGGAGTGACGATACGGTCGGCGTGAAATACCGGCGATGCGGCCTCAAGCAGCTCCTTGTCCTTCTCCGGATGCCCGACTCTTTCGTAAAACATATTACGCATCGACTCCCAGTAAGGAGGCAGCGTCTCCAGCAGCGTGAAAATGTTGGATACGCCCACATAATCTACAGCCGCCGCATACAGGTCCGGCGTAAACGTAATTCCCGCCAACGTTGCATATCCGCCAAAGGAAGCGCCATATATTCCGATACGCTCCGGATCGGCAATTCCTTGTTGAATCGCCCATTGTACGCCGTCGGTGATATCGTCCTGAATTTTCAGGCCCCATTCTTTATCTCCCGCATCCAAAAACGCTTTGCCATACCCGGTCGACGATCTGAAGTTCACTTGAAGCACGGCATATCCGCGGTTGGCCAGCAGCTGTACTTCCGGATTGTAGCCCCATACGTCGCGCAGCCACGGTCCTCCGTGCGGATTGACGATCAATGGAAGGTTCTCCGCCGTTTTGTTGCGGGGCAGCGTCAAATAGCCGTTAATCGTCAGCCCGTCCCGGCTGGTATACGAGATCGGGTGCATGTCGGCAAGCTGGTCCGGCTTGAGCCATGGACTCAGGTTCGCAAGTTCGGTCAACTGATCCGTAACGGAATCGTAGTAATAATAAGTTCCATATGTTTTGTCGTTCGACATCGCCACGATAAACTTGGTCATATCCTCGTTGTAATCCGTTATTCCAACTTCGCTTTCGCTAACTTTCAGCTTCGATTGAACCTTCCTGAATTGCGCTTCGAACGCCTCATCAAAAAATTGATAGATCAGCTTATCCGTCATATAAGCGGCATAGAGGAGTTGATCGCGCTTCGAGTCATAGTAAGCGCCCGTAATATCGACATCCGGATTCGAGAACAGCACGTTTTCGTTTGCCTTCAAATCCAGTTTCACCAGCTCGATCTTATCCCGGCCTTTGTTGGACAACGCGTAGATCGATTGATTGTCTTTCGTGAAGGCGATCGGAAATATCGTTTCTCCGGCTTCCAGCGAGATGAAAGGCTTAAACTCTTCCTCCTCCGTATCACGGTACAGAACCGCGCCGACTACGCCGTCCGTCGCTACCGCAAGCCGGATCGCGCCGCTATGATCGGCGATCCACGTCTGAACCGCTCCCGGGTTTTTGGCGACCAGCTTCGTTTCCCCGGTCTTCACATGAAGCTTATACACGTCCATCCGGGTCGGCTCTTCTTTATTCATCATGATCAGGATCTCATCCTTGACGTTCGACAGCGTGCTAAGCGGCGTGACCTTGACACCTTGGTACGGAGTCAGGTCCTTCTCCTCGCTTCCTCCGAAGCTGGAGGAATAGATATGGAAGTTCTCGTCCCCGCCTTGATCTTTCATATACAACACTTGATCGCCTTTCCAGAAAAACGCGGCGATATCGCGGTCCGACGAGCTCGTTACCCGGACCGGCTCGCTGCTTCCATCCATCTTCCTGACGAACACATTGGAGCGCTTCTCCCATTCGGCTTTGTAAGAAATATAGTTGCCGTTGGGGGACATCTCGTAGCCGAAACTGCCGGGGTTTCTCATAAAATCTTCGACGGAGATCGGAGCGACGCCCGTGTTTGTGATGCTTGCTCCGCTCACCTTCTTGTAGTTGTCCAGCATCACGGAAACTTCCGCCAGGGTAGCTTCCCCGTTCTCCCGTAAACTTCCGTCCGGATATCCGGTCAACAGACCGAGCTTATAAGCCGACACCGTATAGTCGGTCAAGCTGTTCTCTCCAACTTCCTTGCCGAGAGCGCGGACCAGGATGCGGGCAATTTCTCCGCGCTTGATCGGGGCTTCTTGATTAGCAAGCTCATCCTCGCGGACCCAGCTCTCCGCAATTTGCCGTCTCATCGATTCCGAGCCGTGCTGATAAGTAATCGCCGATAGAGCGTAATCGATAAATTGCTTAACCGGTACGGTTGCTTCATAATCGGCATCCGCTTCATAAATTCCTTTTTGGACGAGACTTTGCGAGCTGCTTTCGTACCAGACGGCAGCCGGGTCTCCTTCGTTTGCATAGGCCGATACGGAGATCGATACAGCCATTACGGCGGATAAAGCGGCGGACACGAGCTTTTTCTTCACGGTTATCCCTCTTTCTTAGGTTAAAATTAATGTGTATACTCTATATATTAATATACACAGTATATACACGGAATTTTCTTTTGTCAAACCTTTCCCGATTGCTATTTTTATACGGATAGGAAACAAGGCAATGCGCATGCACGAAAATGGGTGATCGGCTATATACTGCAGAAAAAAATGCAAAGGAGATACGGCGTGAATAGGTACGATTATTCCCCAATTTATTATCCTTACGCTTTCAGGCAGGCCCCTGCGCTGGTCTGGACACCGGCGGCGGTCGAGGCTTAACCAGAACCTCCGGGCTTTGTGGGAACAGCATGTGTTCTGGACGCGACTTACGATTAACAGCATCATTGACCGCCTTCCGGACGAGGCCGAGACGACGAAGCGGCTTCTTAGAAACACCGACGATTTCGGAGCCGCGCTTCAACCTTTGTACGGAGCGGCTATAGCGTCCCGGTTCGCCGAGCTGTTACGGGCCCATCTAACGATAGCGGCTGAGCTCGTAAAGGCTCTACAAGCCGGCAATACCGAGGCGGCCGCCACAAGCGCTGGTACGCCCACGCAGACGAGATCGCAATCTTCTTAAGCCGCATTAATCCGTATTGGTCCAAAGCGGAATGGCAAAGCATGATGACTGAGCATTTGAAGCTGCTTACCCAAGAAGTGTCCTCCCGTTTAGCCAAAAACTATGCAGAAAATGTCGCCTTGGGCGATTCGATTCAGGCGCAAGCGCTCGACATGGCCGACGTGATGACAAGAGGAATCCTCCAGCAATTCCCTTCTGCCTTTATGCATTGATCCGGAATAAGAGCAGCACAGAAAAAGACGCCTCCATTCCCGCCTTACGGTGGTTTTGGCAGCGTCTTTGACGTCTGTTATATCGTTGCGATTAACCTTTGTATCCGCCGCTGGACGACAGGATCGTCGACAGCTTGCCCGCTGCCTCGGATTTGATCCGGTTCAGCTCTTCCGCTGTGACCGTCTTATCGTTTTTGGCTGCGAAATCGATCGATTGATTCAGCGACTCGATCAGCTGCTTCAGCAAGTCTTCATGCTTCAGTCCGGATGCTTCTACGAGCGTTTTGCCATTTTGCAGCGCATCGACGATTGTGCTGTAATCCTTATCGGCTTGAGCCGACACGCGAATGGCTGTATATGACAGCTCTTTTTCCACCAGCTTCTTGTAATCGACCTTGGCGGCCGCCGCACGATCGTCGTATCCGTTCGTTGTAATGATTTTCGACAGCTTGCCCGCCGCTTCGGATTTGATTCGGCTTATCTCTTCCGCTTCAACCGATTTATCGTTTTTGGCTGCAAAATCGATCGATTGGTTCAGCGAGGCGGTCAGCTTGTCAAGCAATTCCCCGTGCTTCAGGCCCGATGCCTCGACGAGCGTTTTACCTTGCCGCAGCGCATCGCGGATCTCGCTGTCCTTCTTGTCGGCATAAGCGGATACGCGGATAACCGTATAGGACAGCTCCTTCTCCGCCAGCTTGGTATAATCGGTCTCGACAGCGTCATACGTCGAATCGTCATAACCGTTCGTCGAGATGATTTTGGACAATTCGGAGGCCGCTTTCGACTTGATTTCGTTCAGCTCTTCCTTCGTTGTCGTCTTGTCGTTTTTGGCTGCAAAATCAATCGACTGGCTGATCGAAGCTTTCAGCTTGTCGAGCAGTTCCCCGTGCTTCAGGCCCGAAGCTTCTACGAGTGTTTTGCCTTCCTGCAGCGCATCGCGGATCACACTGTCCTGCTTGTCGGCATAAGCCGAGACGAGGATAACGACGGACGACAGCTCTCTTTTTACTATTTTATCGTAATCTACCTTGCTATATTTCGTATCGTCGTATCCGTTCGTATTAATGATCGTGGACAGCTTGCCGGCCGCTTCGGACTTGATCCGGTTCAAGTCGTCCTTCTCGATGTCCTTGTCGTTGCGTGCCGCAAAATCAATCGACTGGTTCATCGACTCTACGAGCCGGTTCAGCAGTTCCTGACTGGTCAGTCCGGAAGCTTGAACGAGGCTTTGCCCCTGGCTAAGCGCATCGCGAATCGAATAATCTTCCCGGTCGGCGATCGAAGCTACATGACCGATCACAAACGACAAGTTCTGATCTACCACTTGTTGATAGTTGACTTGCGACTTCACTTCGGCCGCAAATGCCGAACCTCCGAAGCCCGACACCGCTGAGCCGAACATCATTGCTGCCGCCAATCCTCCGACTACTACCGTTTTCTTTACCATCTTTAATGCTTTCATAACGACTCCACCCTATCCTTCTTTTATTTTTTTATCTTTTTGTATGTTGTCTCTCTCCTTCTTTATATTAGAGAATTACGGCTTCCGGAAAATCGGACCAGGGATTGTTTTTCCAGCCGGACCTTAGTCCAGTAACGGATACGACTCGGGTCTCTGGTCAGCAGGGTGCGTTTTGGCAGTCTGGCAACGGCAAACGGTTTCATTCCAAAACACCAAAAAAACCGGACGAATAACGGTACTGGCCGTTATCTCCGCCCGGCTTTCGCTCGTTTCTCCAGTTATTTCGGATTCGGAATGCGTCTTTCCAGCTGCATCAGCCGCGTTCCGTCCCGCCTTCGCTGTCTTCCCCGGCCAATCCGTCCTCGAACGCCTCTTTGGCTTCGCCGACGTCCATCTGATCCGGATACAGCACGTTCACGAAAGTTACCGTATCCGCATACTGCCGCAGCACTTCGCCAAACGTCTCGGCATTCTCGTAAGCCTCGTTATCCGGCATAACGTCTCTATCTTCGGCTGCATCCAGGTCTTCCATCCACCCATCGTCGGTCGCGAACTTATCGGTCCGCTGCGCCCGATCGTTTTGCGGTTCGAACAAGCCAATCCCCTCCTTCGCTTACAGCTGCTCCCGTTATTGTTAGCCGGCCCGGCTGGAAATATACGGCCATTCTGCCGCAATGTCGCTTGCCGATTGCTCACGCTCCACTGTGATGCGCATAAAAAGCGAAAACCCCCGGCGGAAACCCGCCGGAGGCAAGAAGCAACAATACGATTAGCAGTCGAAGTACAACGAATATTCTTGTGGATGAATGCGGATGTTGACCGATTTGGCTTCGCCGCGCTTGTATTCGATATAGTTATTGATGAAGTCCTTGGAGAATACGCCGCCTTGCGTCAAAAACTCGTTATCGGCTTCGAGCGCGTCGAGCGCGTCATCGAGTGTTGCCGGTACGCTGCGGATTTCGTTTTTCTCGGCATCCGACAGCTCGTAAATGTTCGTATCGAACGGACCGTAGCCCAGCTTGCGAGGGTCGATCTTGTTCTGAATGCCGTCCAGACCGGCCAGCAGCATAGCGGCGAAAGCCAGATACGGGTTCGCTGTGGAGTCCGGCGTACGGAACTCGACGCGGCATCCTTTTGGCGTAACGGCTGCGATCGGAATCCGGACTGCTGCGGAACGGTTGCCCTTGGAGAATACCAGGTTAACCGGAGCTTCGTAGCCAGGAACGAGACGTTTGAACGAGTTGGTGCTCGGATTCGTCAGGGCGATCAAAGCCGGAGCATGGTGCAGCACGCCGCCGATGTAATACATCGCCATTTCGCTCAGGTTGGCATAAGAGCCTTTTTCATAAAACAAAGGCGTATCGCCGTCAAAAATCGACATATGAACGTGCATGCCGGACCCGTTATCGCCGAACAGCGGCTTCGGCATAAACGTTGCCACTTTGCCGTACTGGTGAGCGGTGTTGTGCACGATATATTTATATTTAAGCAGATTGTCTGCCGTCTTGGTCAGCGTGTCGAAACGGAAGTTGATCTCGGCTTGGCCGGCAGTCGCTACTTCATGGTGGTGGCGCTCGATGCGAAGGCCCGCTTCTGCCATCAACCGGCACATTTCACTGCGGATATCTTGCTGCTTATCCATCGGTGCGACCGGAACGTAACCGCCTTTGACCGGCACTTTGAAGCCCAGGTTGCCGCCTTCTTCCTTGCGGCCGGAGTTCCATGCCGCTTCCTCGGAATCCACCTCGAAGTACGATTTGTTCATGCCATTTTCGAAACGGACATCGTCAAAAATAAAGAATTCGGATTCCGGTGCGAAAAACGCCGTCGTGCCTACACCGGACTTCTGCAAATATTCTTCAGCCTTCTGGGCGATCGAACGCGGGTCGCGGTCATAACGTTCGCCGTCCGGCGTATGGATGTCACACATAATGATCAATGTAGGATGTGCGGTGAAAGGATCTACGTAAGCCGTCTCGGTATCCGGCATCATAACCATGTCAGATTCTGCGATTCCGCGGAAACCCGGGATGGAAGAACCGTCAAAAGCGACTCCGTTTTGGAAAGTAGCTTCGTCCACCTCGCTCGCCGGCAAGCTGATGTGTTGAGCTTTTCCCGACAATCCGATAAACCGGAAATCGACCCATTCGATATTTTTTTCCTTAATCAGATGGAGCACATTTTGGACAGACATGTTAAAAGCCTCCCTATTTCCGAACATTCTCCGCATTTCCACCGGTCATTGTTCAAGTTTTGATGGTTTATGGTCCTTATTATACGACTCGACAAAAACAGCGTCAATACTTATGTAAGGTATTTTTTAATCTCATGTCAGGTATGTTTACATCGAAAGCGTTTCCGTTCACATTTTCGTCAAACTCCAAAAATTTAGCGGAGCCGGATTAGCGTCCATACCGTTTGTGCAGCTTTTGCATCCACTATATGAATGGTAGTGAGCTGCTTACATACGGCTTGAACCGAGTGGGGGTGACAACGCTGAAGCGGAGATGGACAGCCAGAAGCTGTTATTATTGCGCTGTATCGGACGGCTGCCGGAGAGTGTATACGAACAAGGATGCAAGCCCTTCGTTCCAGGCAAACCGGATTCGCGGCCCGAAGCGGTTCTCTTACGCCAGTTTATACGTGAACGGGGTCATTCAGCCGGATTGCATGTATACGGTCCGGGACGGCAAACTTACGTTTCGCAGCAAGGAGCTTCCTCCGGAAGGCGCCCCGATCGTGCTTCAGTTCGTACGGATAATGAATAAATCAAGCAAAAAAAGAAGACGCCGCACAGCAAAGCGCAGCCCCACACGCAAACGTAAACTTCGGAAAGGGGGTGAACCTATGCCAGCCAGCCTGATCAAACTGTCGATTACTGCCACTTCCAGCCAGCCGACGTTGTCCGGAGGCGATGTCGACACGACTGTCACCGCCTCCTCCTCCCAATATGTCGCCCTGGCTTCCGCCGGAACGCTGGACGATACGACCTTGACTATACTTGCCACCGCTTTTGTGGATGACACCGGTACGTCGGTTACGGCCTTCCCCGACAACCTCGGCTACTACAACTTGTATATCAACGGTGTGCTGCAGCAAAGCGGACTCTCGACGTTTACGACCAGCCAGATCGTTATTGAGGACGGAGACCAGATCAGTTCCACCACTCCGATCGTCGTTCAATTCGTTGCTTCTGCGGCTGATTCCACTCTGACGCCGCCGACCGCCTCCGCTCCAATTATTACGGTCAATACGTGATTCCTTTTTTATTGCAGGCAGCGCAGAAAAAACCTCCAATCCACTGTCGTACCGTGGTATTGGAGGTTTCTTGTTATTTAAGCCGCTATTAAGCGTGAATCGGTTCTTTTTTCGTTTCGAACGTTTTGCCGCACAACGGTGCCAGCTTCTCGAGATCCTGAAGCAGCTTCGCGAATTGATCCGGGAACAGCGACTGTACGCCGTCTCCTGTCATCGAATTGTCCGGATCGGTATGCATCTCGACGATCAAGCCGTCTGCGCCTGCCGCTACCGAAGCTTTGCACATCGTCTCAACCAGCTCGCGGCGTCCGGTGCCGTGGCTCGGGTCGGAAATGACCGGAAGATGGCTGAGCTGCTGCAATACCGGAATCGCGGTCAGATCGAGCGTATTTCGGGTGTACGTCTCAAATGTGCGGATGCCACGCTCGCAAAGCATAACATTCGGGTTGCCGCCAGCGAGAATATATTCCGCTGCGTTCAGGAATTCGTCATAAGTGGCGCTGAATCCGCGCTTCAGCAGCACCGGCGTCTGGATCGTACCCAACTTGCGAAGCAAGTCGAAATTTTGCATATTGCGTGTTCCGACCTGGAGAATGTCCGCGTGCTCTGCACACACATCGACATATTCGGGAGTCATCACCTCGGTGATCGTCAGCAACCCGTGCTTCCGTCCTGCTTCCGCCATCATCTCGAGTCCTTCCACGCCTACGCCTTGGAAGCTGTAAGGACCGGTTCTCGGCTTGAACGCGCCGCCGCGCAGCACTTGGCCGCCTGCCGCCTTCACGAGACGGGCGATCTCGTCGATCTGCTCCGGCGTCTCCACCGCGCAAGGTCCGCCCATCACGACGAGCTCGCCGCCGCCGATACGCACGCCTTTAATCTCGATGACCGTATTGTCCGGATGGAAATCGCGGCTCGCCAGCTTGTAGGACTTGGAGATCTTGATGACGTTGTCGATTCCGGACATTTGGCGGAGCTGTTCAGCGAGCTTCGGGTCGGCTTTGCCGATAATGCCGATGACGGTCTGGTCCGTTCCTTTGGATACGTGTGCTTGCACGCCGTGCTTCTCGATATGCTGGACAATCTCGGCGATGCGCTCATCGGAAACTTTGTTGGATGCGATTGCGATCATAATAAATCCCTCTCCCCTGGTTGTCTTTGTGTCCGTCCGTAATGCCGGATTCGGCAAGATTATTCGCACTTAGACGCTTCAACGCGTATTCGCTTTTAAGCTTTTATGCTTTTAATCGTTAAAGTAACTATACAAGATAAATAGGCTTTCCGTCAACCCCCTTTTTCCCGGATCGTCCATTCTTTGAAGGTAAACGACTTTATAACGAAATAGTCGCATTCCCAGCTCAACTATTCACTTCAAGAGTTCCCCTCTTTCTCTGGCACATTCGATCGATGGACTGCTTGAAAGAGGACATTTCCTTTACGCCAAACGGAAACGAAACTTCCCCGACCGTTTACTTTCAACCGGTCTGATGCATGTTAGGAATGCTGTTAGGAATGCCGATTCCGCGAAGGATGAGACAAATTCATATAATTGCGCACAAATTCAAAAAACTTATCAACATGTGAATGGATTTTTGTTCGAAAATGGAGCGAATCGGCCACTTATCCCCGGAATTATTCACTTGTCCACATTACGTCCACAGTTTTCACTTCATTTATCCACAGAATCCATCGTTTCAACTTTGTCTTCTATAATAAGTTGAACTAAATGAAAATTAAAGTCCATACCGTTCCGAAAAAATTGTTTGAGGCCTCAGACATCTTGGTTTGAGTGTCTCGGATTGGATTAGGCCTCGGATTGTTGACACTCGAAGCTTATCCTTTCGTAGCAGCTTTCCGACGAAAGCTATAAGCCTATTTCTTTTTTCCACTACATTTTGCTTAACCATGGTGTATATTTAGCTCAACTTACCCAGCGAGCCTGTCGATTCATTGAGTAGAAGGGTTAGCAGGCCGTTCCAAGTGAAAAGTTACCTTCTTCTGCTCAAACAGGTTGTCCGGAATCCCTTGATTGAATAAGGATTGTACGGTAGGGGATTCCAGACAAAACTCGCTAGAAGGTAATCTTTCCCTTTCCACTTGGTTGTCCACAATGAATCGACAGCTTCCAGCATTCGTTATCAGAAGCCGAATGCGGACGTTTGAATTTATAACGAATTCTTGTATCGTTATTCCCGTAAATCGGGATCGTTTATTTCCACTTTCGGTTCGATAACGATGCCCAGATTCGTTAAATCTGGAATAACGTCGTTTTTCAGCCATAAGCACGATCCGATTCGTTAGTCATCGAACCTGAGTGGTAGTTGTTCTCTAATCTAACGCCCTGTGAGTAAACCCTTCCCCTTCATAATTAGCGCGGTAAAGAACGTAAACTTTCTGGCAGAGAACAAGAGCTTTAACGGACACAGCGGTCGTTATTACGGTGAATTTCGATCCATTTGTTTTCTAACGGACATGGATGCAGCTATTTGGTGGGAAATGTTACTTTTAGAGGCGGTTCGGAGTAAATAAGCGCTGTGGTGACCGTTACATTTTCAAAAACGGTTTTTTAGAGAAATAACCTCCACCATGTCCGTTAGAGCATGGTTTAGCTTACATTCCGGTCTTTTCCTCGCTTTAATACGGTGAAGAACATAATATTTTTCTGATCTCATCAAAAAAAACGCCGTCGGCATAAGCCTTCGGCGTGTTTGCGTTCATTTCTATCCAAATAGAAGTTAACGGTTCGTTTCCTTCAACACCAGCGCAAGCTGATCCCGGCGCAATTTGCGCCGTTCGGTACGCTTCCTGGCGAATAACTCGAGCACATATTTGAGTGGCATATACAGCACTGCCGCCAATATCGCCCCGTCGACGATCCCGCCGGCGATCAGCTTCGCGTTGACGGCCAGCGCCTTGCCGATCCAATGTGGCAGCACGGCAAGCCATTCGTCAAACCGGTCCGGTACCAGAAGCCCGCCGACCTTCGCATTCAGGAAAGCGACCGGAATGTAGATGATTTTACCGAAGACGAAGCCGATCAAAGCTGCGGCCAGACTAGCCCGAAGCAAGTAAACGAGCGGGAAGATGAGGAAAAACGCAAGCCCGAACGTAGGCAGCGTGAACATCTCTATCGCGAGGCCGATCGAGAACCCCATGGCCACGATCGCGGCCCCGCCTTTTGCGCGCGTCAGCAGCAAGTACTGGTACTTGAACCAGCGGCCCAGTCCCCGGAAATACTTGCGCAGAAACGTATTGTTATCGGTTGTTGTTCGACGCTTGACTTGCTCCGGCACGGCTTATCATCCTATTCTTTGGTGTTTACTTTGACCGGCGGCAGCAGCTTGCTCTTATTGATCGTCCGCTTGATTCCCCATGTCTCGGGAGCTTCCGGATCGAACTGTTCCAGGTACGTAATGACTTCCTTCGTAATCGGGGTAGGCGTCGAAGCGCCCGAGGTTACGCCGACTTTGCGAATGCCGAGCAGCCATTCCTTCTGGATCTCCGATACATCGGATACCCGGTATGCTTTGGTTCCGGCAATTTCCTCCGATACTTGCGCGAGCCGGTTGGAGTTGTTGCTGCGCGGGTCGCCGACGACGATGACGAGGTCGGCCTCCTTCGCCTGCTCCGCGACCGCCTCCTGGCGAACCTGGGTCGCGAGACAAATTTCGTTGTGAATCTCGGCCTGCGGAAATTTCCCGATCAGCCGGCTCATGATGTGACGGATATCCCACTGGCTCATCGTCGTCTGGTTCGTAATAATGATCCGGTCGGCGCTAAGCTCAAGCCGGTCGATTTCCTCTTCCTTCTCGATCAGATGCACATGCTCCGGAGCGATGCCGATCGCGCCTTCCGGCTCGGGATGCCCTTTTTTGCCGATATAAATAATCTTGTACCCCTGCTCCGTCTTCTCGCGAATCAGGTCATGCGTCTTCGTGACGTCGGGACAAGTCGCATCGACGACGGTTAATCCTTTCTCTCTAGCGCGGCGGCGGACTTCGGGCGATACTCCGTGAGCGGTAAAAATAACCGTACCTTTATCGATTTGGTCCAATATTTCGAGACGGTTCTCCCCATCAAGCGTAATGATACCGTCGTCCTCAAAAGCTTCGGTGACATGACTATTATGCACAATCATACCCAATATATAGATCGGCCGGGGCAAATCGAGGTTGCGGGCCGTCTGGCGGGCCAGCACCATGGCGTCTACGACGCCGTAACAATAGCCTCTCGGAGATATTTTCAACACTTCCATCGCTAGTCATCGCCTGCTTTCGCACCGGATAGTCCGGGAAGTCAAATATTCCATCTATTATATCGCATTCATTCCGTAGAGGGAAGCGAACCGAGCAGCGGCAGCCAAACGACAAATGTGGTACCTTCTTCCTTGCGCGTCTTCACCTCGATCGACCCGCCGTGCTGATCGATAATCCATTTGGCGATCGAGAGACCGAGGCCGGTGCCGGCCTTCTTGCCGCGGGACGGATCGGCCCGGTAAAACCGTTCGAAAATATGCGGGATCTCATCCTTATCCATCCCGATCCCCGTATCGCTGATCCGGAGCCCAACTTGCCCGCCCATCCGCAAAGCATCAAGTTCGACCTTGCCTTCATCGGTATATTTGAACGCATTCTCAATCAGGATAAACATCAGCTGCTGCAAATAATCTTTGTTGCCGCTTACGGCGGCGCCCTCCAGCGGCTCCAGATCGCCGATCACCCACTCCGCGGAACGCGGCAGAAACTGTGCCCGGCGGACGACTTCGTCCAGAAGCGGCTTTAGCTCGACCGTTTCCCGGTTCATCGAAAACCCGGCATCGGCACGCGCCAGGGACAGCATATCGTTGACGAGCCGGCTCATCCGCTCCGCCTCTGAGGCGATGTCGTGCATCGCTTCCAGCGAAAGCTCCACGCTTTCCTCTCCAGCCGGTCGGGCCGGAAGATCGCCATCCGGTCTCCTGCCCTCAATCGCTGGCAACGCCTTCCACATTTTCTCAAGAAAATCGACATTGCCGCGAATCGTCGTAAGCGGCGTACGCAGCTCATGCGAAGCGTCCGACACGAACCGCCGCTGCGCCCGGTAAGCGTCATCCAGCTCCGAATACATAATCTGAATCCGCGACAACATCCCGTTAATCGTATCCGTCAGCCGGCCGATCTCATCCTTCGGCCCGTTATAGTCGATCCGCTTGTCCAAATCGGCGCTTTTCTCGATCGTGTTCGCGGCGGTGATGACGTTTTCGATCGGCTTCAGCGCCTTGCGGGACAAAAACCAGCCGGCCGAAGCAGCGAGAAAAATGGCCACTAAACCCACAAAAATAAGGATAAGCTTCAGATTATTCAAAAACTGCTCCACATCATCGACTTGGGTCGCCACCTGCAAAACACCTACCAAAGAGCCTTCGAGCACAAGCGGACTATAATACATTAGCAACTTGAACTGGCCGATTTGGATCATCTGGTACGACCCTTTGCCTTGTAGTGCTAAATTGATGTTTTCTTCTGAATAAGGCAAGTTGCTGTTCAAATTGCTCGATCGTTTGACTTGGCCCTGAATAGATATGCTCTGCATGTAAATGCCGGAAGACTTGAATTCGCGAAGATCCGGCAAGCTGTAAAGGAAACCGAATCCACGGATTTCCCGATTCACTTCTTGGGCCTGAATTACCAATTCGTTTCGCAAGTCGGTTCGCATTTTATAGGACAAAAACGTATACAGGGCAACCCCGAATACGAGAATAGTAGCAGCCAATATACCCGAATACCAAAGCGTCAACCGCAGACGTATCGACATCCGTCATTCCCCTCTCAGCACGTAGCCCGCTCCCCGAACCGTCTGAATGATCCGTTTCTCCCCGTGCTCCTCCAGCTTTTGGCGCAGCAGGGCGATGTATACCTCAAGCACGTTCGACTCGCCGCTGTAGTCGTAGCCCCATATTTTCTCCATAATCGTATCCCGCGACAGCACCCGCTTCGGATTTTGCATGAACAGGTGCAGCAGCTCGAACTCCTTGGTCGTCAGCTCGACGAGCCGCTCCGCGCGGAATACTTCCCGGGTGTCCAGATCGAGCAAAATATCATCGTACTGGATTCGATTCGTCCGCTGTTCCTCAGCCCCTCCACGGCGGCGCAGCAAGGAACGGACCCGGGCCAGCAGCTCCTCCAGGGCAAACGGCTTCACCAGATAATCATCGGCGCCGAGATCAAGCCCCTTCACCCTGTCGGCAATCTCGTCCTTCGCCGTCAACATCAGAATCGGCACCTGACTCCCGCCCTCGCGTACGCGGCGGCATACTTCCCATCCGTCCATATGCGGCATCATCACGTCCAGGATGAGCAGATTCGGCTCCAGAGCCAGCATCTGCTTCAACCCTTCCGCCCCGTTGTTCGCCGTTACGACCGAATACCCTTCGAACGCAAGCGACCGGCGCAGCATCGACGTAATTTTATCATCATCGTCTATAACCAAAATATGCTCTCTCAAGCGGCTCACCCTCCTGCCCATCCAACAGCTTCTTATCCTTCTATCGTATAATACGCCCGGATACGAACGCAAACGGCCGCATCAAAAAAAGGAAAGCAGCGGAACGTTCGTTCGTCCCGATCTGCTTTCCTCGCATCGCCCGCGTATCCGGTATTATTTGTTCATGTCGCCGAGCGTCACGGCGGTCGTCAGTTTCGAGCCGCTCCGTACGATCGTCATCGTCACTTTATCGCCGACCTTCATGCTTTTGATTTTCTCCCGGAATTTCTCGACGTTTTGAACTTTCTCGCCGTTGATGTCGATAATGACGTCACCCGGTTGAATATCTGCTTTTTCGGCAGGTCCGCCTTGCGTAATGGAGCCTACGATGACGCCGTCCGTATTTTCAAGCTTGAATTCCTGCACCCAGCTCGGCTGAATGTCTTGGATGCCGACGCCGACATAAGGAATCGGAATTTTCACGTTGTTTTTCAAGTTCTCCAGCACCGAAGTGACCGTGCTGGTCGGAATGGCGAAGCCGATTCCTTGCGCCTGGGCGCTGACCGCCGTGTTGATCCCGACAACTTGCCCTTTCAGATTGAGCAGAGGGCCTCCGGAGTTGCCCGGGTTGATCGAAGCGTCGGTTTGCAGCAAATGTTTGTATTCGCGGGTGCCTTGGTTGTCCGGGATATCGATCGGGCGTTCCTTCGCGCTCAGCACGCCTACGGTTACCGTATGGTCGAAGCCGTACGGGTTGCCGATCGCCACGACCCATTCGCCTACGGCGATATCGTCTGAGCTGCCCATTTCCAGGAAGCTGAAGTCTTTGCCGTCCTTCTTCTCGATCTTGAGCACGGCCAGGTCCAGACTGTATTCCGACCCGAGCAGCTTCGCCTTGAACGGCTCGCTGTACCCTTGAACCTCAACTTCGATTTCGTCGGCCCCGTTCAGGACGTGCTCGTTCGTCAAAATATAGCCTTCCTTGTCGAAAATAAAGCCGGAGCCCATTCCCGCGGACTGGCGCTGATTGCCGTTATTATTGGGCGTCTGCTGCCGCTGTCCGTCGCCGAAGAAGAAGTTGAAGATGTCGTTGTTCGTGCTGCTTCTCGAACGGTTGCTCGCTTTGACGTACGTGTTGATCTTAACGACAGCCGGGCTCGCGTAGTTAACGATCTCGGAAATGTTCCCCGGTCGTACGACCGAATCGAGCGCAGCGGTAGTCGCTCCTCCGTTGCCGCCGCTTCCATTCGCCTTGTTCACGATACCGGAACCGCTGCCGTTCACGGCAGAGATCGCCCCGGAGCCGCCGAACAGATCCATTTTGTCGGATGCGAACATCAGCCCCCCTACAAGTACGGCCCCAGCCATAAAAGCCGAGAAGTACGACTTGAAGGAAGATTTTTTCTTGGCGTTATTGTACTCCCACTGGTTTTGCGACGGAGCGACGGACTGCATGTGGCGGTCCTGCTCGGGCGAATAACCGAAGTACGGACGCACCGGGCGCGGCGCCGTTATCTCCACCTGCGACGTTCCCCGCTCGGATGAAGCGGTTGTCGTTTCTCCCTGCTCTTCGGGAATCGATTTGAACGGTCCGTACGAATAGTAGTACGAAGGCTTCTCGGTTTTATGATCGTTCTGCCCGTCGTCATGGGCGCTGCGGTTAGGGGTATCGTCCTGCGGCTTGAAGAAGTCGCTGTAATCGCGTTTGTTGTTGTCCATTGTAGATCTCCTCCTCCGGATTCGTTCTCCCTGGCGGTTAACGTGTGGTGCTGTTCCTTATGTCTATATATTGCACCCGCAACCTTAAACGAACCTTAAAACAAACTAAAAGGAATCTAAAAAAGCCGTGTACCCAAGGGATCTTGACACAAAGAGAGACGATACACCTGAAAACGCCGAAAAGGGGCTATACCAGCCCCTGTTCCACCTCGCGAAGCAGCTCCTTCGCTTGAGTCACCCAATGTTCTTCTACGCTCGCGTCTTTGTCGACCGGGTCCTGAAACTGGTCGATCAGCGCCCCGTACGTACGCGGGACCGCTTCCGAATCGAGTCCTTCGTTGTAAATATGTTTCAGCACAAACGGCGTGCCCATCATAATCAGCGTCCCCGGATTGGAAGTCTCGGCGCCTTCCAGACGGCCGCGGGTCACCTCGAACGGCAAGCGCAGCCATACTTTGTGCTCTTCGTCCAGCGCCCGGTCGAAGCATCCCTGCGTGTAATCCCAGTTGCCTCCGAGCGTAAATTGAAACTGCTGGACATGGTCCCTGACATGATCGAAATGGTCCGTACGGCTCTCAAGAGCGGATGGTATCGGCTTCATGGCTGGCTCCTTCGCTTTTTCCAATAGCTTGGGCCAAACCGGCATAATTTATCCCTTCTTCCATTTAAGCGTCGGGATTGCCGCTCCATCCTTTCCGGTGGGCATAGATGGCCAGCTGCGTACGATCCTCCACCTCGCACTTCATAAGGAGGTTGCTGACATGCGTTTTTACCGTTTTGATGCTGATGTGCAGCTCCTCAGATATGTCTTTGTTCGACTTGCCGTCCGCGATGAGCAGCAACACTTCCTTCTCCCGGCTGGTCAGCCCTTCACCGTTGTCTTGTCCGGACTGGGTCGATCTTTGGCGCAATCCCCGGGTCAGCGCCTGGGACACCTCGGCATTCATCACCTGCAGGCCGCGCAGCGAACTGCGGACGACGTGTGCGAGCTCGTCGGAGGAAACGGTCTTCAGCACGTAGGTAACCGCACCGGCTTCTACGGCCTGAAGCACTTTCTCATCCTCCAGGAAGCTGGTCAGCAAGATAACTTTAATCGTCGGATAAAGCCGGGTGACTTCCCTCGTCGTTTCAACTCCGTCCATAATCGGCATCATCAGATCCATCAGGATCAGATCGGGCAGATTTTCCTCGCTTGTCTCCTTCAGCCTCGTCAGTGCGTCTCTGCCGTTCGCCGCTTCGCCGGTAATAACGAAATCGCCCTCCAGCGATAAATACGTCTTCAACCCGAGCCTTACCATATCGTGATCGTCGACAATCATAATTTTCATCTGGTCCGTCATTCCGTTTGCTCCTGTTCCGTTTCAGATTGCCCGCCGCCCGATTCGTCCTCATCCATAAATTTAGGGATGCTGATCTTGATCCGGGTTCCGGCCCCGCTCTTGCTCCAGATGTCCATCTCGCCTCCCAGCTTCTGCGCCCGCTCCCGCATTGTCGACAGTCCGTAGGAGTTCATGCGGATCGAATCGCTGGAGAAGCCTTGGCCGTCATCGTTCATCTGCAGCACGTACTGATTGCCGTTATCGTGAAGCGCCAGCTCGACGTGGCGCGCCGACGCGTGCTTGACCACATTGGCCATTCCTTCCTGGACGATCAGGAACAGCTGGTGCTCGATGCCGTCGGAGAGCGGCCCGTCCAGCCGGATATCGATGCTGCCCTGCAGCCCGTTTTGCCTGCAATAATCGGGAAACCATTTGTCGAGCGCTTCGGACAGCCGTTTGCCCTCCAGCTCGATCGGCCTCAACTGGGCGATCATCCCCCGGAGCTGCTTCTGCGTCAAATTCGACATCGTAACCAACTGCTCCAGAATCGGCGCCACCGATTCGGTCTGCCCGCGCTGCACCATCTTGGCGAGCGAAGAGGCGGACATATGGATCGCGAACATTTGCTGGCTGACCGTATCGTGCAAATCCCGGGCAAGCCGCTTCCGTTCCTCGATCACCGCCGCCTCGTTCGACTCCGCCTGGAGCATCACGTTTTCTTCTCCGACCTTCTGCAGCAGCTTGACCCTCTTCTCGAGCGATGAAGCCATCACGTTAAAATCATTGTATATACGGTCGAACGGATCCATGCCCAGAGGACGGATCCTTTCTCCCAAGTTGCCGCTGGCCAGTTGCAGGATGGCCAGATGCAGCGTATCGATTTTGCGCTGATACCGGGTGACGATCATATAACAGATCGCTATGCCCGACGCTACCAGCAATAACACGTATTCAACCCAGATATTGTTGTCCGAGAGCGCATCGCGCCACAGGAGCCAGCCTGCGCCCATTCCGCCCGTTACGATCGCGAGCGCCGCCAGAAAATAACTTAACAGCTGCCATTTGATATTGCTCGATCTGCTTAACCGATTCATCCGACCCGCTTCACCCTCACATCTCCGACGAATGTGCTGACGTTGATCCGAATCCGCTTCTCGGCATCCCGATATTGGACCGTTTCTTCGTTCATATTGCGGAACAGCCCGCCTTCGCGGCGGTTGAACACGCTCATATCCCCGATAAAGGCCGAGATCCGGACGCTGACGCCCACCTGCACGTCATTGGGCACGAACACTTTTACGTCGCCGACAAAGGCGGATATGTTGATCGTCGTATCGCCGAACGGAATGTCCGCACGCGTCAGGTCGATCACCGTATCTCCGACGAAATGGGAGATGTTAAGCGGCTTCAGCTGCCAATAATCGCTTCCGATATGGATGTCGCCGATAAAATTGTGACGGTTGTCGACCCCTTTGCCGGAGCAGCCGTAGTCGTGGTGGCCGAAGTTTTCTTTCCACTCGTCCTTCCACTCGTGCTTCCATTCCCGCTTCTGCTGTCTCCAGTCCCTTCTGGCTCTGCGCCGCTCATCGCGGTCGTCGGACCAGGCCGGCGGCGGAGGCGGGGGCGGAGGGGCGAACGACGGATCGGCATGTTCGCGCGGCTCGTTCATCCGGGGATCGGGAGCATCCTGTTGATCCAGACTGGAGGAGTACGGCTGCCAGTCTTTGGGCGTGTAGGGCGGCTCCTGCTGCGGCTCCCGCCGGCGGAACAAGATCCGGAGTCCTACCAGAATCAGAATGACGGGAATCGCAAACTTGATCAGATCGGAGATGCCGAAGCCGGGAATCCATCCGAAATTGTTGTTCAGGAATACGAGTCCGAGGGCGATCATGAACAGTCCCCATATGAACCCTCCTCCTCCGCCCCGATGGAGGCTGCGCTGCGATAGAATGCCGCTCAGTCCGATAAAGATCAGCACCAACGGCCAGAAATGCGAAATGATGTATCCCAGGTCCATATCGATAATGTCGATCTGGTTCAGCAGAAACAAAACGCCGATCCCGATCAGCACGAAACCGCCGATCGCCTTGCTCCAAAAGTCGCTTCTCATGATACATTCCTCCATGCTTTGGGTTTGTCACCCTTTTCCGTACTTTCATTGTATGAGAATTCGAGCGGGAAATATAGAGTCGGCGGATTGAAATCGTTCTCGGTCTCGAGACGGATATGATACTTGGCGTTTATTGTGCTTTGACCTCCAACAGTCAACAAAAAAAGGCCGTCCCCGGATCGCTAGATCTCGGGGACAGCCCTTTGCTGTCGTATGTTTACTCGCGGTTTGCGTTTGCGTTAGCGTTCGCGTTGTTTTGCGCCGCATTTTTGTTGTTGGCGCGCGCCGTTACTTCTTCAGCAAACTCAGCGTTATTGTTTTGCTGATTGTTTTGCTGGTTTTGTTGGTTGTTTCTGTTGTTTTTCGCCATGTCCACTCACCTCCACGTATTGTATTATTTGATGGAGGGGTAGAAATTATGTAAGGGATCAGCCGAAATCCTAAACCTCAGTCCGGCTTCAGCATCGGGTCGTTCAGCATCGCCCTCAGCTGCTCCTTGCCGCGGTGGATGCGGGCTTTGACGGTGCCGAGCGGCAAATCCATCCGCTCCGCGATCTCCTTGTCTTTCAGATCGTAATAAAATTTGTATGTTAAAATTTGTCTCGTCTTCTCCTCCAGCTTGGCAATTTCCTCGAAAATAATGTTGCGCAGCACCCGGTCCTCAACCCCTTCGGATGAAGCCAGCACCATCCCGTCCTCCTCCGGCGAACAAAGCGAAACGGCAACTTTACGCTTGATCATGTTATAGGCGGTGTTGGTTGCGATTACTTTGGCCCACTGCATCAGCTTATCCCGGTCGCGCAGCGTGTCGAGCTTGCGCAAAATTTTGACCCAAGATTCCTGAACGGCATCCATCGCTTCTGACTTGTTGCGCATAATCGAATACGTTACGATGAACATCTGCTTGTAAACATCCATCAGCAATGCATCTTGCTGCTCCTTGCTGCTTTGGTCCGTTTGAATCAAGCTCGTCCACATCAGGATCATCTCCTATAGAAAAAAAGGAATAGTCCAGCAGCGATGAATGCGCTTTCCGTATGGAACATTTTAGCATATTATAGGTAAAAATAAAAGAAACGAATATCCCGTTTTCGACACGCGGAATATCCGTTTCTTCTAAATCTTGCATTATAAGGCAATAGAACTCACTTTTCGAGTGGAAACCTCGGACCAGATGTCGTTCCATTGCTGTAAAGTTTCCTCCCGAACGCGTCCTTCGCCCCGTTTGACGACAAATACGTTAACCGTTTTTTTGCCCCATTCTTTGTAAATCTGATCTTTCGTCTTGTAATACAAATCGATCTTAAAGCCTTTGATCGCAGAGCCGGTGTCGGCTACGATCCCGTATCCGTATCCGGGGATGTACAGGATCGTTCCCAAGGGGAACACCTTCGGATCGGCGGCGATCGTCGACAGCACGCCCTGCTGCACCTTGACTCCGGAGTACGTAATGCCGTATTGCGGATGTCCGGGACGTTTGCCGGTCGATTCGACTCCGGCGTAATAGCCGGTGGCTACAACCTCAACTGTCTCCAGAAACTGGGACGGATCGGCGTGAAGCATCGGGAACTGTTTATTTTTTTCGATCAGCTCTTGCCGGGACTTGAGCTTCGACAATCGTTCGATAACCGTGTCGCTGGAAGACGCGGAAGCGGAAGCGGAAGCCGTTTGCGCCGGGTCATCCGTCTGGCCGGTCTGTTCCTCCGGCGTCGCCGCGGCGCCGGTGCCGGCAGATAAGCTGGCCCGGGCTGCTGCGGACCGGGCGTATCCGCCGTCCGACCGACTTTCCATCGTCCCTCCCACTGCCAGCAGCAGCGCCATCAGCAGCGCCGCCCAAAATCGTCTGGACAGTCGTACCTTCGATGATAACATGATATGGGTTACCTCCCCTTACAAAGAAGAGGATGCCCCGATCCGGATCAGCCTATGCGAAAAATCCGTTTCCGTTATCTTTTGTGCAGCACATCCTCCTGGATCATGCGGGGAACAACATCAGCCGGAAAGCAGCCTAGGTCGCTTCCATCCCGCTTGCGGATCGAGACTGTGGCATCGCGTTCCTCGTTCTCGCCTACGACGAGCATGTAAGGAATTTTCTGAAGCTGGGCCTCCCGAATCTTGTAACCCAACTTCTCGCCGCGCAAGTCCGACTCGGCCCGAATGCCCGCCGACCGCATCCGCCGCACCGTCTCCCCGGCGTAATCGTTATATTTATCCGACACCGGAATAACGACCGCCTGCACCGGCGACAGCCATACCGGGAAAGCTCCGGCGTAATGCTCCGTCAATATGCCGATGAACCGGTCCATCGAGCCGTACACCGCACGGTGGATGACGACAGGGCGAATCTTGCGGTTCGCTTCGTCCACATAAGTGAGGTCGAACTTCTCCGGCATTTGAAAATCGAGCTGAATCGTCGCACACTGCCAGCTTCGCTTAATCGCGTCGCGGACATGGAAATCGATCTTCGGCCCGTAAAAAGCGCCGTCGCCTTCATTCAGCCGGTAGGGGACGTTACGCTTATCCAGAACGCTGCGCAGCGCCGACTCCGCCTGCTCCCAGAGCTCCTCCGAGCCCATGGACTGCTCGGGTCTTGTAGACAGCTCCATCGTATATTCAAAACCGAACGCTTCATACATATGGCCGATCAGATCGATCACCTTCCCGATCTCGTCTTCGATCTGGTCCGGCCGGGCGAAGATATGGGCATCGTCCTGACAAAACGTTCTCACCCGCATCATACCGCTCAAACTGCCGGAAAACTCGTGCCGGTGCACTTGACCGAACTCGGACATCCGGATTGGCAGATCCCGGTACGAATGCATCGCGCCTTTGTAGATGATCATATGACCCGGGCAGTTCATCGGCTTCAAGGCGAACGTCGTATCGTCAACTTCGCAGAAGTACATATTGTCGCGGTAATGGTCCCAGTGTCCCGACTCTTCCCACATCCGCCGGTTCATCATAAACGGAGTGCGCACCTCTTCATAACCGTGCTCCGCCTGCAGGCGCCGCGAATACTGCTCCAGCTCGTTGCGGATCACCGCCCCCTTCGGCAAATAAAACGGCATGCCCGGAGCTTCCTCGGAAAACATAAACAGGCCGAGCTCTTTGCCAAGCTTGCGGTGATCCCGCTTCTTCGCCTCTTCGAGCATCGCAAGGTGCTCATCCAATTGTTCCTGTTTCGGGAACGACGTTCCGTATATACGCTGCAGCATCTTGTTGTTCGCGTCTCCGCGCCAGTATGCGCCCGCCACGCTTTGCAGCTTGAACGCCTTGATCCGCCCCGTAGACGGCAAGTGCGGCCCCTGGCACAGGTCGATAAATTCCCCTTGGGCATACACCGTGATGACCGCATCTTCCGGGAGATCGCGGATCAGCTCCAGCTTCAGCGGGTCCTCCAGCTCGCCGAATATTCGCAGCGCTTCTTCCCGGCTTACTTCTCTGCGCTCGATCGGCAAGTTCTCCCGGACGATGCTTGCCATCTCCGCTTCGATCTTCCCGAGAGCGTCCGAGGACAGCGGTTCGGCCAGATCGACATCGTAATAAAAGCCGTTCTGGATAACCGGGCCGATCCCCAGCTTGACTTCCTTGTTCCCGTAAATCCGCTTGAGCGCCTGCGCCATCAGATGCGCCGTACTGTGACGATAGACCTCGAGTCCTTCCGCGCCATCCAGCGTAATAATCTCAACCTTCGCGCTGTTCTCGAGCCTGCAACTTAAATCCACTAATTTGCCGTTTACTTTGGCGGCAGCCGCAAGCTTCTTTAATGAAGAACTGATCGACCCGGCCACCTCAGCGACAGTCGTACCCGGCGCATACTCCCTTACAGACCCGTCCGGCAATTCCACTTGAATCGACATTTGATATTCCTCCCTATTGGTTTATGAGAACGAAAAAACACGCCCATCCCTCAGAAAGGGACGAGCGTGTGTCTCGTGGTTCCACCCTAAGTTCGTACCGCCGCTTCCTTCACCGGCAAGCGTGCGTTACCTTACGGCATCCGATAACGGGGATGAGGCGGCTACAGCTAGTGAGACGGGACCCCAAAATAGCGGTCCGTCCGTTCGCCATAGCGGCTGCAAAGCGGTAAATGTCCGGCTACGGCTTGAGGGGCTTTCACCTGTTCCCCTCTCTCTGGGAAGCTTTGCCGGCATTCATGTCTTTGGTCATAGCCTGTATCATTAAATGCGTGAACAACCTCATTAAGCTTTTTTGCTGCGAATCTCTTCGGTAATCATTGCCACTACGGCATCGGTCCCATGGGCCCCGATATCGCCTTCGCCGCGCTTGCGCACCGAAAGCGTTCCGTTATTCACTTCGTTCTCGCCGACTACGAGCATATAAGGAGTCTTCTCGAGCTGTGCCTCGCGGATTTTATAACCGAGCTTCTCGTTGCGCAGATCCGCTTCAGCGCGGACGCCGGCGCCAAGCAGACGCTCAACCGTTTGCTTCGCGTAGTCGTCGAATTTGTCGGATACCGGGATGACTACGGCTTGGACCGGGGACAGCCAAGTCGGCAGTGCGCCTACGAAGTTTTCCAGCAGGAACGCCGTCATTCGCTCCATCGTGCTCACGATCCCGCGGTGAATGACAACCGGACGGTGCTTGTTGCCGTCTTCGCCGACATATTCGAGGCCGAACCGCTCCGGCAGCAGGAAATCAAGCTGCGCGGTCGACAGCGTTTCTTCCTTTTTGAGCGCGGTGCGGATCTGCACATCGAGCTTCGGTCCGTAAAACGCCGCTTCGCCTTCCGCTTCGAAGTAAGGAAGGTTCATCTCCTCGACGACTTCCTTCAGCATGCGCTGGGACATTTCCCACATCGCGTCGTCCGGGAAATATTTCTCGGTGTCGTTCGGATCGCGGTACGACAGACGGAAGCGGTAGTCTTTGATTCCGAAGTCTTCGTACACTTGGCGGATCAGGCCGATGACGCGCGCAAACTCTTCCTTGATCTGATCCGGACGGCAGAAGATGTGGGCGTCGTTCAGCGTCATGGCGCGTACGCGGTGAAGACCGGTCAGCGCGCCCGACATCTCGTAGCGGTGCATCGTGCCCAGCTCGGCTACGCGGATCGGCAGATCGCGGTAGCTTCTCAGATCGCTTTTGTAAATCATCATATGGTGCGGGCAGTTCATCGGACGAAGGACGAGCTCCTCGTTGTCCAGCTCCATTTTCGGGAACATGTCTTCCTGATAGTGCTCCCAGTGGCCCGATATTTTGTACAATTCGACGCTGCCGAGCACCGGCGTATACACATGGTCGTACCCAAGCGACTCTTCCAGATCGACGATGTACCGTTCGATCAGACGGCGGAGCTTCGCGCCTTTGGGCAGCCACAGCGGCAATCCTTGGCCGACTTCCTTGGAGAACGTAAACATCTTCAAATCTTTGCCGATCCGGCGATGGTCGCGTTTCTTCGCTTCCTCGAGCAATACGAGATGCTCGTCCAGCTGCGCCTTTTTCGGGAATGCGGTCCCGTAGATGCGCTGAAGCATTTTATTTTTGGAATCTCCGCGCCAGTAAGCGCCTGCTACGCTGAGCAGCTTAAACGCCTTGATCCGTCCGGTCGAGGGCAAGTGCGGCCCCCGGCACAAATCGAAAAACTCGCCCTGATCGTAAATCGTAATGACCGAATCCTGGGGCAGATCGCGGATAAGCTCCAGCTTCAGCGGGTCCTCCATCTCTTCGAAGATGCGGATCGCTTCCTCGCGGCTTACTTCGCGGCGGACGATCGGCAAATTCTCCTGGGTGATCTTCTCCATTTCCTTCTCGATCTTCTCCAGATCTTCCGAGGAAACCGGCTGTTCCAGATCGATATCGTAGTAAAAGCCGTCTTCGATGACCGGACCGATGCCGAGCTTCACGCCTTTGTCGCCGTAAATCCGCTTAAGCGCCTGAGCCATCAAGTGCGCCGTACTGTGGCGGTATACTTCGAGTCCGTCGTCGGAATCGAGCGTCACGATTTCTACTTTCGCGTTGCCTTCGAGCTTGTGGTTCAAGTCGACGACTTTGCCGTCCACTTTACCGGCTACCGCGTTTTTTTTCAGTCCGGAGCTGATCGATCCCGCTACGTCTTCGATAGTGCTCCCGGTTTCGTATTCCCGGACCGCTCCGTCCGGCAAGGTGATCTTGATCGACATTTTCGTTTTCCTCCTGCTTGTGCCCGGTTAGGGACCGGTTGTTGGACTTGGCGAAACAACAAAAAACACGCTGATCCCGCAAGGGACGAGCGTGTTTGTTCTCGTGGTTCCACCCTAATTCGCTTCGCTGCCGGCCATGGCAGACGAAACCTTATGGCATCCGGTAACGGGGATGAGACGCTGGATTCTACTGCCGCGCCTGTCGCGGGTTCGAGCCAAAGCTGCAAAGGGGTAAATCCGCTGGTCGAACAGAAGGAGATTGCAGCGCGAGTCTCCTCTCTCTGGACAGTCTTGCAGGGATTCATGTCTTTGGTCATTGCTTATTATCGGTTTTATATGCACTCATGATACAAGATCTGTACGGGTGTGTCAATGGCCGCCAATCCGGAGTGCTTCCCCACGATTATGGATAAGACTGGTCTTTGTTCATTCCGCTCAGGACAGTTCCGCACACTTTGCAATACGTGCACACCATCGCCCGGTTCTCAAAGATTTGCATAATCGTCTTGACAATCTGCTCTTCCGGCTCCCGGGTATGAATGACGATTTTTTGCGGCGATACCGAGATGAGCGTGCTCACGATCATATCCTCGAAATTAATCTCCTTGTCGATGAGCTCCATGGTGAACCCTTCGAACTCGGAAGTATTGATCGGTTTCATCTGCTCGTTGTACATCGTAAAGTCGCTGCCGCCGTGATGCATCAGATGAGCGACCGGAATTTTCGTTTCCTGAATGTATACAAAATATTTCAGCAGCGAAATAAACTCCTGATACTGCATATCCATAATGTATTCGTCAATCGCATACTCCGCCACCTCGCGGAGCTCGCTGGTATAGTCGGCCAGCCGGAACCGGATGAAGCCGAGCAGATGCAGCCGGTTATGCTCTTCCAGATAGGCGAACAAAGCATCGGCTATTTTATGCTGCGTCCGCTGCCGCGGCTTGGGCAGACTTTCGCTTGGCTCGGGCTCGCCCAGCAGCTGCTTGCAATATTGCTCGATGGACGTTATTTCTTCCTCTTCGGTATATCGGTACGGTCCCGTGATGATCTCGCGCAGCAGACGCGGCTCCATCTCGTCCAAAATATAGGAGGCCAGCGTATCGGCTGCCATCCGGAATACCGCCGTTCCCGACTCGTCGAGCCGGAATTCGGGCAGCTCCGCCACGCACCGCAGCGTCGTATGCGTCTTGAACGTATCGCATTCGATCCGCACCGGATGACCCTTCCTATGTAAATCCCGGGCGGCAAACGACAGCTTGACGTACAGCTTGTCGATGTAGGACGCCCAATCTTTCGTTAGCGTAACGGCAAACAGCTCCACCTGACTCACTCCCTTCTTGCGACCGGTAATACGAACAGCTTCGTACCCGAAGCCTTACATACAGCGGCCGAACCAATTACGGCTTTCTAAAAGTATATGGCTGGAGCAAAGGAGATATACAAACAACAATTTGGCACCTGAACAGCGGTTATCTGATGATCCGACGAATTGATGACCACAAGCGGACGAAACAGTGTATAATGTAGGAAATATGCCTTAGGGAGGATATCAGGATGTCGCAAGCGGAACTCGCAGTGGACGCCAAAGCGGCGTTGGGAGAAGGACCGAGCTGGGACGAGCGTAACGGCTGCCTGTACTGGGTCAATATCGAAGAAAAAACGTTGCATACATACGATGTAGCCGCGCAAAAAACGGTCGCATCCATATCGGTTCCTTCCAGAATCGGTGCGGTCGTGCCGCGCAGATCGGGCGGGACGGTCATCGTTTTGGAGGACGGATTTTACGCCTGCGATCCGGCAACCGGAGAACTGATTTTTCTCGGCAATCCGGAAGGTCGCAAGCCGAACACCCGGTTCAACGACGGGAAATGCGACGCCGCCGGACGATTCTGGGCCGGCACGATGTCGTTGGACGGAACGCCCGGACAAGGCGCCTTGTATTGCCTGGAACCGGATCTGACGATCCGTACCGTACTGGAAAACGTATCGTGCTCGAACGGACTTGCCTGGAGCCCGGACAACCGCACGATGTATTATATCGACTCCCCTACGAAAAAAGTGATGGCCTACGACTATGACCTGTCCACCGGAGAGATCAGCAATCCCCGGGTAGTCGTGGAAGTAACGGAACCGGGCGCCGTCCCGGACGGGATGACCTGCGACGAGGAAGGGATGATCTGGGTCGCCCTGTGGGGAGGATACGGCATCCGCAGATGGAACCCCGCCACAGGCGAGCTTTTGCTGAAAGTGGACGTCCCGTCCGAGCAATCCAGCTCGTGTTCGTTCGCCGGTCCCGATCTGGATGAGCTGTACATTACCTCCGCACGCACCGGCATTTCAGAGGCAAGTCTGGCGAATCAGCCGCTCGCTGGCGGGCTGTACGTCTACCGGTCCGCTGTTAAAGGTTTACCTACTTACGGATTCAGCGGTTAATTATACCTACAAGCTCCGGCTAACGGATTCGTTCCGGGCCGGGGCTCTTTTTTACGGGTAAAATGCCTTGCAGAATGATTCAATGATAGCCGGATCGTATAAAAAATCCCCCACATCGAGATATCACGAAGCGGGACGATTCGTTATTCTGATTAGGGAATTGTTATCGATTAGAACCTAATAGAACCTACACAAGGGGGAAACCCGGATGCCGGCCAAAACTCCGCGTATCGTTATCGTCGGAAGCTTAAATATGGACCTCGTCATTTCTATGGAACAAATGCCGAAAGTCGGGGAAACCGTTCAAGCCCAAAGTATTCACTATATTCCCGGGGGCAAAGGCGCTAATCAAGCCGTCGGCTGTTCCCGCCTGGGCGCTCAGATCGACATGATCGGCGCCGTAGGCGGCGATCCGTTCGGCGATCAAATTATCGGTCAAATGAAACGCCATGGAGTGAATACGGAGCATATCTCTATATTGGAAGGCGTATCTACAGGTACAGCCACTATTTTCCATACCCGTCAAGATAATTGTATCGCCATCGTAGCCGGAGCTAACGAACATTGCTCAGCGGATCAAGTCTCCTCCTGCGAATCGCTTATCCGGCAAGCCGATCTGCTGCTCGTGCAGCTGGAAATTCCGCTGGAGAGCGTACGTCAAGCACTCACGATCGCCCGTTCCGCAGGAGTAAAGACGGTGCTGAACCCTGCCCCGGCCAAACCGCTGCCCGATGAGCTGATTCGGCTGGTCGATCTATTGACGCCCAACGAGACCGAATTTGCCGCTCTGAGTGGCGTAGAGCCCGATTCGGAAGCCGCCTGGCAGCAAAGCATGACCGATTGGGAGCGGCGTCATGGCCATAAGCTCGTGGTCACCCGCGGAGCGGCAGGAAGCTCGTATGTGGACGACAGCGGATCACTCGTAACCGTCCCGGCTATGAAGGTACAAGTCGTAGATACAACCGGCGCAGGCGATTCGTTTAACGCCGCTATAAGCTACGGACTCGCTCTCGGATGGACGCTCCACCAGGCGATCGCCTTTGCGGGCAAAGCCGCTTCGCTGTCGGTTACGAAGTTCGGCGCGCAGGACGGCATGCCGACGCTGGACGAGGTTATGGAAGCGGGACGGTAGTCACTCCCGGCCGGCGTATCCCGGACTATGCCGATCGTTCGATTATATGCGGATCGTCGGAAAAAGCGACAATGCGGCGATAATGAGACGAAAATGCGATATACAGCCGTACCGGTGCCAGTTACATTCAATGTAGCTGGCATCGTCCGTTTGCACGGACGTAGCGGAAAGCCCTAGCTGCTCAAGAAGTTCGCAAAAACGGTAAAAGGAAAGGAGGAAAAAGTAGTCGCGAATCGTCCCTGGTTATTGTACGATAGGGACAATTACAAGCCAGGCGAACGACTTTGCAGCACAGATTTTGAACATCCTTCGGGATATTCAACGATCGGAAGGGGCTTATTCCATGAGAAGCAGAAGGCCGATCGCGGCGGCGATCGCTATCGCATCTATCCTGACCGTTGGATCAGGCTGCCGGCAAGAGTCCCCGGTCAAGCAACCGGAAGACGTTATTACCTCACCCGGACCGGTGTCCGGCGGAAAACCCGTCCTCCGAGTGGCGACCAACGACAATTACTTTGCGGGCAACAGCTATACGGATCAATTGCCGGTATGGCAGGAAATCGAGAAACGGACCGGCGTGCAAATTGATTGGGAAGTGCTTCCCAGAGAACAATTCGGCGATTCGATTCGGCTGAGGCTGTCGAAAGGCACTGATTTGCCGGATATTTTCTACATTCCGGACAGCGATCCGGTCACGTTGGCCGGCAAGGGGACGATCGTTCCGCTGGACGATCTGATTGCCGCACATGCTCCTAACATAGCCGCCTTCCTACGGGAAAATCCGGAAATCGACAAAAAACTGCGGCTTGCGGACGGAAAACTGTATGCGCTTGCATCCGTGGTGACCGGCGTCGCTTACACCGATCCGTACGGACTGATGATCCGCAAAGATTGGCTGGACCGGCTCGGGCTGCAGGAACCGTCCACCCTGGACGAATGGTACGCCGTCTTGAAAGCGTTTAAGGAGAACGACCCGAACGGCAACGGCCTTCAGGACGAAATACCGCTGCTGCCGGATTTGGGGCTGAAAGGGTTGAAGCTGTTCGGAAGCGCCGTCGGCGGCCATCTTTTTTACAGCGACGGGTTTTACCCGGATGCGAACGGCACGGTGAAGTATGAGTGGCTGGAGCCGGAAACGAAAGAACTGGTGGAATGGTGGCGCAACTTGTATGCCGAGGGGCTGCTGGCGCCGGACTTTTTGACGAAATCGATGGATTCGTTTCTGTCCGAGGTATCGGCGGGACGTGTAGGCGCGCTTAACGGCTTCCTGAATCTGCGGCCCAAATACGAGCTCGGCAATCGCCAGGCGGGCGATCCGCATGCGGAATGGGTGATGACCGCACCGCCTAAAGCAAAGGATGGCAGCGGATTTTATGAGATATACGGCCCGGTCAGCTCCTGGTTCGGCATATCGAGCAGCAGCCCGAATCCGGAACTCGCGATCCGCTGGCTCGATTACATCTATGCGAGCGAGGAAGGCAGCCGGATCGTCAATTTCGGAGTCGAAGGGCTCAGCTATACGATGGCGGACGGCAAGCCGCGGTTTACCGAATATGCGACTAATCATCCGGACGGGTTGGACTTGACCCGGCTGCTCCGATCGTTAGGGGCGATGCCGACGCTGCCGTGGATTCGCGCAGACAAGGGACCGTTGTCGCTTCAGCCGCAGGCGATGCTCGAATCCGATCCGGTCGGCGCGGAGCTTGCCAACAAAGTGAAGCCCTATCTGATCCCGGCGATATCGCTGACGCTTCCTACTCCCGAGGAGAAGGAGACGGACGCGCTGTACGGCGCCCCGCTGCGCGCCTATGTCGAATCGGCTTTGGCCCGCTTCATTACCGGACCGGAGACGATCGACTGGGAGCGGTTCAACGCTACGGTTGTCTCACTCGGACTGGATCGCGTTCTGCAGGCGAAGCAGCGGCAGTACGACCGCCACAGGGGCGCCCCGGCGCCGTAAGCGCCGTGGACAAGGCCCGACCCGCAGGCTGAGGCTGCCATTCCAGGCAGAAGCGTCAGCCGCGAGCTGGTAGCCGCCCGGGTACCGCCTGCGCTTACCCTCGGCCGATCCTGTCTTGCAGAGCGATCCGGCGATATTCGCCCGGCGTAACGCCATATATTTTCTTGAACATACGGATAAATGAATTGACGTTCCGGTAACCGATCTCCCCGGCCACTTCGCCAATCCGGAGGTCTTCGCCGGAGCTAAGCAGCTCCTTGGCTTTGCTCATCCGGAGCGCGTTCAGGTAATCGGTGAAGGTCATGCCGGTTTTGTCCCGGAAATAGGTGGATAAATAACTGCGCGACATTTGCAACTGATCGGCGACCGTCTCCAGAGACAGATCCTGACGGTAGTGCGTCATGATGTATTCCAGAACGAAGTCTTTCACCGGGTCCTGGCGCGCTTTCTTTTCCTGGACCAGCATGCAGGCTTCCTCGGTCATATCCGCGAGCAGGCGCTCCAGCTGGCCGATTCCGGTACACTTCCCGATCCGGTCAAAGGGCGCATGACGCTCCAGGAAAATTTTCGTATCGAGCTGATAAAACAGCAGCGTTTTCTCGATCTTGGACGATATTTCTTGTGCGAACAAAGCGAAGCGATGCGCGCTCGCATGTTTCTCCTCCAGCCTGCGTATGCATTTGCCGAGCAGTTCGAAGACGCGGTCCCGCTCGCCGGCCTGCAGCTGGATCGACAGTTCCTGATCGTCCGCCGGAGCGATCAGCAAATCGGGGGCGGCAGACGAGCGTTTCGTGACGATCTGGATCTCGCTGGCCAACCGTCGTTCCAGAAGCATGTGGCAGGCCTCCTCATAAGCCGATGCGAATTCGCCGGGGCGGCATGATAACGGAGGAACTGCTATCGTCATCAGGAAAAACGTCTGGTCCCGGTCCGCAATATGCTTGAGGCGGTTCAATACGTTCAGGATATCGCCGGTATCCACTTCGCCGCTCACGAGCGTAAGCACTTGGTCGCGTTCCACTTGCAGCGTGGTCGATTCCGCGAAACCTTCGCCGAGCTGCAGAGCGATCAGCTCCCGGATATAATAGGACGCCTTCTCGCGTTCTTCGCCGGACAACCCGTCGAACCGCTCGGTGAACGTCAGGCGGAACAAGATCAGCCGGAACGGTTTATCGGTGTCGATCAGCTCGTTCAGGCTTTGCTGATACATGTTTTTCACCTTGCTCAAGTAGCCGTACGATTTGAGCAGATCGTTCTTCTGATCGAGATCGGTGCGGATTTCACGCTCGGAGCGCACGATATCGGATATTTTGTCGCTGATCCAATCGAGCTCGCGAATATTGGTCTTGGACGGCTGCGGAGAGCCCGATTTCTGGAAGCCGGAGATCATTTTGCGGATCGGACTGTTGAACTTGAGACTAAGCACGACCGCCAGGAAAAATCCGATAAGAAGCGCGCTCCCCAGAACGGAAACGAGCACTGCGTTAAGCCGGGACACTTGACCCGCGATATGAGAGAACGGAACGATATTGATATAGGTGAAGCCGGTATCGGCGCCTTTTCTGTAAAACAAGTAGTTATCGCCGCTCTTCACGTGCCCTTCTCCGGAGCCGAAAGACTGCGCAAGCGTATTCATCTCCCACGGCGCACCGTGCTGAAACAGCGGCTGGCCGTCCGGGCCCAGAATGAGGAACTGATTGTTCGGAGAGACATGGAACCGTTCGAACAGCTTTCCTGCGTCGAGAAAAGCAGCAATCGCATACGATCCGGATTTCATCAGGATGGGAAACAGCATCCCTTTATCGGAGATGCCGTTGATCGGCGAAGTGGAATAAAAGCCGGCCGCAGGGAACAGGCGGAAGGCTGAACCGCCGCTCTTCCATTGTTGCGCCCAGAAATCCGCACCGTAACGATCGCTCGCATATTGCTTCGTGAACAGATCCGGCATGCCACCGGTCCCGTTTTTCTCCAGAAAGTAAGACCGGTCGGGATTGTAGAGGACAATATTGTTCAGAAACAACAGCGGATTGCCGGTTAGCGTTTTCATTTGCTCGATCGCCTGAGCTGCCAGCGTGTAGTCGTAGACGTCCGGACTTTTGCCCAAAGCCATAACGGGCCGGCTCATGCCGAGCTGCATCAGATTAAACTCGATCAGGTTGAAATGCTTCTCGTAGCTGTCGACCGATTTGGCCAAGCCCAGCATATTGTAGCTGACGATATCCCGGTGAACGTTCGTTTTGAAAAAAGTGAACGAGAACAGATTAAACGAAAGCAGCAGCACGATCAGCAGCAGGAAGGAAGAAAGCAGTCTGACAAATAAGGAATTCCACTTCAGTGACAGCGGAACGAAGCGGTTTATCATAAGCGTTCCTCCTAGCGTTACTCAAGCGATGTAGTAATCGATTTCCATTCTATTTTATTATAGGGTCCGGGCCCGATGCCGGTCAACGGCTGAAATGGGACCCCCCGAACGAATTCATTCGACGACAACGATAAGGGGTGCCAACCATGAGTAACAAGGTATGGACGACAGCAATCAGCGTTCTGGTAGGAGCAAGTCTGCTGACCGCGTGCGGAGGCAATACGACGAGCGAAGGCAACGGGAACGGCGGCAAGGAGACAGCTAAACCGCCTGTCGAAGATCAAGTTAGCCAAGAGCCTGTCGAGCTTGTCATTCAAGATCAGGGCGGAGCTTCGGAGGAAGTATTCAACCAGTCGTACGGCGCTTTCATCAAGCAAAAATTCCCCAACTATACGATCAAATACATTCAGGCGGCGAAAGGCACGACGCTGCAAGATCTCATTGTAGCCGGTCAGCACGTGGATATTATTATCGCAGGCATTAACGGCATGCCGGACCCGCTGTTCGGGCTTGATATGAAGCTCGATATGACCGAGCTGATCAAGAAACACGGCGTCGATCTGACCAAGTTCGATTCGACGCTGATCGACGGGATCAAGACGATGGGCGACGGCAAATTGTACTTTCTGCCGGTGACGAATCTGGTTCAGGTGATGTTTTACAACAAAGGCATCTTCGACAAGTTCGGCATTCCGTATCCGAAAGACGGCATGACGTGGGACGAGGTCGGCGAGCTGAACCGGAAACTGACCCGCAGCGAAGGCGGCGTCTCCTATATGGGGTACTCGGCATCCCCCGCCCATATTCTCAATATGAGCCAGTATTCGATGCCGCTCTACGACCCGCAGAGCAAGAAACCGATGCTGACCGACGAACGGTGGCGGCTGGCGCTGGAGACGTATTTCCTGAACCAGGCGACTTCCGGATACAAGGAATGGGCCACTACGAAGAAAAAGGTGCCGTATTACACCGAGATGACCGCCTCGCAGGAGCTGGCGATGATGGTGTTCAACTCGCAGTTTCCGTTCGACGGCCCTCAGCACGTCAAGGACATCGATTGGGACCTCGTCTCGCTTCCGGTCCTGAAAGACAAGCCGAAGCTGGGCTCGCAGGCGAATCCGAAAACCTTCGCGATCACGAAAACGTCAAAAAATAAAGACGCCGCGATGGAAGTCATTAAATATATGACGTCGGCCGAGATGCAGATGAACTTCTCCAAGCAAGGGTATATGACTGTACTGAACGACGATACGATCAAAAAAGCAATCGGCACGGAAAGCCAGCACAAAGGGAAAAACTGGGGCGCTGTCTATTACAACAACTTGGCTCCGATGGCGTACAAAAGCATCTACGATACGAAAATATTGTCGTTCCTGACGCCGAATGTGCTGAAGCTCGTCACGGGCGAGACCGATCTGAACAGTGCGATTCGCAGCGCGCAGGAGCAAGCCGAGAAATATGTGGAGAGCGAGATGAAGAAATAAGTGCGGGGAGGCCCGAATATGAATCGAAACTTATCCACGCTCCCGCGGCAGGTTACGCGGAGGGCGGGGCGTCCGCAGGAAAACGGCTGGTGCATGCAGGTAGCGTCCCTGCTCGCCAACGCGGATTTTTGAGCAAGTCAGCGTCGGCGGATCGGTATGGCTTGATGATGTGGTGATCGAGAAAATCATCGAGTAAGCGGCGCGCGGCAAGGAAAAACAGAATCAGATTGATGCACGGGAGGAATTCCGATGAACGTAACCGACCTGGAACATGGCAAGCTGGGCATCTACGATGTCAACGATCAGTTGAAGCGGCATGTTTACAGCCGTTCGGCGGAAGCTTTCGCTGCGGGGGACCGGGACCGGGACGAAGTTGTTACCCTGGAGCAATTGGAACGGCGCAAAAGCCGGATGAGGAGCGCGTTTATCCAATCGCTTGGCGGTCTTCCGCCGAGCGATTGCCCGCTCGATCCGCTCCTTACCGGTACTTTACAGCGCGACGGCTATACGATCGACAAAGTAATATTCCAATCGCGGCCGAACCATTGGGTGACGGCAAACTTGTACATTCCTGCAGGAACCGGCGCGCCTTCCGCGGCGGTGCTGCACTTGTGCGGGCACAACCCTCTGGCCAAGCAGGGCGACGTGTATCAGATCGTCTCGCAGCATCTCGTTCGCGCCGGTCTGATCGTGCTGACGATCGATCCGATCGGCCAGGGTGAGCGGCTCAGCTATTACGACCGCGATACGAGCGCTACCAGGGTTGCCGCCTCCACGCGGGAGCACGAATATGCCGGCAGGCAAAGCTTGCCGCTCGGCGACTGCTCAGCCCGCTACTTCATTCACGACGCGATGCGCGCGGTCGATTATCTCTGCACGCGGCCGGAGGTCGATCCGGCGAAAATCGGGGTCACCGGCTGTTCCGGCGGCGGGATGCAGACAAGCATGATGATGCTGTGCGATCCCCGCATCGCGGCTGCCGCGCCCGCTGCCTTCATTATGAATCGCGAGTCCTATATGTACGCGGGACAGGCGCAAGACGCGGAGCAAATATGGCCAGGCCTTACGAAGCTTGGTTTCGATCATGAAGACCTGCTGATGGCTATGGCGCCGCGTCCCGCGCTCGTCTTGGCGGCGGAGTACGATTTCTTCCCGATCGAAGGAACCCGCAGAACGGTTGAGCGGACGAAACGGTTTTGGGACATGTATGGCAACTGCGGAGAAGCGGAGCTGGAATATTTCGAAGACGCCTGCGTCCATACGTATTCGCCTCCTATGGCGAAAGCGGCGGCTGTATTTTTCAGCAAACATCTGCTGGGCAAGCCGCCCGTTTGCTCGTGGGAAGGGATACAACCAATTTCCCCGGAGCTGCTTAGGTGCACGAAAAGCGGGCAGCTGCGCGGCGACAGAGTCGATGCGCACGCCATCCATGAGGCGAACTGCGGCCGGCTTGCCCTTCTGGAAGAAGCTTCAACCGCGATGCCGGAGCCGGCAAGGAAGGAGCGGGCACTCGTCTGGCTGCGCGAGCGGGTATACGGCGGGCGATCGGCCTGTCCGCTTAATACGCGGAGGGCTTTACTCGGCGAGCTGGACGAGGAGCTCAGCATCGAACGTATCCTGTGGTGGAGCCAGACGTCGCTGTTCAATCATGGGTTGCTATTCCGTTCAAGCGAATGCGAGGGGCCGGCGTCTGTCACAATCGGCCTGTGGGCGCGCGGCACGAAAAGCATCGGCCCGCGTTTTCGCTGGATTCGCGAAACGTGCAAGGCCGGCCGGGCGGTATTCGTCCTAGACGTATCCGGCGATGGAACGGTTATGCCGAACGGCGTTACGGCGGCCGGCGGCATGCACGATTTTTTCGGCACGATCCATAAGTTTGCGACCGATCTGTATTGGCTGGATGACAGCTTGGCCGCACTGCGGACGTTCGACGTCGTGCGCGCCCTCGATCTCGTTGAGTCGCTCAGCGGCGGAGAGAATCCCGACATCCGGCTGTATGCGGACGGACGGTTCGGCATGTACGCAGCATTGGCCGCGATCCTGGACGACCGGTTGAAGCAGGTCGAAACTGTGAACGGGATAAGCAGCATCGCCGACTTCGTTCGTTCGCGTGAGTACGATCCGCTGGACAGCGAAGGCATCATCATGCCCGGTATGCTCCGGTATTTCGACTTGCCGGATATAGAGCGGTGGACATAAAAGGCGTCACAATTCAAAAAGGAGGAAGGAAGGATGCGCAAAGCTTCTTGGTTGGCTATTCTGCTATTCTTATTCCTCCTTGCATGCATCGGAGGCGTTATCATGCTTAAGGACCACGAGAACAACTTGTACTTGGTATACAAAGGGGAATCTAGGGCGGTCATCGTACGGCAAAATGGCGCGATCGGCAAGGAAGCGATCGACGAGCTGCGCAGCCGGATTCGCAAAGCGACCGGAGCCGACCTGCCTGTTGTGGACGCGGAGGAACTGGAACGTCTGGACGTACCCGAGTCCCATATCCGCATCCTGGTCGGGCCCGGCCCGATGACGGAAGCGGCGGGTATACGTCCCGCCGATCTGGAGAAGGAAGCTTACCGGGTCGCGGTGAGAGACAACCGGCTCGTCCTGACGGGAGCGAGCAATGCCGCCATCTTATATGCGGTAAGTTATTTCCTCGACGAATCTATCGGTGTCCGTTACTTGTGGCCGGGCGAGCTCGGCACATACGTCCCCCGCCGGGACACGCTGGAACTGCCCGACATGGACGTGACCCGACAGCCCGAAGCGGAACAGCGGAGATTGCGGACGATCGAGAAAGGGCCGGAGATCGAGCGCTGGTTAGGCGTCCATCTGATGGGAAGCCGCAGCCAGTTTGCCTTCGGCCATGCCTTCACGGCGTGGTATGACAAATACGGGAAGGCGCATCCCGAATACTTCGCGCAGCCGCCCGCCGGCCAGAAGCAGGTCCTCTCCGAACGGGTCAAGCTGGACCTCAGCAACGAAGCGGTCGACGACGTTATTATCCGCGAATGGCAAGCGGCGGGATCGCCAGACAATTGGAACGTGTCTCCCAACGACGGAAGCGGCTTCTGCATCAGCGCAGGCTGTCTCGCGATGGACGAACCGGCCGGGCAATCGATCGACGCGATCTGGAAAGCCGAAGGCCAGCTTACCGCGCGATACGTCAAGTTTTGGAACCGGCTGCTCGGCAAGATGCGTGTGCTCAACCCTAACGTAACACTTTCAACTTACGCCTACAGCTCCTACAAGGAGCCGCCTCCCAACGGCCTGAAGCTGAAGGACGGCATGGTGATCGGCTTCGTGCACACCTTCCAGGCGTATGAACAATGGCAGGGGTGGCACGATACCGTGGCGAAGCTGTTTCTGCGCCCGAACTGGTGGCATTCGGGAGCGATCGCCCCGAACCTGATGCTGCATGCGACGGGCAACTATTTCAAGTTCGCCCAGCAGCACGGCATGATCGGCTTCGACTTTGACAGCATTATGGGGTACTGGGGGACGCAGGGACTTAACTATTACTTAATCGCCCGGCTGTCGGCGCGTCCCGAATTGTCCGTGGACGACGTTATAGCCGAATACGCGTCTGCCTTCGGCAAGGCTGCGCCGATCATTCAGGACTATATCGGCTACTGGGAGCGCTTCTCCGAGAAAACGGCCTACAACGTATCCGCCGGCAACGGTGTTACGATGGACCCGAACGGCCGGTTCGAAACCGTCGTCAGGCAGTATGACCTTCCCGGCTCCCCGCTCAACAGCGGCTGGTACACGCTTCCGTATCTGTATACGGACTCAGTGCTCGGTGAAGCGTACGCCCTCCTCGACCGAGCCGATCAGACTGTAGCCGGCGACAGTGACGATGGCGCAGAGGAAGTGAAGCAGCGCATCGCCTTTTTGCGCGAAGGGCTGCGCCATCTGGAGCTGACCCGTGAGGTGATCCGGTACGGCTATGAGAAGTCGCGTCCGGACGGAGCGACGCGGGAGCAATTTATAGCGAAAAGTGAAGAACTCGACCGGTACCGGAAAGAAATCTCCGCCAGACACGTCATCTCCTACGATGCGCTACTGTCGTCCGAGCAGCGGCGGAGCATTCCTACGGTACTGAGCCGGACAACCGGCTGGGATCGAACAACTCCCGGTGCCGGCGGCCCAAGCGGCGCTGAGCTGGACGAACAATTCCGCGGCTTGTGAGGTAGGTAGCGTGCTCCAAGTGGAAAGGGAAAGATTACCTTCTGGCGAGTTTTGTCTGGAATCCCCTACCTTACAATCCTTGTTCAATCAAGGGATTCCGGACAACCTGTTTGAGCAGAAGAAGGTAACTTTTCACTTGGAACGGCCTGCTATCACTTCTACACAAGGAATCGATTGCCTCACAAACCGCTCCTATTCGGGTCCCTGTCTCCGCTTGAAGCAGGGCAGAAAGCCTAACAGCCATTCCATTCCCGATAGGCAAACTGCGTCACTTGCAGATAAGACAAGTAAAAAGGGGACCTTCTTTCGCTTAGATCTATTAAAAGTAGAGCCGGAATGGTATGCCTGCTTCTTTACTTCCCGAAGCATCCGGTTCCATAACGCTTCATAGCCCCCTATCATCTCCTCCACACACTAAAACGCTTGCCCCTACTAATCCCTTCCAGAGAGATTAATACAGACAAGCGTTGTAGTTACTACCGTCCATTAACAGGGTAAATGCACCATTACGTGTGGTACATCCCCGTTAATCTACCTATGATATATTTACCTCATTCATCGAAATCGCACAAATCCCCAACCTAATTCTGCATCACAAAATCATTCTCAACCTTCGCATTCGCATCATCGAACACGCGCAAAATCTCATACTTCGTATTGCGCTGCGCCGGGATTTTGCCAGCCTGACGGATCAGGTCGAGCGTCGAGCCGATGTTGACCTTGTGGGTCGTGCCTGCGGCCGATACGACGTTCTCCTCGATCATCGTGCTGCCGAAATCGTTGCAGCCGAAATGGAGCGACTGCTTGCCGACCTCCGGTCCCATCGTTACCCACGACGATTGGAAGTTCGGGATGTTGTCGAGCATCAGGCGGCTGATCGCCACGTTTTTCAAGTACGCGTCGGCTCCCAGCTTCTCGGCTTTCAGATTCGTGTTGTCCGGCTGGAACGTCCACGAGATGAACGCCAGGAAGCCCGGCGACGGGTATTTATTATTAATGCAATCGTCCTGGGCTTCGCGGACGCGCAGCATGTGCAGCACGCGCTCTTCCATCGATTCCCCGAATCCGATGACCATCGTAGCCGTCGTGTTCATCCCGATCTTGTGCGCCGTGCGCATGACGTCCATCCATTCGGTCCAACTGCCCTTCAGACGGCTGATCTTGCGGCGCGTCCGGTCGTCCAGAATCTCCGCTCCGCCGCCCGGCAGCGAGTCAAGGCCGGCTTCGTGAATTTGACGAACAACTTCCTCCAGCGACAAGCCTTCGGAAACCTCCTTCATCTTCCAGATCTCGGCCGGAGAGAAGGAATGCATCGTAATATCCGGAAACCGTTTCTTGATTTCCTTTAAAATATTCGTATAATAGCTGAACGGCAAATTCGGATTCGTGCCGCCCTGCATCAATATTTCCGTTCCCCCGACATCGATCGTCTCCTGAATTTTCTGGAAGATCGTCTCGTCCGGCAGGACGTAGCCTTCCTTGGAGCCAGGCGCCCGGTAAAACGCGCAAAACCGGCAGTATACATCGCAAATGTTCGTATAGTTAACGTTCCGCCCGATCACAAACGTCGCAACCGGATCCGGATGAAATCTCAGCATGATCTGGTTGGCGGCCGCGCCCATCTTCTCGATCTCGTCGGAGTCGTACAGCGCGAGCCCATCCTCCAAATCCAGTCGTCCCCCCGCCAGCACTTTGTCTAATATGCGGTCGATCCGGCTCATCCTAATCACTCCTTCGCATGTAATTCTATCGTACCATATCGCCCACCGGAAAAACAGAATGAAACTTGGCAATTCATCGACAGGTGCGGACGCAAAAACGCGGCTTACGACGCAAAGAAGCCGCCCCGGATCGGGACGGCCTCCTTGCATGGGTTATGGGTTTGGATAGCTTTGCAAAGCACGTTTCGAATCAAAACACACTTTTTTTATTTGAACGGCTTCAATTGCTTGTCAGCCGGTCTTACTGAGTTGACTTGGTCGACATACGCTTGGAAGATCTCTTTTCCTTTGTACTTGGTCATCAGTTCTTCCCGGTATTTCGGCCAGTTCGATGCGTCCTTGTCGTCCATTAGAGAAACCATTTGCAGACGAGCCATTTCTTTACGATAGTCGCCGATATTCATGCCTTGAGGCGGAGCCAGAGTTACAGGCTCTCCCTTATGCTTCGGAATCTCTTGAACGAACTTGAGTACGGCACGGTCGCGGTCGGATACGCGCGGATCGATGATCTCGAGGCCATGAACCGTCGGATCGTCGAAGTTCGTGAAGAATCTCCAGATGTCCAGGAAGTTGCCGTTTTTCGTAACGTCGGCTTCGTAAGCGGCCGGGTCGATCGTAATTTTCTTGCCTTCTTTCTTATAGTGCTTGCCTTCTTGACCGTAGTGGGTCATCAGGTAGCCTTCTTCGCTGGCGAGCCAGTCGAGAATTTGAACGGAGCGTTGAACTTTTTCCGGGTTTTTGTCGGCTACAGCTTTCGAGAACAGGAACGGGCTTGCTCCCCCTGGAGTACCTTGCTTCCAGCCGTACGGCTGATCCTTGAACGGGAAGATCGGCTGCCAATCGGCTTTCGGGTCGATCAGCTTCGTACGCGCTTGAATGCTTGTAGGAACGGAGTCCAGAGCGATATTGCGGTCGGTTGCGAACACTACGCCGACTTTGCCTTGAGCCGCTTTGTCGAAATGCTGAGGCGTTTTGTTAACGAACCAGTCCGGATCGACTACGCCTGCTGCGATCATTTCTTTTATGTCCGTAATAACCTGCTGTACCTTCGCATCGCTTTGCACTTCTACGAATTCCAGGTTCTTCTCGTCGATCATAAAGTCGGCTACAAGTCCGTTTTTGATCCATGCCGGGAAGTCAAGCGGAATCCGGTTACCGGCAGCAGCCGCGCTGAATCCGTACGTATCTTTCTTGCCGTTGCCGTCCGGATCTTCGTGCGAGAACTTCTTCATCGCCGTCATCAGCTCGTCATACGACTTCGGAAGCTGCAGGCCGAACTTGTCGAGCCAGTCTTTCCGGATATAGAACGAACCATACGTCCCGCGTTGGAACGGCATTGGCGAACGGGAATGCGTGATGCCCTTCAACTGGTAGTTTTTAATTTCGTCTTCCGTAATCCATTTGAAATAGTTGGGCATCGTTTGCTTGGTTACGAATTTGCTCTGATCTGCCAGCAATCCGTCAACCGCGAACTTTTGGCTCGCTGCACCGTTAGCCAGGAACATGTCCGGATGATCTCCGCCGGTCATGATTACGTTGATTTTCGTATCATAGTCCGTACCGAACGGCAAATATTCTACTTTCAGATTGACATTGAACTTCTCTTCGATCGTCTTCTTGACGAAGTCTTTATCGGCCGAAGGCAAGTTCGCCGTTGCAGGCGCGAACAGGAACCAACGAAGATCCAGCTTCTGATTGTTAGTCGCGTTGCCAGCCGATGCGTTATCCCCGCCGGCAGCAGGCTTCTGCTCTTCTTTCGCACCGCAAGCGGTAAGTACCATCGTGCTGGCGATTACGACCGCCCCTAATACTTTCAAAGTTTTCATGGAATGGAATTCCTCCTCCGATATGATGCCGCAGCAGCTCCGGTATTTTGTAAAAAACGTTGGCGACTGATCCCCTTCATCGTGCCCATTCATTCAAATTCAGACGGTTTCCGGCCGTTAGGCCCATTCCGTGATCGACGGTCTCGCCTCACCTCCTGAATAGAATTCTCCACTAGTTTCCTTGGCATTCGACCAGCAAACGCTTCCACTTGAATTGTAAAGCGATGACAGGATCAAGATCAATTCCTGTCACGCTGGGAAAACTAGGCAATGACGTGAAGGTTCTGCAGGTTCACTTCGCCTTCAAGCGGCTGACCGGCGATAAAGCGCCGAATTTCTTCGACGGCGTGTCTCGCCATACGCTGCTTGCCATTGTTGACCGCGCCAGCGATATGCGGGATCAAGATGACGTTCGGCAGCTTGCGGAACGGGTGGTCCAGACTCGGCGGCTCCGGTTCGGTGACGTCGATGCATGCCGTGAACCGCCCTTTGGCCAGTTCGGCCGCCAACTCGTATTCGTGAACAAGGCTCCCGCGTGCGGTGTTAATCAGAACCGCATCGTCTTTCATAATCGAGAACGCCTTCGCATTGAACATATGGTTCGTCTCCGGGATCGACGGAGCATGGATTGAGATGACGTCGGATACTGCCAGCAGCTCTTCGAATTCGACCTTGCGGCAGCCCAGCTCTACGGCTTCCTGGACGGAAACGATCGGATCGTACAGAACGATATCGACCTCGAACTGTTGAAGCAGACGAATATAATGCCTTCCGGCTTTACCGGCGCCTACGACGCCGATCGTAATATCGAACATTTCCCGGATATGCTCCTTGCCTTCCTCCCAAGTCCCTTCCCGGGTACTTTGGGAAAGCTCCCACATCCGCTTGAGCGATGTGATCGTAAGTGCGAGCGCTGTTTCCGCTACGCCGACTCCGAGCGCATCATTGGCGCTGCTGACGCGTATGCCGCGTTCGATCAGCTCCGGGGTTACAATTCCTTTCACGGTACCGGCCGCATGAGCTACCAGCTTCAGACGTCCAGCGTCTCCCAGAACATCGGCATCAAAGGCGGGGCATCCCCAGGACGTGATCGCAAAGTCCGCATCGCGGATCAATTCGGCAACTCGTTCCTTCGAGGGCGCGCCGGGAAGCGTATTGACGACGAGTTCTCCCATTTGGCGAAGCTGATTTAAGTATTTTTCAGTTACAATACTTTCCCAGACGTCGGCACCGGGCAACAAGGCAATTCGATTCATGCTGTTCCCGCTTTCTAATGTCGTTTTTGACTCACAACTAACTCTGAATAACTTCATGATAACGGATCAAAAACGACTTTGTCAAGAAATAAATCGCTTCCAAGTGTTGATTGTAACTTATTCGTAACTCACAAAATTCGAATTAGAAGTTAGAATGTGTCTCTTATTATTCCGATTGTTTTAGTGAATGCAGACTGTCGAACGTTGTCGCCTGGCGCTTTACGTCGCTTTTGGCCCGCAAAAAAACCGGCCTGATCGAGGACCGGTTGTTTATGCTTCCTGCCGTTTTTTTCGGCGCAGCTCTTCCAGGGCTACGTCAATTTTGGCGCAAGCCGCCTGCTCGGATTCGAGTCCCGACCAGTACAGCTTCATCTCGTTGATGATCGTCACCAGCATCTCGAACGTTACGTTCAGATCGGTGTACATCCTGTAGGTCGGCACAATATCGCGGTGCATCGGATACCTGATCGGCCGGTACATCGTCTCCGGTCCCATCCACTCGGCTGCAGGCTTCAAGGCCGGGATGCTGAGCGTCCGCTGGCGGATCGACAGCTGGGCCTGGTAAGAGGTCATAAAGTCGATAAAGGTCTGGGACGCTTCCTTCTGCTCGGACTTGGCGTTGATCCCAAGACCGATCGAGACGAGCAGCGTTTTCGGATTTTCGAAGGCTGGAACCGGAGCGATGTCGTATTCGAAGTCGGCTTTCCTCAGCTCGTTCAAGCCGAAATAGGTCGTCATGATCATCGACACCTTCTGCTGCAGGAACAGCTTCTCCGCATCCGCCTCCTCGTAGAAAAACGGAAGGTTCGTCTGACTGAGCAGCGTGTCCCGGCACAGCCGAAGCGCCTCCATCCAAGGCGAGCCGTACAGCCGGATCGGTTCGTCTTCGGGCGGCAGCCGCATCCCGCTCTGGAGCAGAAATACCGGCCAACGGTTGCAGGACAGCAGGAAGAAGTAAAAACCGTAACGTTCGCTGGGGACCGACAGCTTCGCCGCGGCCTGCTTCAAATCGTCCCAGGTCCAGCTGCTGTCGGGCTCGTGCAGCTGACTTTCCTGAAAATGCTTCCGGTTATAGCACAATACGACCGGGGAGAACAGGAAAGGCTGCACGGATTGCCGTCCTTCATGCGTAAACGCTTTGTTCAGATACGGGTAGATGTCGCCGCTGGGCCGCTGGTCTTCCAGCAAATGCAAGGCGTCATGCTCGATCATCTCGTTAAAATTCGGAATATTCACCGTGACGACATCCATAATCCCGCTCTCAAGCGATTGGCGGATACTCACATAATGTTCCAGCATCATCGGCTGAACCCGGATACGCGGATACAGCTTGTGGAATTTGGAGATCAGGGTGCCCAGATCGGCTTCTTCGATCGTCGTCTGGTGGCAGCCGAAACGAATCGTTACGGAGTTGCCGTCCGATACGCCGGCGATCCGGTTGCCGACCTTCGGAATTTTCTCGATCAGGCCTTCGGACACGAGCGCGTCGAGACATTGGCGAACCGATTTGTTGCTGATGCAGTACACTTTTCCGAGCTCCCGCTCCGACGGCAAAAAATCGCCCACGTTCAGTTTGCCGGATACGATATCGTCGCGGATCGTTCGCACCATATCATCCATCCGTTTCGAAAGCGTGGCCCGGCTAGGCCTACTCGCCATACCCACCCCATCCTTTCCAAATATTTACACAAATCCTATAAAGAAAAACCCCGTCTCCATGAAGTTAGGCTTGCCGAGTACGCCTCCCATGGAATCCGGGGACTATGCCGTTGCCCTGTCGGACGTTAAGGTCAGGCGCTGCTCACTTGACGCTGGGTCATGATTTTCTCCTTCAGCCGCTGCAGGTGAAGCTGCTCCGAATCGTGCTGCAGCGGAGCCGGCTTGGCAAAATAATAGCCTTGTCCCATCCCAACCCTATGCTTGAACAGAACGTGAGCTTCTTCCTGCCGCTCTACGCCCTCCGCTATAACTTGACAGTTAATATGCTCCGCCATGTACAGGATCGTACGCAGCATCACTTGCTTGACAGCCACCGTATCGATGTCGCGGATCAGCGAACGGTCGATCTTGATCATATCAGGAATAATCTCAGAAATCGACTGTAAACTGGAAAACCCCGTTCCCGCGTCGTCCACGGCAAACCGGAATCCGAGCGCCCGGTACTCCCGCACCAGGCCGGAGAGATGGTCGTAGTCCTGAACTTTATACCGTTCGGTAATCTCCAGCACGATCTGTCCGGGCCGGACTGCCGGATACTGTTCCAGCGTGAGCAGCAGAGCGTCCAGAAAGGCGCGCTGGCCCAGCGAGACGGCCGTAATATTCAGAAAAACCGTTTCCTTCAGCGCTCTGCGCGTCAGTTCCTGAAACACCTTTTTGAACACAAGCTGCTCCAGCCTGGGAAGAAGTCCGGCCTGATAGGCGTACTCAAACAGATCGCCCGGGGAATGAAAAGGCGTATCGTGCGGTCCGCGCGTCAAAAATTCCCACCCGGAGACTTCGCCGTTCTCCAAATTCATAATCGGCTGTGCCAGCACGCGAATATTCTCATCGCGGGTCAGCGCGATCAGCTGCAGACGGGTGGCGCCGTAATCTTCCGGCAGACGTCCGCTCGCGGCCGAAGATGCGTATTGGTAGGCCGTTGACACAGCCGTTTCCGTATCGGGGATATCCGGGGAAAGTAACATGCAGCCCGCTACCAGACGAATTCGTCCGTTCCAGGCGCCGTCCGCCGCGTACAGCGAACCGATCCGGTGCTCCAGTTCCAGCCGGAACTGCCGGGTTGTTTTAAGCAAGCTGTCTTGCTGAACCGAATCCGGCAGCTGGACGAACAGCAGAAACTCGTCATGCCAATGCTTCGCGCCGATCATATCCGATTCCCGGAAAAACAGCGGCAGAACGGTAATCATCGTGTGCTGGACGGCTTGCTGCAAAGTGCGGAACCACTCGGTGGATACCGTCTCCAAAATCGGCAGGGCGCCTTCAAGCTTCACGAGGATCAGCGCACACCTTTTGTTTTTGCGGCGGGCTCCGCTTACCAGCGACAATACCGGGTCCCTGACGGTGAATGACGGGGGGAAATATTTCAACAGCCGATCGGGCAGCGGCAGACGGAGTGCGGCTTTGAGATGCTGCTTAACATTGTGCACGAAGGCCATGGGAACCCCCAAATGGTTGATCGCAAAATACCGGTCGATGGGTACAATACTGACATATTACCACACAATTTCGGCGAAATACAGGCCGTAACCGGACCAAAAAAGGAGCCCGATCCACGGGCCCCTCCGGTCTACAATTTACACAAGCTCGGCCTTGGCCGCATCGAACGCATTCGCCAAATCCCCGATCAGATCGTCCACATGCTCGATGCCCACGGAGAAGCGGAGAAGCCGGTCGTCCACGCCGACTTGTCTGCGGATTTCTTCAGGGATGTCCGCATGGGTCTGCACGGCCGGATACGTCATCAGCGATTCGACTCCGCCCAAACTTTCCGCGAAAGCGATCAGCCGGATATGGCGCAAAATCGGCTCGATCGTCCGGGCATCCTTCATCCGGAACGAAAAAATGCCGGTATTGCCGCTGGACTGTCTGCTTTGAACTTCATAGCCGGGATGCGACGGCAAAGCCGGGTAGTACACCTGCTCGACCATCGGATGAGCCTGCAAAAACTCGGCGATCTTCGTCGCGTTGTATTGATGGCGCTCCATCCGAAGCGCCAGCGTCTTCATGCCGCGCATGAGCAGCCACGAATCCTGCGGGTTGAGCACCGCCCCAATCGAGTTATGCAGGAACGCCACTTGCTCGGACAGCTCCTTGCCCTTGGTGACGATCAGACCGGCCAGCACGTCATTGTGCCCGCCCAAATATTTGGTCGCGCTGTGCACGATAATATCCGCCCCCAGCTCGATCGGACGCTGGAAAAACGGCGTAAGCAGCGTATTGTCGACGATCGCGATATACCCTTTGGCTTTCGCCCAGCCGCACACTTTCTCCAGATCGGTAATCATCATAAGCGGATTGGTCGGGGTCTCGATCAGCACCGCCTTCGTATTCGGCCGGCTGGCGCTTTCCAGTGCATCCAGGTCGTTCGTATCCACATAGGTGGCGGTCACGCCGAACCGCCCCATCACCTTCTCGATGAGCCGGTATGTACCTCCATACAGGTCGAGCGATACGATCAGATGGTCGCCTTGGCTGAACAAGGCGAATACGGTTTGCAGCGCGGCCATCCCGCTGGAACAGGCAAAGCCGGCGTCTCCCTGCTCCAGCTCCGCGATCGCTTGCTCCAGCACGGCCCGGGTCGGGTTTTTCGAACGCGAGTAATCAAAGCCCGTGCTTTGTCCCAGACGCGGGTGGCGGAACGCGGTCGCCTGATAAATCGGGAAGCTGACGGCACCGGTTCCAGGCTCCGACAACGAGCCGATTTGAGCCAAAACGCTTTCTATTTTCATACTCTATTATCCTCCTAGGCATAATGGGAATTATGGGCAAAAGAGAGGCGGTTCCGGGGTATCCCAGTTCCGTCTCGTTCGCGCCGTCTGTTGCGGCACAGCTATATGCCAAGCCGGCGAGGCTTACTTCTGGTTGGGTTGTTCCGTTCGTTCGGTGCGTCCGCTCTCGGCTTAGGCCCGGGAAGCGATCCGTTCCTCGTCCGAATGTCGGCCTTGGAGCGCGCTCAGGTCATACGGCGTTTCCTGGTACACGTAGTAGTTGAGCCAGTTCGAGAACAGCAGGTTGGCATGAGCTCTCCAGGTGACCAGCGGTTCGCGCGTCGGATCGTCTTTCGGGAAATAGTTTCTAGGCACCTCGATCTCCAGCCCTTTGGCCACGTCGCGGTCATACTCCCATTTTAACGTACAGGAGTCGTATTCGGAATGGCCCGTTACAAAAATATGTTTGCCGTCTTTGGTCGCGACCAGATAAATGCCCGCTTCCTCCGATTCGGACAAAATATCCAGCTCCGGCACCTTCTCGATATCTTCCTTGCGCACTTCCGTATGGCGCGATTGCGGTACGAAAAACAGCTCGTCGAAGCCGCGCAGCAGCTTCACATGTTTCGTACTGGTCGTATGCGGGAAAACACCGAACACCTTGTGGTCGACCGGATATTTCGGCACCCCGAAATGGTGGTACAACCCGGCTTGCGAAGCCCAACAAATATACATGGTCGAAGTGACGTTCGTCTTGGTCCATTCCATAATTTGCTGCAGCTCGGACCAGTAGTTCACCTCTTCGAAATCAAGCTGCTCGACCGGCGCGCCGGTAATAATCATGCCGTCGAAGTAATCGCCCTTCACGTCGTCGAACGTTTTGTAAAACGTCTCGAGATGTTCGGCGCTCGTATTTTTGGATGTATGGGTTTTCGGATGCAGCAGAACGAATTCGACCTGGAGCGGCGTGTTGCCGATCAACCGCAAAATTTGCGTTTCGGTCGTCTCCTTCGTCGGCATCAGATTGAGTATCGCTATTTTCAATGGCCGGATGTCCTGCTGAAACGCCACGCTTTCGTCCATCACGAATATGTTCTCCTCGATCAGCACTTCTTTAGCCGGCAGATGGTCAGGTATTTTGATGGGCATTCCGATCACTCCTTCATGAATAGTAAGTAACTTCCGATCGAGAGACGGGTGAACGAAGCAGCAATGGTCGATGTTTTGCGAAAGATCCGGATCGTCGGTAAAAGCGTAATTCCTCGCCATCCGGCTTGGCAAAGATTGCTTTCTCGCAACGATAAAAAGGCCTTTCTTCGTGATGAAGAAAGGCCACCGTTTCGCAAGTGCTCGCATGTCCTCTCTCATCTCCCAGAAACATCAAACATGTTCCCGCAAGAATTAGCACCGTGCGTCCCCGTCTGCTGACGGATCTGTCGGTTGCCGGGCTTCATAGGGCTGGTCCCTCCACCTACTCTTGATAAGAAAAGAAATATTTAATTGTATCTAATATTACCCGATATTCATCAAAAGTCAAGTTGAACCTGGGTGAGCATCGGATAAGTTTTTATCATGGTGTTATTAGTTTTTTCAGTGGACATCCAATTTTAATTCATGATTTTACGTGCCTCCGTGACCAATCCGTGACCAAGAAGAAGCCTAGACATGGATGTCTAGGAACTTGATTTTTCGAGATATTTAACAAGATTTGTCTTTGTTACTCGTAGTGATCCACCAATCTTGATCGCTCCGAGGTTAGGATCATTCATAGCCCTGTATGCAGCGGCGCGACCAATCCTGAGTATTTTACCAACATCCTCCACATCGAGAACTGGTGGGTACTCAGCCAGCAGCTCGGAAAAATTCATATCTTCCACCAACTTTCACCGTTGTTATGATTTTGGTACTGCTATATCCAAGATCAATGCAAGTTTGTAAAATGCTTTCCAACGTATTTTGGTATATGTGTCCTTGCTGATCGGGGGGTTAAATTTAAAATTGTAAACCTGATAATCCTTTACGTACTCCCCATTAAAGTCTTCTTTCATGTATCGTTCAGTGATCAACAGTCTCTCTTTTGGATGTAACCGACTGACCGCTCGCTCGATTCGTTCGCAATACATTCTTCGCTGTTTTTGTATGTCGACATTGTGAATTGCGATTTTAGCCGTCTGATCACTGGTCACATTCGTTGGACTCGGCACAAAGTCAGCGTAACTTTGCGTCGTTGACGCTTCTTTTTCTTCATAAGCCAAGTATTTGGCTACCCTGTAATTATCCAGGACAGACTCGACAGCCGCCTGGGTCTTCCTGCGATCAAGCTCTGGCAAAAAGTCAATGCCCAGATTCATTTGCACTTCGAGTTCTCCCCTTCCTGCTGGGATAAGCCCCGGAGAACCGGGGCGGCCGTTCAGTACCCGTTTGCTTGACGCTCGTGATTGGTCTTGTTTTTATCAAGGTAGGCTGCTGCGATCTGATCAAAGTCGAATCCGAGTCGCTGTTCGCCCAGGGCATAAAAGATGAACAATGCCGCTTTGAAATGTTCCCGCCTGTAGTTTTTTACGTCCTTTATGGGGATTTCAAGCATATTGTCGGCATGGATTAACCCGACGTTATGCAGCAATTCGGAGAAGAGTATTGTCGTATTCCCTTCTGCTATGTCCTCCCAGGCATACAGATCATCCGCAGGCAAATCAAGTTGCCGGGCTATCGAAAGGAAGAAATGCAAGCAGTCGACGTATTCCGTGAGCATCGGGTTCTCGCTATTGCAAATTGGACATAATCCGAAGACATCTGGCACATCGATACCGGAGCAAGCCAAGCAGGTTTTCACGCTTGTTCGCGGCTCCCGATCATTGCTCCAATGCTTAAACCCGCGCCACTCATTCGCCAACTCGCCGATCTCCACTTGCAGCGCCAGCACCGTGTTCGGCAGCAGATCGACGCCTTCGAGCCCCTTCTCCCGAATGATTCGGGCGTCCAGCTCCTTCTGCTTTTCGTACAGCTGCTCCAACGTTACACTCATGCCGGCTTACCCCCAAGGTTTTGATTTAATTGGCTCACGATCCTATCTACTTCCAGTTGATTCCGCGAACTGGGTGCGAGCTGCAGCACGGCTTTGCCGTTGTAATCGATTGATATCGCCAAGCCAGCTTCTCGACGAACCGTATATTTGGGCTGATTGTCCTCGCCGATAAGGCGAATCGTACGCGACGCTCCCGTATCCCAGTCGACCAGACCCTTATCCTGCAGTCGGAGCAGGCGCTCATAAACGACGGATCGAGATCTTAACCCGATGCCTCTTGCGATCTCGTCGAACGTCGGGGAATAGTTATGCTTGCCGATGAAATCTCGGATAAAATCAAGCGTCTTTTGTTGATTGGCCGTTAATGCCGGCATAGTAAGACCCCTCCAGTCCGGGGCGCGCGGCCCCGGGGATTTTGATTTATCAGTAATTAGAACGGCAAGCTGTCGTCAGGGTGGGTCATTTCCGGAATCTGTCCGTCATCGTCCACGCCACGCATCGGATCGTCGTCATCGCCGGTGACCGAGAGTTCTTCCCCGTAGCGTTCCTCTGGTTCGACAGAGTCCGGATCTACATCATCACTCGTCCGCTGGTCCTGAGGGGAGTCGCCTTCCGTTTCAGCTTCCTTGACTTTTTCACGGAATTGATCAGCTGCCTTCTCGTTGGCCTCGAATCTCAGCGCCTCATCGAGCGTGAGCTGTTTGCCTTCCGTCATTGCTTTCGCCAGCCGCTTCACATCCTCCATGATGATGCCGTGTCGCTTAACGACGTCGACGTAGGCCTCAATGTCATACGTGGCTGTCGTGAGCACCGGCCGGCCGTCTGCTGCGGTCTTGACGTCGCCGTCCTTTGTCGTGGCTGTATCCAACGCATACAGCGCATGATCGATAATATACTTGCGCTGCGGCTTGGACATTGCGGCCCACATATCGGCGTTGAGATGGATGGCAGCGTCTTTGGCAAGCGTGAGCCGCATATCGGCGCCGATAACCTTGGATTTGACGAATACGTGCTTGCCCTTGGACTGCCACCCGCCGTGCCGCATCAGGACCAAAAACTCTGTATCTTTGAGATGGTTGTGATTCGCCTCGACAACCTCATCCAGCAGCGCAACAACCTCCTCCGGCGCGTGACTGAAGAATTTTTCTTTTTTCGGTGCTCTGGCCATAATGAATCGTCTCCTTTGATTTCTTTATTTAAGCTGCAGCAGAGTCAAGCCGCGGCGTTTACTCTCCCCGATATGCCGCCATCCAGCAGCTTTGAAGCAACAACCTGGATTCGTACTCTTGATTTTGCTGGCATCAACATATGTGATAAGTCCGTCTTTCGGCGGCACGCCCCATTTTTCGATCGTCGCCGTCACAGCCGCGCGGATCATGTCACTGCTGAGATGATTCGACTCGTTGCGAAAATGCGTGCATTCCCACGCCTGCAGACCATCATCACGAATGCCGGACCACGTCACCCAAAGAGCATCGCCGGGAGCCGTACGCAACACCAAATTTTCACCAGGTCGGCAGAATTGGTTGGAGCCCGGCGTCTGCCTGCTGTAGTGTCGATCGGCTAGATACCGACATGCACGATCTCCTTTATGAGTCACGATCCACGGACCGTATTGACGGAAATCGATCATGATTTGGGTCATGTCGCCTCCGTTCCGGACCCGGCCAGACGCTCCAATCGTTCCAGCGACAGCCGCATATACTTGACCTCTTTGGATATGTCCCCAGCCACTCCCGCTGTCAGGCGCTCACGCAGGCGGTTCTGCCAGCCGTATGTCGTGGGTATGCCGCATTGCAGCATGATCTCTTTGACATCACCCTCAAACACTTTGTCGTTTTCGGCCCGTCGGAGTTTGTTTTGGAGCGTGACAATCTCATCCTGCAACTCCTTGATGAGCGCGCCGGTCTGCCCAGCCACCCAATAGCCGATGCTCTTGCGCTCTGACTCATCTTCGCGCAGCCGCTCGAAATACTCCCTGCGGCTGCTGAAAAACGGGTGCCTGTCGCTCTCCAGTCGGCTCATGATGACGTATTGCAGCAACTCCACCGGGATCGGTATTTTCCGATATAGCGCCTTTCGTTTGGTGACCATGCTCTGCTTCTCCGGGTTGTAGTAGATCAGTCCGACCTCCGGCGGTAGCTCATCGGCAGCGATCAGCCCGGTCGGGCAAACAAAACTGAATTGATTGCAGTATGCGAGATAGCCCGGCCATTTGTTGTCCCGCTGGAAGTCGCTTCGGCTCACCTTGACTTCGTAACCGCTGATGCAAGGATTCGCCCAACTCTTTTTGATTGCGAGAGCGTCGAAGATCAGCAGCTCGTTGTTGATGTGAGTCGGGCCGGTCTTGCACTCAGTCAGGAAAAAATCGTCTTTGTGCCGGATGGATAGGGCTTGCTTGAGATGGTCAGCGCGGATTTTTTGTTGTTTCAATCCCCAACCATCTCCCTAACCGTTTCATAATCGCTGTATAGACCGGCGTCCTGCTCCGCCGCCATGGCAAACAGCACATCATAATTGAACTTGCAATCCCGGAAAATCCGTCCGTCAAAACCCCAGCCCTCTCCGCAATGCTGGCTGATGTTGTTGTATATTTTCTGATCGATCTCTGTCTCGATCTCAAATCCATCGAGTCCGCGCCGTGCGTACCAATCGCCATCATTCCAGTCAGCCCTATTCCGATCCAGATAATGGCCGAGTCGCAGGTATTTGTTGCGCTCGATGATCGCATCCAGCACATCCGACCATTCGCTCTCAAGTGAAAGATCGTACTTGGCAAGCAGCAGCGCGAGTTTTTTGTTTGCAAGCCGATCCGCTTCCTCACGCTCCTTTTTCTGGCGCTCCTCTCGGACCTTGGATAACTCCTTGTTGTATATGTCTCCAAATTGCTTAAGCAGCAAATTTTTCTGCGACTCAATCGCATTCTCATCGTAATGAGTCGGGATCTGCCCACGGATTTCGGACGGATAATTGTACGCTTGCTCGGTCTGTCGGGTGGAACGCTTGGATGAGTAACCCGTAAACTTGGTTTGCAGTCCGATCCGGTAGAGCAGCGACATCAGACTTTGCTCAGTCTTGGTGTTGGTCGCTTTTTTGCGCAGGTTTTCTTCATGTGTTGGCTGGTCGAACTCTGTGAGTCGGGACAAGAAATGCTCAAACGTTGCCTTGTCATCCGCCTCCCGCGATTCTTTAATTGGAATGGTCCAATATGATCCGTAATGCGCACGGTTCATCCCTTTGACGATGGTCGAGTCCTTTTCGATCAGTTCCTGCGTCATGCGATCCACGTCAATTCGAACGTAGATGTTGCTGTCGTAGTACGAGCTAGACTGATACCTGCTGATCTGAACCCCTTTCAGGTGCAGCGAAGAGAATCGTTCTATTTTTTGAATGTCGCTCGCGCTCTCAAGCGACTTAATCTTTTGTTCGGCCGCGAGCTTGTAGCGCTCCAGTTCATCCATGAGTGTTTTAAACCGAAATTCAAGACTCACGCTTCCGCCGCCTCCCTCTTTTCCAATATCTCGCGCACAACCTCGAGCTGATAGGGCTGCCGATCTACCTCTTGCCGCAACTCTCTGCGCCTGAACAGGTTCCATGCGATCCTGGCGATGATGTAAGCATCCACGACGTTGTCGCTTTTGTGCGTATAGCCGAAATGTTCGAGGGTAGCGGCTTTCATTGCCTCTTTCTTTTCTTTGTCTTTCAACGGCCGGCTTTTCCCTTCTTCTTTAGTCCATCCAGAAACGCCGACGTATTTTTTGGTCCACGTCGGGTTGACCTCGTTAAAGGCCAACCCTTTACGATGAATCATCGACCGCAATCCGCCGTGAATCATCCCGGTTGTTATCCCCTTCTGCGTGCCTGCTGCTGCCTGCTCGATCGCGATCTCGTCACCAGGCTTGAGCAGCTTATACAGTTGATTTTCGAGCGATACGAGTTGTTCAATCGTGAGCCCGCCCTTTTCTGCCTTGCCTGCACCTTTCAGTTCAACCTCAAGCACGACGTTTCCGGCTTCATCCAGTGCAACGACCCCGGTCCGGGTCGCAGGGTCAATACCGACGAATCTCAAAACTCTCACCTCTCAACTTTTATATACAGGAACTGACGTTCCCCTAAATGGATGTAACGGCCCCTCAGACCGCCGAATTTGGCGTCTGCTGCGTTTATTTATATGGTCGAATCACTTTCTACCCCAAGGCGTTAAATGCTGAATCTTGCTGTAATGCACACGCTCAGATTGAACTATACGTTTCTCGTAATAGCGGACTGTTTCCCACCAGATATTCGCTTGATGAGCGCCGCATACTGGCACGAGTGCCCACGTCTTTGTCGCACGAAACCGACAGTCTGGATATTTGCATATTTCTTTCATTGGCCTACTCCTTTCCTACGCCGTTCCTTCGTTCGACGCAAAACTATCAGCGTGTCGAGCGGGATGTTTCGCTCTCTTGGAACGGGCGCCCGCTTCTTCGGCATCCGATCCTGCAACATTCGCTTTTGCTGTAATTGCCTGGCCGCTGCATAGCGGATATCTAAATCAAGCGCCATGTCCGTTGCAATCAGGTAAAGTTCGTCGTCGAGGTTCATTGGACTGCTTCAAAATCGAACAGGGTTGGCATGCCTACTTGCGCTACCGCCGATTTTAAATATCCGACTCCATCGCGGAAGTAATCCGTGTTTAGCTCAATTCCATACCCGCGGCGCCCCATCTTGACAGCTTGCATCGGGACCGTCATTAGCCCTCCAAACGGATCAAGCACAACGTCCCCTGGATTGCTGTACCGATTGATAATCCGCTCGACAATGTCCAGTTGCAGAGGGCAAACGTGCATTTGTTGCCGGCGCTGGCTTTGCGTTGTGTTGAGTGTCCGCATTCGGTTGATGTCGTCCCATACGTCATCTGTCCAAGATCCGGGGGCGACCACCATGAACGTCGCCGGCAATTTGCCGTCCACATCAAGCTTTTTGGCGAGGTTGACATGATCCTGATAGTTGTAGACCGTTCCGCCGCTGTATTTGCGATAAGCAGCCTGCAGCTTGTTGACTGGTGTGGCCGCGAGCTCATCTTTGGTCAACAGACGATCGCCCGAGCTTCGCCAGTACCCGTGCGCATCAATTTGCCATTGCGCCCGAGTGTATTGCTCTTTGGTCTTGCTGACCGGGTTATCGGCGTATGCCCGGCTCGTGTCGCTCGGCAGCTTACGAAACAGGAGAATATACTCCGGGCATCCGACGCCCATCTTGGTGCCGTCCTTACATTGCTCGCTCCACCCGAGCCGGTAGGTCTGGTTGTTTTCTCGCACCACATCCGTGACAACCGTAATCATGCCGAAGTACTGGAAGCCGTGCCGTGTATAGTGACTGATGCACATCGCATGAAACGGCTCGATCGTCGGCATGCCGGTACCCGTCGCATTTCCGAACAGCACCCGGTCCTTGACGTGAATCGCTGCGACTCTGCCAGGTCGAAGGATGCGCAGCAGCTGCGGCGTTAAAAAGTCCATCTGCTCGAAAAATCGGACCGTATCCTCGTTATGGCCAAAATCGTTGTAGCTCGGCGTATATTCATAATGATTGCTGAACGGGATCGACGTATGGATGAGATCAATGCTGTTGTCCGGCATGCTCGCCGTCTCCAGTACACAATCATTGTTGACGGCCGTATAGTGCTCTGTCTCGATCTTCACACGCTCCACCCCGATTGTACGGGCCAGCTTATCGATTACCGATGAGCTTGACAATCCGTATTTTTTGATGATTGCGATCATTTGTTCGGTTAGATGGTTGTGTTGCTCCCACTTCTGCAGCAACGTCTGCAAAATCTCCTGCTCGCTCTCCATGTAGATCACGTCAATGATGACCTGTTTCGTCTGGAGAAACCGATATATTCGGTGAATAGCCTGGATGAAATCATTGAATTGATAATCGATCCCGACAAAAATTGCCCTGTGACAGTGCCGCTGAAAGTTGCATCCAGATCCGGATAACTCCTTTTTCGTCGCAAACCGCTTGATCCTGCCATCCGCGAAATCCTTGACGCGCTGCTCTCGGAGTTCGAGGTCTTGGCTGCCGTAAATGTCCATGACATCGGGTACCGCAGCCTTGATTGCGTGCCTTTCGTCCTCGAGGTCGTGCCATAGGATAAAGTGATCCTCCGGATTGGATTCCACGATCTCCCGGGCCTTGGCGACGCGCACCGCGATGCTCTCGCGCTTTTCCCGGGCTGCGTCCTTGAGTCCGGCCGCGGCGTTTCGGAATAGCAGCAGTTGGCCGTCGCGTTCCATCTCGAGCGTCTGATCGTCGATCGTCAGTTTATGATAGCGGACGTCCAATTCCGGCAAATCATATCCAGCGTCGTCGTATCCAAGGTCGCTCGGCTTGGTAATAAACAATGCCCAGGTGGAAACCCATAGCCAGAACTCCTGCTCCTTATGCGGGTAAAGCGTCAGGTTGTTGGCCTTGGTGCTGTCTCGCTGGAAAAACCGCGTGAGCGCCTGGCCCGTGTCCATGACCTCGAGGTAGCCGGCATAATGGATCAGCTCTTTGTACTTGTTGGGCGATGGTGTCGCCGTGCATACGAGCTTATAGGCCACATTCCGGAATTTATCCAGAAACGTCTGGTAGGTCTTGCTGCCGTAGCTCCGGAGCACGCTGGCCTCATCCAGTACCGTAGCTGTAAAGTATGCCGGGTCGATGTCGCCATCCCGCACGCGCTCGTAGTTGGTCAAGAGGATCGGCCCCTCGGCCGTTTCCGTCTCTGCCATTGTCCGGACGTACTCCGGCTTTGCTAAGCCGAGTATATCGACCGCGTCACGCTGGAACTCGCCTTTGACGCCAAGCGGCATAACAATAAGGGCTTTTCCTCCCACTCGCGTCGTCACCAAACGGCAATACTCGAGAGCCTGCACACTCTTGCCGAGTCCGAAGGATTCGAACAGTGCTCGCCGACCACCCTGCACCGCCCAGCATACTGCGTCCCGCTGATGGGGCTTTAGAGCTGGATGCACATCCTTGGGATCGACTACAAACCCGGTTTCTGGAGCCGTTACGATCTTACTTTTGAGGAATCGCAGGTATTCGCTCATGTCGACCTCCTCAATGTAGCACCGCTGGCGACCGATGCTCGTCTTCTGGAGCCACCCATACCTCGGCCCAATCCATATGGAAATCCCCGATGTACGATGCCATCATGGCCGTAAGAATCACACTGCCCATTGCTGCGGCAGCCGCCCGGGGCACCGCGTTTCCGATATATTCCCGCGCCTTAGCGTCGGCGCATTGCTCCAACTGGAACGGCCTGCCGTCCGGAAGCGTCACCGGGAAGTCCTGAAGCATCGCGAGCTCGTACGTCGTGAGCGGCCTGTGCCAGGTTCCGTCCTCCGCAATGATCGTCCAGACGCCGCGGTCGGCATCCTCGGGCACCGGTCGGGGGTCGGCAATTGCTGCTGTCCCGGAATGAACATCCCCGCTGGCCGTTACCGTCTTCGCCGGCTCCTCCCAGCTTTGGACGCCATATGTGCCGGAGCGCGGTTCGCACCCTAGTCGAGCATCGGCGATCAACTGCGCCCCGCTCTGAACATCCGTTACTCCCGTTACCGTAGCTGCGGGGGCATCGGTCGATTGCATTCGGTACTGGTCCGTGTAACGTCCGGGCCGATCGGAGATTCGTGGATCGCTGATTGATTGCCCTCCGCTACCGAGTGAATCTTCGCCAGTTATCGTATAAGCCTGGCCGTCCCATGACCGTACCGGGTATCCATTACTACGCCGCTGGCCGTCCCGGTCGTTAAGCCTCGGGTCCGCAATACTACTCGCTGATTGCATGATTCGGGAGGCAGATCGTACGGTCTTGGCTGAATTGTCCCAATCTTGGATGCCGTAGCTGTCCGGCATCAGTTCCGTATTTACCCGAGGATCAGCAATTGCTATTGCTCCGCTGCCGAATCGCGTTCCAGTGATACAAGCAGCTGGTTCATCTGTCCGGATGATCCGGTACACTCCCGGGTGTCGCCCCTCCCGCTCTTTCAAACGCGGATCATTAATGCATGCAGCTCCGTTGCTCGGCCCGACCGCTCCGGTAATGCATGCTGCAGGTTCGTCGTCCCGCTGGATGCGATAGAGATTCGTTTTGCCGTCACCGTTGATTTCTAGCCTTGGATCGGATACCGCCGTCACACCATTCGACCGCCCCGGCCCCGCCGTGCTCGTAACTGCCCGGGTCGGTTCTTCCCATGGAGCGACTTCGAAGGCGCCGCGCCGCGGCTCATGTACAATGCGGTAATTCTCCCAATCGACTTTATTCAGATCCCGCCAGTCGCCACCTGCTGGAATCAACGCAAGACGTACCCACGTTTTCCATTCCAGTCGCGGGAGCCGGTGCAGCGGACCGCCGTTCACCGTGTCTCCCGGCATCGGTAGGCGTCCCAGCACTTGACCGATTGTCTTCAGCGGCTTGATGGCCGGACGGTATACGAAGCTGTTCATTTTCCGTTCGTTCCGCGCAATCAATAGATACCTCTTCCGGTGCTGCCCGAGCCCGCCGAGCTCCCCGCAGTCGTGATCGGCATCGTGAACTGCGAAGCCGTATCCTTTCAGCAAGTATTTGATCTCGTCCAGAATCTTCTTTCCGCGCGATTTGATCCGGGGTACGTTCTCCATTAAGATCACCCGGGGAAGATCGTCACCGTACTCGAGGCAGGTGTCGAGCGCCAGCTTCAGTCCGCGGATAGTCAGACGGTTCAGAGCCTGGTACTTGCTTGTCTTGGCCGACTTTTCCGGTAGAAGCCCGCTGAAACCTTTGCAAGGTGGCGAAGTAAAGAGTGTGTCGGGAACTTGTTCTTGAAACGCCTGCCACATGTCTGCTGTCGTAGCCTCCTGCCAGCTTTCTGGCGGCTGTTTACCGAAGAAGTCGACGTACTGCTTGCGGTCGAATAGATCCATCTGTACGGCCGTTTCCGTGCCTGTGATTAGGTCGTGATTGTGGCAGGCGACAGGATCGACGTCGATGGAACATAGAATTTTGTACTGACCGACATGGCCGGCGTATTCGCCTCGAGCTCCTTCGAGACCCGCTGTCGCCCCGCCAATGCCGCCGAACAGTATCGCTGCTGTCCATTCTGTTTTCATAGGCTCCCCCTTCATATCGTGATTAGCGGAAGCTCCATCACAATGCCTGATGCTGCAGCTTCTCTCCTCTTTTCGCGCTTCCGGTCCATCTTTTCGGCAATCAGGATTTCAGCCTTTCGAAAGTCCCCCGGTTCCATCTCTTGGTTGTCGATCAGCCACGGCCGTTCCTTCGCATCCTCTTCCCAGTGCTTCCGGATCAGCCCGATTTCGTATGAGTTTATGAGTTCAATTGGCGCCCGGTGTAGCGGGTTCGAGTCCATTACCCGCAACCGGTTCACGTCCTCCTGAGTTTGTATCAACGTTTCAAGAAGGTATCTTCGCGCCGATATGGCGAGGCACCCTTTACCATAGCCCATAGGCGTACGGTTTCGGCGGTAACCGCTACGGAATTGCGGGTTCTTCTTCGGGTTATGGACGTCCTTTAGGAGTTGACGCCACTCCGTTAACGGCTTCATCCAGTCATATATTTTCGCCATATTCTCGGTGCTCTTGTCTTTGGTGATTGGAGGGCATACCCAGCAGCCGAAGCGAGCTCCACAGAATTTCGCCGTCTTCTGCGCCCCATTAGGGTTGATCAACGCGCATTCCCCAGTGGCATCTTTGTAAAGCTTGCGGATTTCCTCCGAAGAGCCCCACGGTAACGGGTTAAGCAGGACTTGCCAGATTTCATCCGTTGTAAATTCCACGATTGGCATGTATATGCGACGTCCTTTGTTATATGGGCTCGTGCTGAACCGGCTTCCCTTTCCATCCCTGTACTTTTCGATAGTTCCGGACCGGCGGGCTGATTCATCAGTACGAGTTCCGATTAACAACAGGCAAGGATTGATGTCTTCGACCGCTTTATTCTGTGGATCAATCTTTAAGTGATGTGTGCAATACCGATCATCACCATTGTTCGGCAGTGTCCATCCCTTACCAATAATCCCAACAAAAAAGCTTTTCGAATCTTCCCGAGACACGACTCGTACCTCTATCGGCATTCCCGCACTATAGGCCCAATCGTTGACTGCGTCTACCTGACGGTGCATGTACTCCTCAAGAATCGGATTCTCCATCTTGGTGTCCGACATAACGACCCGAATATCTCTGGTCCGCTTCACTGCCGGTATCATTTGCAGGGCTCGACATACTAGCGCCAGTACGGTAGTGCTGTCTTTTCCGCCGGACCAAGCCAAAGCCCACGGCTGCCCTTCCGTTTCCTGGTCAAGGTATAGTTCTACGATTTCGGATACGGTGAGCATTACTTTCGTTTGCAAGTTCAAAGCCCTCACCCCTCAATCATCATCATCCAAAAATCCAGACACGCGCTTTGCCGGGGGCTCCGACGGAGAAGACTGCGTTTCCTGCTTGGGCGGTTCGAGCTCAGGCTGTTTCGGTTCGGACGCCTCCGCGGGCTCGTCGTAGCTCCATCCCAATTGAGCGTAAACCCTCCGAAGCCCGGGAAACTCCTTGACCAGTTGCCCGCGCCGGTACCGCTGCATTTCGCTGTCAACGTAATCGTAATGCCGGAGCAGCTTGGCTTTCTCGTCCTCATCGATCAACGGATCGCTGATCTGCTGGGCCTTATCAACAAGCCATTTTGCCGACCGGTCGTATGAATCATCATTTTCGATTCTTTTTCCAGTGGTCTTTGCGTTGCTCACTCTTCACCACTTCTTTCTTTTCAAGCTCTTTAAACCGCTGGAGCCATCCTTGGAAAAGATACCTGAACTTGTTTGTACCAACATTTCGACCCTTGGCAAAAACGGATTGAATGACTTTCCCGCCTTGCTCCGTGTCCTCCGGATCGTGCCAAAGGAATTCGACGACGTCGGCATCCTGCTCAATACTGCCGGATTCTTTCAGGTGCGAAAGCTTCGGTTCTTCGGAATTTTCGCTGTCCCGCGTCATTTGCGAAAGAAGGATGAAGCAGCAGTTCATTTGTCTTGCTATTTGCTTCGCCGCGGCCGTTACACGCCCGATCGCCTGATTTCGCTGCTCTCCCTTCCGCTGCGGGATATCCATGATCTGCAGGTAATCTACGAAAATAGCAGCAATCTTCCCATACTTCCTCTTAAAACGACGCGCGACTGCCCGAACCTCTTCAATTGTTATTCCCGGCTTATCCATGATCCGGATCGGCAGCCTCTCTAGCTCCGCATACGCCCGCTCTATGCGCTGCCACTCGTCGTCCGTAAATCCTTCCTCGCCGCCCTTGTTGATGATTCTGTTGTAGGAGACTCCGGACAGATTGGATATCATTCTATCGGTCAGCTCTTCCTCGCCCATTTCTTGAGAGAAGAACAGGACCAAGCCGGCATCCATCATATCCCGCATGATCATGTCGACCTCACGGCGTTGTCTGGCGATTCCGATCGCCAGCTGGAGCGATCTTGCGGTTTTACCAACGCTGGGACGGCCAGCGAGTATATACAGCCATCCACGCCACATTTGCGACCACTTGTCGAATTGTTCGAACCCCGATAGCATTTTTTCCGCCTTGCTCCGAAGGTGAGTAAAATACTCTTGTCTGGTGTCGGTAAAGCTCTTCATCTCTACGATTTTCCCAGGACGGAGCTCGTCGATTAGAGCCTCGGCAGCAGCGAAGTATTCCTCGTCACTGTCGAAATCCTCGCTTTGAAGGGCCGCAATTTTGTGTCCAGCCTCGGTGCCACGACGGCGAAGTGCTTGCGAACGAACTGAATTTGCGTAATGTGAAACGTTCGCAGCTGTCGGAACAGCGGATACAAGTTGCGAGAGATACGAGACCCCGCCCATGTCCTCGACCCTATTTCGCCTGTGGAAATGCTCCGTTATCGTCACAATATCGACTGGGTCGTTTTTCTCGTGAAGCCACCTCATGACTTTGAATATCAATTGGTGGCGAACGCTTACGAAGTCCCGCGGCTCCAAGAAGGTGATATCGTCAAGACAATCAGGGTTGAGAAGGATGGCACCGAGAACAGATTGTTCGGCATCAGCTCCAATCGAACTCATCCGGATCATTCCCTTCTTGTATCCATTGCTGGAACGCCACCTCTTTGTCCCTCGAGTCGATAAAAGGATCTTTTGTGGTCTCGATTTTCGGCTGCTGATTTAGATATTTGTCAAAGTTCGATGGTCTGAATAGTGTGTCAGGACGTAAGTACTCCACCATCTTAGGGTCTTCCAGCCAATGCGAGCACTTTGTATCAATTACCTGTATAAAATCATCTAAGGTGCGGCCTTCTGATACTCTTCCGTTAATGAGGGAACGATTCGACTGCGAAGCAGGCGAGTATCTTTTCCCTGTTTTTTCATTGAGATAATCGATGATCTCGACGTATATATTCTTTTCTTTTACTTTCTTTTCTTTTACTTTCTTTTGTGTAGTTTCTGTAGGCAATAACTCTAGTTGATCGGGATTATTGTTAGCAATAACTCCATCTTGCTTGGGAGTCTCGACTTCTAAAAGACTGTAATCCTGATGGACTTCGACTCCTTTTCTCCGGCCTGTAGCAAGTAAATACCGCTTCTGAAAGCCTTTCGATGTCAGAATCCTATGGCTCTCGAACTTGCCTTTGTGGAGGAACCCCCAGTTCATCAATTCATTAACTACAGCTTCGAGAGTTTCAATGCTCTCTCTGGTCTTGATCGAGAAGGAGTGTTGCTCCTTCTCTGACCAATTCAGAAAATATCCGTTTTTGTAAATTTCCATCATAAGGCGAATGATGATGCCAAATCCCTGCATGCCGAACTTTGAAATTGGAACCACTAGCTTGTCGTCCTGGTCAATGTCGACGTCCAGCGGGAAGTATTCGAGACCTTCTTTTGTTGGTCGTGCCATTTCACCTCACCCGCTCATCATTAATTGCTAGAATCTCCATTCCAGCTTCAACCGGAGTTCTTGCTCCTTTTTTGAGGTTACACGTATTGCAAGCAGTCATTAGGTTGTTTACCGTCGTTGCTCCACCCCGTGACTCGGGGGTTACATGGTCAGCAGTTAGATTCTCTTCAGAACCGCAGTACCTACACCTAAACCCATCTCGCGTAAATACAGCCATTCTGATACTTTTAGGGATTTTCTTTTTCTTACATTGGGTATTGGAGGGAATATGCTCCGGAAACAACTCTTTGTGGGCCTTAGATAAGCAGTTTGCACAAAGGGTGAAGTTCTTTTTCTCCCAGTGCAAGCATGCGCTTATCTCCTTTTGGCCGCATTGATCGCAGCGATACGCATCGACATAATCCCCCATCAAAAACATTTTGTTCTTCATCCTACTCATGTCGATCACCCGTTTCGATGGTGCTATTGTGCTGCATAGAAATCCTTGACAAATTCCGTAATCTGCTCGGATAATGACGCCCGATCCGCCTCGGCTGAACCGATGGATGGGGCCGATCCCCAGCGATCAACTATCTTTTTTATGCCATCTCCTAAGCGCTCATCCGGATTTATGGTGGCTTCTTCGATCCTGTATCCGTTGACAAGAGCCTTCAATATTTCATTTTTTTGACGGTAGTTGCTGATGATTTTCAAGTTTTTAATAGTTTCTTTCGAGTAATCACGGCCCAACATAGGAGTTTGACCTGAAAGTGCAACGATGAAGAAATCTTGAAAACCACTCCGCCGTAGCCAAGCGATGGCTTCCCCCAAGTCCCGCGGCAAAACAACCGCCTCCGGCTGCTCACCAGCAGCTTCCCGCTCAATCGTATCCAGCATCAGCTGTTTCTCGTACTTCAATTCTTTAATCTCACTCTTGAGTTTGCTGATTCTATACTGCTGCTGGCTGTACTCAGATTCGGTATAAGTTCGCTCAACCGGCAGTTCGATGCAATTTATAAACGGAATGACAACGCCCGAATGCTCCCCTTCAATACATTGATAGTCCCAGGACACCAGTCCAGAGATCCGCCGAGCCTCAAGAACGTCCCCAGCATTCAGATAACCGGTACCGCTATTTGGTCGAAATCCCTTGACGATCTTAATCTTCATCGCTCAACCACCTCGATTAAAGAGTAGAATCCTTAAAGTTGAAATGCCTTCTAGCTTCACCAACTACCCTTTCAGCTTCATGAATATCTGAAAAGAATCCAAGGCACATCCGTTTTCCATTAACTTTTATTTGAGCCACCCATTTCTTGTTCTGTTTGTGCCAACTCACACCTCGAATTCCGCTCTTAGAATTCTGCTGTGCGCCCTTTCTGTTCTGGCCATTCTCTGAACGCGTAACAAGCCTGAGATTAACTAGCCTGTTATCCATTGTGTCGTGATTGATATGATCGACCAGATATGACGATGGTGGATTTAATATGAACCTGTGCAACAAAAGTGTCTTTTTGCTAGAATTCCCTTCGGGCAAGGAGCCTGCGACATACAACGGACCCCCTAGTTTAGCTGGGTACCACATGCCACAAAATGAAGCGATTCTACCTAACATGCATGTATCTACAATCGTCTGAAAGCTTTCACCCTTCGTATTTGTCATGAAAATCACTGAAGTATCGCCACGTACTACGAAATCGTTTTTCAGACTATACCACCTCTATCGAATAAGAACTTCGTGATAATCCTTTGGCTGACAGAGTTGATGTGACAGTGATTTCGGCTAATTTGGGCAAGTTGTTTGTATCGGACAAATGTGTTAAAAATATCAGCTCTCCCCGGCCCCGTACGAGCTTTGCCAGCGCCTCGGCCGTCTGGTCATTGCTCAGATGTCCGCGGTACTTGTCGCTGATCCGATCCTTAAGGTAGTCGTCATACGGGCCTTCCCGCAGCATGTCAACGTCGTGGTTTGCTTCGATGATGTAGATGTTGCCTTCCATCATCTCGAGCATGTCGTCGTCAATGTGACCGGTATCGAAGACGATGCATGCGCGGTTCCCGCTGTCATCCTCCACCGAGTAGCCGACCGGCTCCAGCGCGTCATGATGGACTTTGAACGGGTATACCCGGAGTTTCCCGACTTCGACCGGATCGTACTTGCCGTAGGTCGTTTCTAGCGTCCGGCAGAGCTCGTCGTCCACGCCGGATATCTTTTTCCACTCGCCATCCGTCGCATACACGGGCAGCCGGTATTTGTTGGCGATCGTCAATCCGCGGATATGGTCGTTATGGCTGTGCGTGATGAAAATGGCTTGAATGTCGGTTGAGGCATTGACGCCTTTAGCCAGCAGCCGCTTTTCCAAGTCCCGTTTCCATTTGCCCGCATCGATCAGGATGCCGGTGTCCCCGCTCTGTAGATGAATGCAGTTGCCGTCCGATCCGGAGGCGATGATTGTTACTTTCATTTGCGGTTCACCTCATCCCGCCGGTCATTGTCCGCAAGCATCATTGCAAAATTAGCGATATTGGCGCAACGCAGGCGGTATTCCTCGTGAGACGTGCATGACAGCAGCTTTCTAGTGTTTTTATGGAGCTGATCGATGAAGTAGTCGGTTGAGGTGTTTTCCCAACCGCCCTTATGATCGTTTGCCCGCAATTGTTCCTCCATCTGGAGGGCAAACGCGTAAACCTCCTTGCGCATCGCGGGACAGCGGACAGTGACCTGCTGTGAAAACAATGCAACCTCTTCCCCAAACTCGTAAACCATGATGCAGTCCCGGTCGAGCCCGTACCGCAGGGCGATAAACTTCTTTTGATCGTTATAGTAGGTTTCGAGGCGAGGCGCTCCCTCAAACGCCCGCGCCGCCTCTTCTACAAACGCCAGATGTTCCGGTGTGATTTGGATCATGTGGACCGCTCCTTTTCGTCCCTGAACAGGACCGAGTTGAATGCTTGCCCTGGGAACTCTCTCAGGTAAACGTCGGTGTGACCGCCGCCGACTTCCGTCCTTTCGACGGTGTAAACCATTCCCTCAACCAAACCCTTTTCTCGAGCTTCTACCGGCTCCCAATCGTGACCATTCTTGTCAAGATAAACGACCAAATCGCCATTCTTAGCATGAATGTTCATTGTTGGAGTGGCTGCCTCGAATTCCTTGATCGCCTGATCGAGTGCTTGCCAGTTCATATCGACCGCTCCTCCTTCATTCGCCGCTGCCACTCTTTCGGCAGCTTGCAGCCCTTGGCCGGCTCCTCGTAATACCGCTCCCCCAGGTAGAACGAAACGAATTTGTCCGTAGCCCGTTCGTAGTAAAATCCTCTGAGAATGGGAGCCTGGGGAGGAGCCGCGGGCGCGGCCACCTCTTCCACGGTGCTTGCGAACATATCGAGCTGCTCCGGCCTCATTAGATCGGGTCACCGAGGATGTCGTCGTCGGCCTGTTGTTTCGCTGCCAAATCCATATCCATGATTTTGAGCAGACCTGTCATCTCCGCTAATGTTGGTTTAACGCCCTTAAATTTCGCATTTTTATTGATATAGGCGTCCATTCCGTCCGGATCGGTTATGCCGAGCTGCTGAAATTTCATTTTCATCTGCTGGCGAGCATCTTTCATCTTTGCGGCTTCGACGTCCTGAGATGGCTGCTCCGGCGGGGGTGTCTGGTTCTGTGTTGAACCATTAACCTCATCCGTGATATCGCGGCGCTCGTATGGGGCCGGGGGGCTGTCTGCTACCGGCGCATCGTCTTCGGCGATCTCAATGCCGTACTGACGCTTTGCCGCCCGCTTGACCACCGTCTTTTTGAAAAAGTCGTTGAAATACTTCTTCCAGTTTCCGGCGTTGTTTCCCGTCAGATGGTGCTGCACCTCTGCGGCTTTCATGTACTCATAGACCGCCGGGAATCCGTCCCGGTAGGCAAAGGCGTAGCATCCGATAACCTTGCCGTCCTGCGGTCCCATCTCGTGCTCAACGTCCCAAAAATACTTGCCGTCATCCCCCCGGATGCGCTTGGCCCGGAACTCGTCGCCATCGTAAACAAGCTGAACGTCAATGCCGGCGTAACCTTCGACCCGTTTGGCGAGGAACATGATCCCCTCGACGCTGATCTGGATGCTCAGCTTGCCCCCATAGACGATACAATAGATGTGGTTGAGCATCGGATTGAGGCCGGCGGCGACCGCCGTGCTCATGAAAAGGTTGAATTGTTCGGGAGTGGCGTCCTTCGCCAGCGTGTGCCGGATCGTATCGACCTGCTGCTGTTCGAACCCGGAAAATACGATTTGTGTATTGTTTGCCATGGATTATTTGTCCTCCTTAAGTTTGAGAATGCCTATGATCCGCTGAATTGCTTGCCGGGCTCCGGCGTCGTAATCGCTCTGGAGTTGGTAATCGTCCAGCAGCCCCCTGATCCGCGCTGCATCCGGAATATTGATGTTGCTGGGCGCCCAGTCGGACGCTACACAGTAACGGGGCTCAGGCTCTCCAAGCATCTTTACCGCCACAAGATCGTCGATCGCATTACGAATCGTTAGCGCCTCGGGGACCGTCAGCGTAAAATTCGGAGTATCCTCGTGGAACGGAAATGCGATTTCGATGTGCATTCCGGTCGGATAATTAGGGCGGCGTAGAACGACACAATCGTTCTGCTCTATACTTGGATAGCCGCGGAAGTTGTTGAATGGGACTGTTATGATCATGGACGCCCTCCTTCCTGAAACTTAGCTACGCCCTTGATGACCTGGGCCTTCGCAGCTGTCCAGGCTTTGTTGAAGGCCGCTTCTGGATCATCGCCTTCGCCGATCGCGATTACGAACCCGGCGTCGATCTTGATCGATTCGTAGTTGCCGAGATTCTTGGTGTATGTGAATCCGACAGAAATCTCCTTAACGCCCATCTTTATCGCCCTCCTGCATCGTCGTCTCAATCAAAAGATCCTGATCCAGAACCGCCCGGCCGGTGATCAGCTGGCCGTAAACCGCGACCTTGCCGGTATACTCGCCGATGCAATCGAGGAACGTCGGCGTTACAAGCTCCGACTGCTTGTAGAGCACGTTGATCAACTCCAACTGCGCCGTAACCCGCTCTCCCGTGGACAATTTCACGTAATCCTTGCCGTTCATCTGGATCGAGAAGTCTGGCTCATACTCTCCTGTCGTCTTTACAAATTTAAATAGCCGGATTGACAAGGTCGTAAAGAGCGACTGTACTTGCTCTGCTTGTAATTCCGCTTCCTTGGCGCGGTAGGATTTGATAGCGTCGAGGATAAACGTGGACTCCCGTAGATCGGTGAGTGTCTGCTCCTCGGCAGCCTTGGCCGCCGCGACCTGCTGATTCAGATCATCCCGCTGTTTATGGGCTTGCAGTTGCTCCTTGAGCGCGTCCCGCTCGGCGTACAGTGCGGACAGGTCCGGCTTTTCGGACTCCTCGGCTTCCGCTGCCGTAAGCCCCAACTGCGCCTCCTTGACCTGCGCGCGCAGCTCTTTGGCCTTTTGCAGTGCCTCATTACCCTTTGCCGCGATAGTCTTAAGCTCGGCAGCATGTGCGGCCTGTGCAGCCTCCCTCGTTTCGTCTTCCAGCGCCTGGCCGCAGGCTGTACAAGTATCATCCGGCTTTTTCGCGGATACCGTAGTATGCTGCTCCTTCGCGTCTTGGTACTGCGTCGCATAGCGGACATATTCGCTTTGCAACTGGTCTATTTTGGATCGAAGCGCGGGCAGCGGGCTGACGCTGTTGTCTTTGATCGCAGCCTCGATGTCGGCGAGCCGCTTCTCTGCAAGCACTACATTTGTCGGAGCTGGTGGTACCCGGAGCAATTGCTCCTGCAAGGTGCGAGTTTTGGACTGCGCCGCGATGTATTGCTTGTCGAGCTTGCTTTTGCGGCCGTTGGTTCCGCCGTGGATTTGCTGCAGGTCGACCAGCGTATGCTTTTTGACCAATTCCGCGAGTTTGGCGGCCGCCGAATTGAGCGGAATGTCCTTTGCTTTCTGCCCCGGATCGGTCCGGCTCATCTCGGAGAAAACCGTTCCCTGTAGCGGCTCCGGTGCGTACCGCATCACCTGTTCCCGCTGTTTGGTCCAGTGAAGCCCGAAAAAGTAGGCTGGATGGTACAAGGACAAAAACTCATCTTTGGGCAGCAACGCCTCGACAGCGGACTCGAACTCCTTGGCTTTGGTCGGCACCTCGTTGACGTAGTAGACCGCCGTCTTGCCCTTGGGAAGCTCTCTGGCGAACCGGTACTCGCTGCCATCAATCAAGAGCGTCAGGGAAGCGTACACGCGGTCAAACTCGTATGTTGTGGGCGACGGGTCAAACTTGCTGCCATACAAATCCGTACCGTACAGCACCCATATTGGAGCCGCGCCGATCGACGACTTGCCCTCGCCGTTTTTCCCGGACAGGCGAGTAATGTCGCCGTACTGTACCGCACGGCTGCGGTGGCTGGTGAAATTGACGAGCTCGAGCGATATAAATCGGATAACCTTGGGCATTCCCCAACCTCGCTATCTGTGGTAGAATAATTGCAATCGAATTTTTCTTAGCGGTCGTCCTCTTGGGCGACTCTTTTTTTTGGCCCTACATGCCGTTTTGGGCAAAAAAATAATAGGACTTCTCAATTTACTAGCGCCGCGACAGCAATGATGCCGGCTAAGACGATGATGATTGCGCCTATATCCCGGGCGGATTCCTCCGTCTTTGTTTCGTATCGGACGCGGTATCCCGCCCCATTCCGCTCCACCACGATATTACGATCCCCTGTCTCCATCGGCCGGCTCCCTCCCTTCTGCGTAATCTGATTGATCCGGCATAATCCGGTAATAAAGTGGATTGTACGAATCGGTTCGTTCGCCGCTGCGGACAATGATCTTCCCCTGCTCGATCCGTGCAACGGTGCCGATAATGGGCAGCTTTGCGGTCAGCATTTCGCGTGTTCACCCCCTTTCAAGGCCAAGGCTAAGTCTTATCGCCCGGTCCACATCGTTCATAATTTCGCCAGCTGATCCCGCCCACTTCCGCAATTTCGTTCTCTCGAGTGTTCGGATCTGCTCAAGCATGGCAACGGAATCTTTCCCGATCCCGCGCTCCCACGAGACCTTGACGTGCGTAGGCATGTAGCGCTTATTTCCATCAGTGATCGGTGCAACAATAACAGTCGGGCTGTAGAAGTTGCCCACATCGTTTTGAATGATCAGTACCGGACGAACTCCCCGTTGCTCCGATCCGCAATTGCGGGTCTGTACGCCTAGGTCCGCAATCCAGATATCTCCGCGGCGTATCATCACTTTGAATCCGCCGCCTTTGACCGGATAAAAGCAGCCATCGCCCGAACTTCATGGCCTTTCATAAGGTGGCTTACGTAGACCGGGCCGGATGTCATGCCAACGGATTGAAGCATCTTCGCAAAAACGTTCATATCATTTTCGCCTCCAATTCTTCGATTTGCTTACATATCTCATGCTGCCAATCTCGATCATCGACCGTGTATGCGATAAATGAGAGCTGTTTCAACTCATCCAGCCGGCGGACCAGCTGTCCATTAACAATCAGGCAATGCCGCAGCTCGACTTGATCTTCTTGTGTGAGTTGATCGTACCCGACCATTTCTGCTTTCATTTGGATTTGAGCTAGGCGGCGATGTATCGGGTGTATGCCGATCATGCGTTCCACCAGCCTTTCAAGCCTGCTTCTTCTCAGCAAGCTTCCTAATAAAGTCTAGACCCTTCTGATACACTAGAGTTTTTATATTGATGTGAGTGCTGCCATCTGGTTTGTTGTATTTCTGTTCTATCACTCGAAAGTGACCGGAATCGATATATCGCTGATACGGTTGATTGTTCGCCATCAATACGCTGGCATTGCGTAAAATTTCAAACAGGTTATTCCGCCCTACACCCGGGATTTTCAGAACCTTTGCGGCGGTTCCAATGTCAATGGCATCCTTGCTGTCGGCGACGGCGTCGAAAAACTCTGCTTTCGGTTGCATAATAGCGATCATGCGATCCTTACCCTCTATTATCTTCTGAGCCTCGACAAGAGCGAGGGCAATGAGTTGCTGAGGGTCATGGGTAATGTTGTATGAACCGGTCTTTCGGATGCTAGGGAGCACTTCGCTAGTTACCCATTTGCGGAATGCTTTTGCTTCAGGTTTCCGGCTCTCAAGAATCACATCATAAAGTCCGTCTTCGTTGATAATGATTGATTGCTGGATACCGCCTGGCGTTTGAAGGGGGTAAGTTGAACTTACATCCTCATTAAGCCGTTCTTTCACCATGCGGGCGTTCGTCAGTTCCAGGACATTGCATACATCCTTTAGTACAAACCAGACTTGCCCGTCTATTTCGATCGTGCGGACTTGTGCGTCACGATAAGTAAAAATTTGAGGAAGATTATTCACGCTTCTTCACCTCGCTCTGAATAATGACTTTCCTTTGTAAAAAACTTGAAACAGAACACTAGTTCGGTTGCGTCAATTAAACTAACGGTGTATAATCCAATTTGTGAGATGTGAATTATAGGCAAGCGTTAGTCGGCCAAGTCCTGGAATAAGTCATCAACTGTCGTTCCAAAATACTTGGCAAGAGCAAAGCCAAACTTCATTTCTGGGTTGCTTCGACCGCTTTCGATTTCACGTATGAAACTCTCAGTAACATCAAAGTCAAGCGCAACAGCACGTTGAGTTTTACCAAGTTGACCACGAAGTTCAACCATACGAACCCGTTTCACTATTGCACGGGTAATAGACTTACGTCTAGCCAATACGAAGACCTCCTTTCGTATTTGTTTTTATGCTATTCGCGTTACTCTGCGTCGCGCACATAAAATATAACACGTTACTTTAAGTCGCGTCAACGGCTATTTTTTATTTTATGGAGGTTAATTTTGTGGACAAAGCGCAATTGAAGGAATTGGGCAAACGAATTAAAGCCCTCCGAGAGAAACAAGGAATGTTCCAAACCCATCTTGCTGATAAGATTGGAAAGGATCGCGCGAGCGTATCAACCTATGAAAATGGTACTCGCGTTCCTCCAAGTGATGTGCTATCGCGAATTGCCGAAGTCCTTCACACATCAACTGACTACCTGCTTGGTAAAACAGACGACCCTCTATCTTTTGATTACCGATTTCAGAATGACTTCGATAAAGCGGTGGATGATTTAACTGAAAATGGTGAATTCAGAAAGGATTTAGTTAAAGAGGTTTCTTTCGTACTCGAAGAAAAGTTTAGTCCTGCAATTGATAAGGACTTCAAATTTTCACCTGGGGAAGTTAAGAAAATAGCGCGGGATAATTACAGTTTTTTCTTTAAAACTGAGCTACTTGGAGCATTATTTAGTATCGCAGAGAAATACGGTATTGCTCAATCTAAGAAGGACAGAAGCGCTTCAATAGCTGCGGAAAATAAAACTCCTCCACCCGATATACACCCGATGAAGGAGTTCGTTGATAACATCGACTTGTCTGACGACGAGTTGGCCAAGCAGTTCAAAATTACCGTTGATGGACGACCGTTGTCTGAGCAGGAGATGAAGAAGATAATTGCTTTTGTTCGCATGGAACGTTCTTTTGGTGATCAGACCTGATCACGTCACGGAGGTCTATTCCAAGCAGAGCCGATAGCTCGTCTAATTCAAATGTTTTCTGTTTTATGACCCTTCACCCTCGTTCTGTTAGGCTGAACCACTTTTATCGAAAAGGTGCTTAAATTTAATGGCTATTTCCCTCGAGAGGGAGAGATGCCGCTTACGTGAACTACTCGGTGATATATCCCCTGCTGAATTTGCACGCCGAATGGGTGTACATCGTTCAACTGTTACCCGATGGATGAATGGCGAACGGGATATGACATATGAAGATACCGTTCTTGCAGGGCGAATTTTGGGCCATCATGCAGAGGAGTTCTACACTTTCAAAGAAATTCCCCGAGATAGTAAGCGGCGAAAAGAGTAAACTTTACTCTTCTCCCCGGAGGGATTGTTGCCAATATAGGCAACAATTTTTATGGAACAACTGCTGAGAAAGCTTCGCAAAGAAAACCCAAATTTTACCCCACGTTTCCTCACAAGTCAACCACAATTCACTCGCCGAAACTTCAGTTTACTCAATGGCGTATGTAGCATATTCTTTTAGACAGAGATCTTTACTTTGCGGCAGGCGCCCCAAACGTCGTCCGTATATTTGTTTATGGACCACAGTGTGAATCTATCATCAATCATCCCTCCTTTATTCCAAGTTATGACTATTTTAGTACAATAACTGGAATTCAGGAAAGAACAATCGAGGTACCTCCGATTGCAGATGATTTTTCGACACAGAAAGACAAACATTTTATAAAACATGTGATATACTGTTCGATTGTAAAAACCCGCCCAAGGACATCAGGGCGGGTTTTGTAATAGACTCCTGAGCGGATGATCCGGGTCCCTCTCGATCGCTTTACACCTGCTCAAGGCAATTTGAGTCTTTGATCCATCTAAAAAATGAACCCATCCTGTCCTTGCCTCGATCCACTTGATCCTGCTGATTTTAACCAGGTTGACCGCATCCAGACGGATGTATCCTACCGGCTCCAACAGCCTCTCAAGCATATCCAGAGTGTTAATGGTCCCACAAGGCCCCTCTGTCGTGTAATAGACCGGGAGCTTCCCTTCCATCTGGATAAAGTTCACATCCGCGTTTAAGTCGAGTGTGCGCAGCTCTGGTTCTTCCCCGTTGCCCTTCCGTCCGAGCGATCTAGTTGTTATGCGAAAAATATCCATCACTCAACGTCATCAGATTTCGGGGAGCCGATCACGCCCTTGAACGATACCAAAAGGACGGCAGCCACCAAAGATAGAGCTTTCGAAGCCATAAGCGAAGCAGACTTTTTCATGTAGGTTCACCTCCCTTCGATGGGATAAGGAGAATTGCTTGTGCTGCGAAGGCCAGCGCGATTACTGCGGACCCGATAAACAAATTACTGCACACGACCATAATCGAAATCGCTTTGAGGAACGGGTATGATGCTGCCGGAATCCTGTTACTCTCGTGTGGTACCGGCGAGCGAATTGCCACAATGAGAGCAACCAGCACTGTAAGGAATGCTGTATATTTATCCGGGAACGGAACCATTGGAATGAGGACGAATAGGAGCGTCGAAACGATTACGCACAGCTCGAGCGACTTTACATGGTATCCTCCCGAGAACGTCCGAAGGAGCACGAATGCAGCCATGGCCGTAAGTGCTCCTGCAGCTGATCCGGTAATTGCGCCAAGTCCACCAGTTAATGCGAGGACAAGTCCGACATTGATCAGGCCAGCCAGTGCGTAGCGCATGCGCGGAATGCTGACATTAATATCCGGATTACTCTGTTTCAGGCTGGTGGCCATCTTTTCAGCAAACTGTTCTATAGTCATCATAGGCCGAAGTCCTTCCTGCGAGAAAGATAGATTAGAATATAGAGCGACGCGGCAACGGTCGGCAGTACAATTAAAATATGAGCGTTATGATTAAGAATCCAGTAAAGCGTCGAGAAGATCACGATCACGGCCGGAACGACGGCCCAAGCCATATACAAGTTAGTTCCGGTCATTTTGTCCTTTAGATCAAAGTCATGCGGGGGGCGAACAAAGCAGGCATAGCCGAGGTTGAAGTGATACATGAACCAGCAAACAATAAAACTGACCATATCACTCGTGATTTGGATTATGTAGGTGCCGGCGCCCTGAATCGCTTGTCCGTCATCCAGCGTTACGACCCCCGTCACGATCAGCAGCGGGTACACGATAAATTGTATGGCCGTGTAAGATAAGTACCCCACCGCCCCCACGAGCAAGGCGGGGAAGAATCGTACCTTGATGATAAACCTGAGCAATAACACGTACAGGGTATACTGGACAGCCATGTCCAGCGCCGGGACGCCAAGAACGACACGTACGACGTAAGACACTACTGAAGCGATGACAGCCATTAACAATATTTCTTTGAAGTACTCCCAAAATGGAAACCGGTATACCCGAAACATGAGAGATATTATTGCGATCGAATCGAGCACACTTAAGAGAAAATATATTACGGTTTCCATGTCTTCCTCCATTTATGAAAAGGCTATCATTAGTTCCTACTATACTTCACAATGGTTAATGTTTCTAGCGGAAAATCATTACCCGCGCTTCTTCGAAGCAATTATATTACGAACAAACGTTCCTACACAAAATTCGTCAAAAGTGTAAACCAAAAAATAAAATGCCGGCAGATTGGCCGGCATACATGGCGATGTTTATGATTTAGTGCTGCGAATAGCCTCAATCAGCTTTTGATTCCTCTTGTCTGCTTTATGCGAATTGACAACCAGTATCGCATGAATAACCCCAGGAACATATAAGCACAGCGTTAAGATTAGATTCAGTAAAGCCTGCCCGGGTTTTCCACAGAATAATACCGCGAGTGGAGGAATGAAACAAAGCAGATATAGCATTATGTACCCCGTCCTTTATTGGTTATTTATCCCTATATATTCTACCACTCCCATACGATGATGTGGCAAAAAAGTTTCATTATTTTTTGGGTGTAAATCAACCCGCCGAGCTCACTTTCATGATATCGAGAAATGGGATCTTGACCAATCCGTGGCTCTCCACATGCACCAGTCTGGTCCGCGCATCCAGTACTGTGATACGCCCAACCACCGGATCGGATTCACCCCACACCGACAAAGATACCTCTATCTCTTCATCCTTCGCTTCGGTTAGCTGGTTGCCCAGCTCCTCCAGCTCAAATTCATCTCGTGTCGGTCGCTTCTGCTTATGCTTTGCCATCAGTCTATCCATCTCGCTTTCATGTGTATGAGCCATTATTCGCGCCTTATGTTCAGGCAGCATCATTCGTGATGATTCAAATATACCATTACCTTCAAGCTTTTTCATATGTAGAATCCTCAACTCGATTGAAGCTCGGATTTTCCCAAAACAAAAGTAAAATCGTATATTTAGGATCTAAAACCCACGGCTTGGCATGCTTCGTCGATGGCTCGCCTAATAATCCAATTAAATACGAGAGCGAGCTCGCATTGGGATCAGGGCCAAGATCGACAATCGATATTATCAAGCGTTTTTCTTGGTACGTGACGAGATAACTAACCCCCTCGTCATCATTAAATTGCGACCTCGCTCCTCCGTTACATGCATAATCGATCGCCGCTCTGATTTTTGTCTTGGTGCTCGGCGGCATAGGGCGAATCTTTGCTCGAACTGCAATCAAATTCTTTGTCCGTTTCATCTTAATCGACCTCCAAACCAAAATAAGAACACTTGTTCCTATTTTATGCGAACAGATGCGAACATGCAATGTCAAAAAAAGAGCAGCGAGGTTATCCCTCCTGCTCCTTCTTGTGCTCGATTACATCGTTTGGCGTACAGCCGAAGTACGAGCAAATCTTATCGATTACCTCAAGCGACACATACTCGTTCTTTCCCATTTTTGCAAGCGTAGATGACGACAATCCTAAGGCTTCTCGCATTTCGGTTTTTGTCATCTCCCGATCCACCAACATTATCCAAAGTGGTTTGTATGAAAACATCTCTCGTTCACCCTTTATTAAATCATTTGTCTGTATAATAACAAATAATATTCGTGAAAGCAAATAAAACGTTTGACAATACGTTTATGTAATGATATATTATGTTTAGGAAGTCGAACAAATGATTTCCCGAAAGGGTGAGAAAATGCAAGATTGGGATTGGGACGGCATCTTGTCCTCGGCAATACAACTGGCCTCTGCCATACTGATTTACCGGGCCGCCAGAGCCGAGACAAAGAAAAAAGGAACCAAACGCCAGCGCAGACCACGCAAACGTAAATAGGTTCCCTGGAGGGGAGATTAGGGCCTCCCCTCCTCCCAATCTTAACATAACGCAAGTCAAATATACAGTAGGAGCGCGGTAATGGAGAAGAAACGAACCGGTATTTTCCGTGACGCCGAATGTACGTGCGTTTGCGGCAACAAACATGAGTTGTACGGAGGTAGCGGGTACACTACGACTCACTGTGACGCTCATTCAAACGGTCGTCCAGACGGTGGTTATTACATCCATATCGTGAGTTGCAAGCGATGCGGAGCAGTTAGTGAACTGGTCATTTAACACGGGGCCACATACCGCCCCCTATACATTACGCTGGGAGGTTATGACAGTGGAACGACTAAAGAGTTTAGAGTTTCGCCTTCGAATTATACGAAGTGCCTTGAAGCACGACGCTATAGCATTAGAGGAAAAAGGGTACATTCCCGGAATTGGAAACAAGTTTTTTAAGCGCCGGGAACACTTTGAAGAATTTTTACAGAAGCAGAAGGAACGCGAAGCAGAGATCATCCGCGAAATCAATGAAATCAAACGCCGAAACGAGGTGATGGCGTGAGAGAAGATTGGACGTTCCAGCACCAACACGACCACAGCGCACCAATTCCCACTCCGAAATACAAAGATGGTGACAGAGTTATTTGGGAAGGCGAGGAAGTGACGATCCACGGTACAGGTAGGCCATCGTCGTCAAGCTCCATCGCTTATGACATCAAGGAATATCCACATTTGTTTGTTTGGGAATCTGAAATTACGGGAGCTTAACAGCTCCCCTCAAAGGAGGCTGAACCTATGCTGGAGACGATTATAAAATTTGCGGGGCCGGTCGCGCTGCTGATCGCGGCTGTCTTTTACTACCGGGCGCGTCGTAAATAAACGGGAGGTGCGTGGTAGTTGAATACGGAGAAGCAAATACGAGATTACGCAGCCATGTACGATTTTACGCTTAGAAGAATTCCAAATGGTGGCGTAAAGGTCATCGACTCCGAAGGTAATGAACGTATATGCGCCGATATCTTTTCGGCACGGGATGTAGTGAGCCTCTACAAAAACGAACCCCTAACGTCACCGGTATATGAAGTAGGCAAGCAGAACGATCGGATGCGCCTCCGGATCGCGGCGAAGAACGCCGCCGCAGCCAAACGCAAGTTTTATGAAGGGCTGCGATTGGCTGTTACCGATCAGGCTGCGGTATTGGTTGCAAAGAAAATAAAGTAGACGTTGCAAGGGAGGGAACCGGAATTATTACGGGATGGATGTGGACAGCCGCTGCAACCGGCCAGCAGTTATACGCGCTAATTATTTTGCTGGTGATCGGGATATTGGGTTTCGGGGTTCTGACGGTTCTGGAGGTTCGTTATAGGCGCGCGAGAAGGCGGGAAGCCGAAGAGGAACGGCAGAGAGTAAAGAAGTATCCACCGTTTGATTGAGAGGAAGAACCCCGCCGGCGGACACTGGCGGGGCATTCATAGGTTTTTTAACACACTGTACTTCCATCGGGAAGCTTTATAGTTGTGCTGCCGCTTGTTATTTGGGGTCGGTAGATCCCTAACCATGGAACATATCCGGACGAATTCGGATTTACTTCGGGCGGTTTCATCGCCTGCTGATATGCCGCCAGTTCTTCCGGTGCACCTTCTAAACGGCCGTCTGGATGGATTATCATACCTGCACCCCTTTCTCCCGTGCAAACACAACCGTATTAAGCCAAGCCAGCTCCGTCTGCGTCAGTTTGCCCTCGTATGCCTTCTCAGCCCAGCCATAGTCGCCTAGTAGCCCTTTGTGATATAACCCGTCCAGCGAATCACCGAGCATCTTCCATTGCCATTGTTCCAGGTTCATCGTACCGCCGTCCTCCTCGTCCCCGTTCGCAACTCTTCGTTTAAACTCTTCCCACGCTTCCGGATCGTCAACGTACGGAGCCGGACAATGCTTGCCGGTTACATCGTAATGCCGGATCACGTCCCGTAGCGGATTCAACTCGTACCGCCTGCATAGCTCCGCAACGATCGCCACTGTTCGCCGGACTGTCTCCGGGTGGAACGATCCGTCTGGCTCGATGCACATTTCAACTCCGATACTGTACGGATTCGCTTGGCTGGCATGATAGGCTTGTTCGTCCAGCGGTATAATAAGTGCAGCGTCGCCGGGATCGACGAAATAATGAGCCGATGCGTAGCGTTCCTTGGATGCAGGGATCGTCCAGCCGAAGTACGTAACGTGATTAGCGGCCGACGCTCCGGGATTCGCTGTATAATGGATTACTAAATTACGAACAAGCCGGAGAGGTGTCCCCGGCCTTGTGAATGGGTTGATGGGTATCAGTTCTTCACGCCATAAAGTCGTCATCCCTTATCACCCTCACCCTTTTGCTTGAGCTGCTCTAAAAACTTGACCAGTCCCGGAGGCAACTGCACGCCCAGCGGGCCAAGATTCTCAACGACGCTCAGTCCTTCCCGGCCAGCATAAAAGTAAACGGCCAGTGTGCGGAAGATTGGAGCATTCGCCCCGACCCACTGGTCGCACATGGCCGCCAATGCGATAACCGCTAGCGTTATGCCCTTACGGATGCCGCCCCAAAACATAACCTCGCTGTTGACCGTTTTGGTCTTAAATGCGCCCAGGACGCCTGTTACGTAATCGGCTAGCATCAGGGCAACCAGAACCTTAAGCGCCGCATCCCAGCCGCCGAGGTACTGAGCAATCAAGCCAGACACAGCGGTCACTCCTCCAAATACAAACTCCTTACCAGTGCTGCCAGCAGCAGCCGTCCAAATCGTGGATACGATCAGCTTCGCGCTCATCCCGTTCCCCTCTCCACCCATATATGCGGGCAATAAAATAACCCCGATCGGCTCGGAGCTAGGCTTAAATCACGATTCGAATTGTCGGATTGCTTATCTTCATCTTCCCGGTCAAATTTGTGGCGACAACATAAAAGTCGATCTTCGTTGTACCGTCCGGGATAACCAACTGTGGTGTGCTATGGATCGCTTCCGGGAGCATCAGAGTAGGCCCGTCGAAATTACCCGTAAGGCTATACGTGTTTTGAGTACTCCCGACACAGTTGACCTTTACGGCAATCGAGTCCAAAGTCGTCATGTCTTCGAATTTTATACGCGCAAGACCTTCGATTTTCATCCCGGCGGCGAATCCTGTCGTGACAGATTGGTACATGCTCACGGTCGCTTTTGTCGCCACGTCGATAACCTGCTCGTTGTATGCAATAGTGCCGTCGTCGTAAAAATTCTTCGACCGGGTGCCGCCGCCCGCGAAACTCCAACTAGTTGCGCCGCCGGAGCTATCGCCGGTCAAAATACCGTTCGTAAGCAAATTGTTTGAATCGTTATACGACTTCGAGAGCATGTTTTCTTTCGAAAATCGAAGGGCCGCGTTCAGATCTTCATAAAGCTTCCGGCCCATCCTAGCCGCACCTGCTGCGTTAGGATGCGTGCCGTCGTCGCTAAGACCGGCGAGGATAAGGCGACCGCTAGAATCAACGAGAGCGCTAAACATATCGCAAAGAATCACGTCTTTGTTGGCGTACGCATAGTCTCGGATAAATTTATTGATCGCGTTGAGGTTAGCGACCCGCTGATCGGTGTTGCACTGGGTGGACGGCGGTACAGTGGCGATCACGAGCTTACTGCCATTGTCCCTAATCTTTTTGTAAATTGTGGTCAGATTGGCTACCGTCGTCGCCGATGCTGTATCGGTTAGGACATCGTTTGTGCCGCCGAGCACGTGGACGTAGTCAGATTTGTATTGCAGCACGTCGCTATCGATCCGGGCAAGCATCTGCGTTGTGGTGTTGCCGCCGATACCGGCTTGCTTTAGAATCTTGATATGTCCACCGGTCAGCAGCTGCGTCCAATAAAAAAATCCGGCAGGCTGCCAATAATAGTTAACCGTGCCGCTGAATGGGCCATTTTGGTTTGTAATGCTGTCACCAAACAAAACAAATGATGGCCAATCGTTTCTATTTATGGCACCCATCCCGCCTCCTCCGGTCAAGGCTGTGAGTATCCCTTCCAGCAACGTTGCCTCATTAACCACACTTCCGTCTTCTTTGATGATCCGCCCGCTTCGCGGTGAGTAATGTCTTATATCAGGCATCTTCATCGCCCCCTGATCTTCAAATAAAATAGCCCCGATTGCTCGGGGCATGGTGTTACGCTGCCGGTTCCGTCGGCAATGGCTTGCCATCGATACCAAGCTCCAATACAGCCAATTCAGCTTCAACTTGTGGTTGAAGGTTGACAGGCACCTGCGCAAACGTCTTATAGCCCTTAATGATCAGCGTGACGTATACGGTAACCATGGTCGTCCTCACCTCCTCTCCGAGCAAATAAAGAAGCAGCCATACGATGCATCGGCGCATCATTGGGCTGCTCCAAGTAGAGCTTCGACTTCGGCCCGCTTGTTGTCGGGCACATCATCGATCGTTTTCAATCCCTTTCGGATCAAGTTCGCGTATACCTGTGCCATCAGCTTGCACCCCCTTCCAACACATCAATGCGGGCCGTAAGCACCGCGATTTGTGTCATCAGGGTATCGATTGCAGTTTGCTGCTGGAGGATTGTTTCGTAAGCTTCTGTGAGTGCTAGCATCGTATCGACGCCCTCCTGCTCCCGCATGGCATCCTGCTCTGCCGTTGTCTCAAATACTTCGGTTAGCGCAAGCATCGTGTCGACGCTCTCCGTTTGGAGTTGCGTTACGTGATCATAGATAGTGGGCGGCTGCGGCGCGTTGCGGATCGCATCAATTTCGGCCTGCGTCAGCCCTTCCACCCAATAGGCTTGCAAGTCTACCGGCGCGGGCGGTCGTGGCGGCTCGTCTTCCGAATCCGGGTCGTAGGCGGCTAGCGCTGCCCGATAAGAGGCCATTGCATCGTCATAGGCTACAAGCGCCGCCTGGCAAGCTGCTATGTCGTAGCGCGGTTTGAACAATCCCGAAGGCCATACGCACGATATGCGGTAGCCTACAAGTTTAGCTTCCGGCTCCGGGATTTCGCTCGTCGGTACCGGTGTCTCAAATCGTTCGGTGACTTGCATCGGGCTTCCCGCAGGAATAGGTTCGGATTCATTCGTGTAAAACCCATCAAGATCAAGGTTGTATGCTTCTTTCATACTCAATCTCCTCCCCCCGGCAAAAAGCTAAAGTCCAGAATCAGCCATGTATTCGCGACATTATCAACACATTGTACAGAACCATCGGGATTTATGCTGATTGATGACACCTGAATTCCGCTACTATACGACGAAGAAGTCCGTCGGATTATCTCGCTCGGCCTGTACCCTCTCGGGAGATAAAATATAGGCGTATAAGTTGTGGTTATCCCGTTTTTCAGGAAAGCTCGTACAAATACCCTCCCTGAACTATCTTTGTAGTACCCTGCCGCTTCGCTGTCCCCTCCATAATTTTCCCACGCGTTTAGCAGCCCCGGCGCAATCCATTGCGGTAACTGCTTATCACTCTTGACGTTTTGTAACACGCTGACATCGCGCCGAAGCCCGGTTATCGCCTGCACCGTATCGTCTACCGTTTCCTTCATGTTTGGCGTCACAGCGCCGGTTATCAACGCCGGGGCGATTCCGAGTTTGTATGTGTCGAGTGCGAGATAGGTGACGCTGTAGGCTGCTGATGTGTCGTAAAAAGCTGGGTCAGCAAGTGCTCGCATTTTACCATAAGAGAATCCATCCGTAACTTTCCTCCATATGTTGTCTATCGTTTGATTGCGATATATATCCAATATCCTGTCAGCCCGATTTTTCAAACGTGACGGTATAAGTGTAGGAGAGTTCTCAGAATCATTAATAATTCGATAACCATTTGTATTAACGGGGTTTGCAGCTTCCCGCACCACGATGCCCGTTCCCATTTCGATCTGATTCGGGCCGTCATGCAGCAGTAATTCGCCTTCGTAAGTGACAGGTTCGTCGATGCTTTGGGCGAGTTCGTACATAAGACGATACGGATTATAGTTAATCGTCGGTCGTGTTGGAGTGACCGAAAGAAATGGTTCACTACCAACAATGCTTACCCATGCCTTTGTCCCACTGGTATACGGCACACCTTGAACGCCTTCCTGTTCCAGCCGCCAACCATAGAAATACGCCTTTATCTCGTCCGTTGTCGGCGTGTAAGAATCGCCCCAACCGGAATCGGGATCAGCTATAGAAATAAAAACGGTATCCGCGGGTGTCGAGGGGGTGTCTACGCAATCGGCGGCTGAGCCTGCTGCGATATTCCGCAGTATTTTGCCATCGTGTTTTACACTGACCTTATGCGGTGTTGCAGTTACTCCAGAAACCCCCGACACCTTCACAACCTTGAAGCCCGAACGGTCGGTATCGAAAACCCATCCCATCGAACCATCTAGCACCACTTCCCGGAATCGCCTAACAGCCCTCGGCTTGCCTTCCCCGTCCATATACAGCCGATCCGCAACGCTTCTGTCCACGTTCGAGCGTAGGTTGCAATCCGGCAGGAATACGTAAGACGGCTTTTGCGGTTCGAACGTTAGGACTGTGGAGCCGATGTTTAGTATTGGGTTCGTAACAGAAACTGGCCCTGTTACGCCATTCTTATTTACAAAGCGAATATAAAACCCTGTTTCCGTAGCGCTGAAAGTTCCTGAAGGTGTTGTGCTATCTAAAATAAGAATGTTTGCAGTTTTCGCTTTGTCTATGATTAGAATGAAAGCCCCCGGAGAAATGTTAGCCGATATAAAATAATTCTGCCCTACATAACATGCTATAAGCGGTGAATCGGATACTTGTAAATTCGCTGTAGCGAACAGCGTCATTTTATAAGATTCCGTGATTTCGGTGTTTGCATGTAACGTCCACTCCGAAAATGGAGGAAGCAGATTCTTACCCGGATTCTGGACAAATATATTCGACACGTGTTTCATATCGTCGACATACGGATACATTGCCGCTACCTGTTCAGGCGTCATCGAGTCGATAGCGTCGTATTCCGCTTGGGGGATTTCGTAGAGACGAATACCGCTAATGAATCCATATTGTCCACCCGAACCTTCTATCATTGGATCAATTACGAATCCTGTTGCAGTATCGTAGTCTGTTGGCGCTATTTTAATGTATTGAAATTGATAGTTAGTGGACGGGGCGTACGATGGGTACTCCATGGTCACCACATCACCTACCATCGTCATCCGAAATTTAATACCACCGGATAGATTCCCGTTTCTTACATCAGCACCAGCGATGTAATATTTCCCTTGCGATACTCGGTCAATCACATTTTTAAAAAAAGAGGCTAGAGTTTCTCCGGAGTCCATCGTCAATTTCACGGAGTTTGGACCGTAAATAGCATTATCGGGCACAAGAGCAGCCGTTAGCTTATTCCAAGCATATACGGATATATTCCCATTACCTTCTCGCCCTAAAATGTTAACCGTCGACCGTCCAATAACCTTTAATTCCTTAAACCGCGACTTACGGTCTGCATTGACGATGGATACGCCTTGCGGAATGGTGACCGGCTCCGTCGGAGCCGCGGATAGATCATCCTGGACGATGACGAGATCAGCTTTGATTAAGTCAATTCCATGCGCTCCCGGATCGTCGAAATGGGCAAGCAACTCCGCTTTCGTAGCGAATATTAGTGAATTATCGATCGTGGCAGTAACATTAGCCGCATTTCCCACAATAGTTACCGCGTCGATTGTCTTCTCAATGACGTCCTGCCCACCCGCAGCAGGTATAAACTCTGCATTCGCCCCCGCGTTGCCGTAACAAAAGAGAATCTCTCCTTCGTCCGGATCTTGCGCGAACACCCCGAGCTCCCGGAAATAAAACCCCGTTGTCACATCTTGATTCGTCAGCACAGTTCCAACAACGGCTTTCCCTCCGGTTAGTGTCTGCAGCTTCGTAATTGGGAGTGACTTTTTTTGACTGATCAAATTGTTCAGATTTGGTATCGACTGCCCGCCTAGATTACCATCACCGATGCCAATTCTGTTGTAATGAAGCGTCACTCCCGCTTGCGCCTTAGCTTGAAGCGCTCTTCCTTTGTTTGTTAAAAATAGCCCGCCAAATCCAGCCATTACACCACCTGCTTTACTGTCATTTTCTCGCCCATATGCAGAGCAAATCCAAGATAGAGGTTCATTTCGTCACCAGCCGTTATTTGGACCGCATCCAACCACGACCGCACATTTTTGACAGAATTGAGGGCATCGATAAAACGCTGAGCCTGTTCGTTGGTGGCTGAGCTATTGGAAGTAATGACGCGGAACGTATACGGGTCTCCCCCATACTGAAACCATTCTTGTACTTCACCGTCACCGAATATGGTTGCTATAAGCTCCTCGACGGCCGAAGGGGTTCCCTTTCGTTTGTGCCAGGCATAACTATTCTTCACGAGTTCCCGCCGCTGCTCGATCGGGAGGCTTGGATCATAGAAATCGACATGATACTGCCACGCCAATTCCTCGATCTCCTCTTCCGAGAGCGAATCCATTCTATCGAAATAAGATAGCTTCCGGATCTTGTCGTTTAAAGCTTGGATCTCGCCGTCTATGGACTGAGCTGCTGCCGCGATATTCGGATCCGCCCGCAAATTAGGCGGTAACATATCAAGAAGGCTGACCGTTTGGATATCAATCATCGGTCAGCCCTCCGTAAGTAGCATTAATCGTTCCCGCGATGGCCACCTCTGTCAAAGCGACTTCATCGAACACCGGAGTAACGACGTCTACCCGGTAAGCCCCGGCCATTGTCACCCTTCGGATCAGTTCGGACGGATTCACATCTCTTCCGAGCTTTGACTTCTGCCAAAGCGCATAGTCGTTCACTGCCTGATTCACAGCGGTTTGTATGGCCGCGACATCGGTCGATCGTTCGCTGCTTATCCAGTAAGTAAATGCAATGTTGTAGGAAACCGTCGTTGGAGCTGCAACAGTTACCCGGTCCGTCAGCGGACGAACTCGTTTACTGCTGCAGATGTCTTCGACAGCATCCATGATCTCCTGGCTGGGAATCTCCCCGCCCTTTAACAACGGCACGATCAGGACGTCTCCGGCCGTCGGCGAGCTTACCGATACATCGATAATCGCCGGGCTTGCTGTCTTCGCCCAATAGCGATAGGCTCCGTCTGGTCCGGCTACACTAAACGATTCTGGAGCCGTATAAATGCGCTGCCGATAGGCGTCGTCGCTCTCAACGTCAGACCCGCCCGCACTTTCAGTTGTATTCGAACCCGTTTGTACAAAGGCGATCGGATCGACAATCTGATTAATTTGGCCCGGTAAATACCCGTTTCCCATCGTTCCGGCCTCCGTGCATTCGGCAGTAACATCGATCAGAGTTTGGCCAGATAGGATTTCGGCATGTTCCATCGTTATAAAATACCGTTTGGGGTCGCCCCCAGTACTGATTCGCGTACCGGCTGGAATCGCGACAACAGATAACTGTGGCGCGGAAAGGGTAAAGCGTACCGTCGTTCTTGCGGCCGACGCCGGCAAACGAGTTGTTTCCGAAAACGCCCCTAGATGATCCAAGATCGGTCCCCAAGCGTACCGAAGAAGGTTCGCCTTCGCTGTCTTGTCAATCAGCACCCTTTGCTGGACAATAATCGCGCATAGTGACTGTAAAAACAGCCTCTCCGGATCGCCAGGAGCTAACGTCCGGCCGGTAATCGCCGCATGAATTTGCAGTACGTTATTGAGCGTGGACGTCACGTCCGTGTCAACGAATTGCATATCGGGCAATTCTAAAAGGCTCATAATCCCCCACCTCCCGCCAATTCAAAATGCACGATCGGCATGAGCCTGCCATTTATTTCATCGGCAAACTTAACCTGTATTACTTTAATTCGCGGCTCGTATTGCTGCAGCTTCGTGATGATCTCTCCGGTTAACCGGGCCCTTGCGATCGGGATCGGTTCGTCTATGATGGAACTATCCATGCCAAAACCACGATTCAGTGGCACGGTGCCTTGCATGGTCGACAATATCGTTCGTATGTTTTGCTCGATCTCCTCGATACCGGAGAGTCCGAAGCGAATCGGTATTTGATCCAGCATATTCACGATCATGAGATCACCACATATTCTTCAAGTGATATGTTCGCCGTTCCAACAAGCACGTTCCCAAGGTTGTCCAGATGGTCATATGTTTGTTCAAGCGAGGTGATGATCCACATCCCGACGCCAAGCCCCTTACCGCCGATAGTCAACGCTGCAGCTGTTCCGGACCGCTCAAGCTCGATCAATGCGTCCATCTCTTTTCGTGGGTTAAGGCCGTATTGTGCATCAAAACGCATCGAAAACGAGATCGTATCCAGCCCAGGACCGATAAACTGAGTTAAGGGTTTACGCCCGATAATCTCATGTTTCGCCCAGCGTCCGGCGCTTGATCGGCTAAACTCGTCAAATGTACGAATCGTATCGGCAGTGGCGATGAAGACGATAGGACCGAATGATCCGATCATGGACCAACACCCCCACCGTGCAACGTCCCGTTGATCGTGACATCTCCATTTACCAAGAGGTCGCCGTCGATCTTTACCTCACCAGAATTACCGCTGCCGTACGTACCGAGGAAGAATCCTGCACGCAGTCCATTTCCGAGGAATAAACAGACGGCATTGTCACCGACGCTGGGCATTGCTAATGTCCCCCCAAGCCGAAGCACAGGGAGCTCGCCGCTAACACTGTCGTCCTTATCCGGAAATACGACGCGAACCGTCCCGTTCGCGGCATTCACGGTCGATACTTTGCCGATCCGGATCAAGTTCTTAAGTTCTGCCGACATCTCACCACCCCAATACTTTCCGAATCTCAATGTCCGTTGAATAGCCGCTTCCGCTGACATCGTGCTTCGCACTCTCGATGATGTATTTGCCGTCAAAGTGATGCCAACCACTCAGTTCAACGGTCAAACCTGCTGCCATGCCCACATTGCCGGGTAAAGAAAGACTGCCTCGCCCAAAGTTCTTGTTTTGCTCTCGCAGCCTTAACCGCGCAAGGCGTAACGCCTCCGCTTCGGAATCGACGCTTTCGTTTATTTTCAGTACCGGTCCAGTTTCCGGCGCGCCTGGAGGAACAAATACGGCCTTAATGGGCTCCTCGCTCCCCGGCTTGGTATATACGATCTCACAAGCACGAAATGCGGCATTAAGCGTACTCCAATTAAAAGAGTACGAGCTGACATCCGTTCTGCCAATCACCGAAACGGGGTCCGCAGCCTCATATACCGCTTCGTCAAACAGCACGAGATTGCCGCCGGATACCTTGATCGCGGCCCCTTCTTTCGTAGCAAGATCAACCAAAAAAGAAAGGTCCGATTGTTCGGTTTGCTCGATACGGTCATAGATGGGGTTGTCCTCGATCTCATAGAGCAAAGTTAGTCCGGCATTTGCGGCGACGTCCGCAGCCAAGGTCTGCAACCGCACGTTTTCCCAAGCTCGGGAACGTTGTTCCCCTCTAACACTTGAGCCAACAGGGAGAGATAATGCCTTGATCTGTACGGTGTCAGGCGGCCCACTAAACTCTACCGTATCTACCTCGAACGATCCACACGGTAGCTCGACTGTACGACCGTCCCCGTTCCAATTGATAAGGCGGATCCTTGCATCCACCGTATCCCCTACAGCGGGGCTCCATTCCCCTTGCCAAAGCTGCTGGCTGTCCTCCAGCGTGATCTGCAGGTCATCCAGCTGCCCGGACGGATTGTCGCTGTAGCTTAGAGACAACAACGATTCCGAAAGCCACCGCGTAATATCGACGCCATCGTATACGAGTGCGATTTCAACCCGGCGTGCTGCTGTGGATTCCATCCTATTGCCTCCGTTTCCAAGGCGGCAAGTTTTCCGATGACTCTGCCGTTGCTGGCGGAACAATCAGTTGCACGCCGCCAGAAAAAATGACTGTATCCGCATGCCCCGGATTCGCTTGAAGCAGTATCGTCATGTGATCCTCGTGGCCGTAAACCTTATACGCGATTACATCCCAGGTATCGCCCTGAACTGTCGTATATGTCATCGCATCTCCACCCGCCTTTGGTTTCGCGCAATGGCCTTGAGTCTACGTTCTAAATCATTGTTGTTGCGCTGTTGTGCTGCCTCGACTTGCCCGCGATCTGTTGGGCCGCTGAAGTAGTTTTGCGGTTCGTAGTAAACGATGATATCCCCACCCCCTGACGAGTCGCCCATGATCCTGTTCGCCGTGTCAAGCAATGCATGAGATCGGGGCGCATTGTTTAGAGGGATCGCGATTTCCGGTCCTGCTTCGCCAAAAATGGAAGGCCGGGTTGCAATACCACCTTTTGCGAACGCCTGCAGCTCCGGAATCTGAGGAATGTTCAGACCGAAAGACTTTCCGCCGATGCCCGGGATCCAGTCTGGAATATCCACCTTGATTTTGTTAATACCGCTGATTGCGCTGTTTACGAGTTTGATAACCGCATTTAAAGGCGTAGCAACGATAGCCCGCAGGCCGGCAAACACCCCTGCAAAAACATCCTTTATACCCTGCCATGCTTTGGACCAATTGCCGGTAAATACTCCGGTTATAAAGTCGAGGACACCGCCCAGCGACGTCATAAGCCCTTTAAAGACACCAGTCACGGACTGTATTGCACTCGTAACGATGTATTGGATCGCAGGAAAGGCGAAATTAAACGCTCCGACTAAACCGTCGATAACCGGCTTCGCTATGTTAAATACGGCAGTTATCGCCTCACCTAGTTTACCGAATACGCTCGTGACCACCGGAAGCACAACGGAAAAAGATCGGGATATGATGGGGGCGACATCGTTCGCCAGGAAGCCGAAGACCTTTGAAACAATCGGATAAAGCTTGTTTGCCATATACAACCCGATCGGCATGATCGCCTTGGCGATAGCGGCCCCCGCTTGAAATAAAGAAGCACCGACCTTTTGAAAGACGGGCGCTATTTGCTGGACAATCTTACCGATCGATCCGAATATCGATTTTACGTGAGGCAGCAGCGGTTGCAACGTACTGATAAATCTGTCTTTTATGCTGGATAATACCGGTCCTGCGGAGGTCCATAGCTTTTCCGTAAATCCAGAAATCTCGCTTCCGACCTTACCGAAGAACGTTTTAATACTGGGTATCGATTTGTTAAACCAGTTACCAAACTGCTGCAAATAGGGAAGCGCTTTGTCGCCAAGTGGCATGATAAAAGTCGTCAGAAGTTGTCGGCCGATCCCGCGGAAAGCCATGCCGATTGTGTCGTATTTGATCGATGTTATCTCTTCCATCGTGTTCTTCGTCATGTCAAACTGCTTTCGTGCACTGCCTAATGACTGAATAACCCGAGCTTCCAAGTCTTCAGCTTGCGTTCCGAACAATTGAACCGACACTGCGTTCTTTTGTACTGGATCGTTCAACTCGTCAATCGCCTTAACAGTTGCCATAAATGCTTTCTGCGCTTCTTCACCGCCCGCGGCAAATTGTGCAGTCATTTGTTCGCCACTCAGGCCGATAGTTTGATAAGCCTCCATCGAAGCTTTGGAACCATCCTTTGTCCGGATACCGAACTCTTTGATTCCGTCCCCAACCTTGTCCAAATTAAAAGCGCCGGCATCGAGGCCAGCGCTAAATATATCGAACATTTCATTGGCAGAGAAACCAAGCTTACTGAAATATGGCGTATACTCATTTGCGGTGTCCAATAACTCCCCGGATTTGTCCAATCCTCTCTGGGCGCCTTGGGCCAACAGATTATATGCTTCATTACTTGTGATGCCGAAGTTTTTAACCATAGTATCTACGGCTTTAATAGATTCCTTCATATCCTCGCCGAACACGTCACGGTAAACGATCGCATGCTTCGTCGTTGCCTCGAGCGCATCCCCTTGAAGTTGCGTTACTTGCCTTGCTGTGCTGATTGCAGAAGCAAGGTCGTCGAAATCTTCGCCAAGGTTTTGGTTATACAATGACCGGGACATGGACTGTATTTCAGACATTTCCGCCGCAGTCATACCGGTCGATGCCTGCACCTGCTTCATCGAACTTTGAAACGCCCCAACCGATCCAGCAATGCTCGATAACGAATCAGAAACGCCGGAAATAAGTGCGAATGCACCGGTGTACTGAGCAACTTTGTACAGGGCATTGCCGAAATCGCCTGTCGCCTTCGATAGCTTGCCAAACACTCCCGAAGCCGCTTTCCCGTCTTTTTGCACCTGCTGCAAAGCTTCTGAAACGCCGTCAGCTCCTTGCTCTACTTGTTTCGTGGCTTTTTTAAACGTAGGGCTCAGCTGTCCGCCAAATTGGAACGTTGATTCATAAACTTTTTTGGCCACTATTTACGCCGCCCCTTTCCCCGCCCTTTTCGTACACTTGGTGAAGGCTTTTGCTTTCGTTTTTCGACGGTTTCGAAAGCTTCCAGCCAATCATGAAGTTCTAGAACAGGGCGCGAAAGCCAAAATTCTAACGTTGATCCAGGAATAGGAGAAAGGGCAAGCGCCGTCTCACGTATGCCCTGATCGATGCGATCTCCTAGCCCTGTCCGATTAAAAAATTCTGAACTCGCTGGGTAACCTGAGTAAAATCCTTTGCTCCGAGTGCTTTGATTTGCTCGGCAGGTACGCCGGCGGCTTTCGCGGCCACAGCAACCTGATATGGCAAGGATAGGGCTTTTACGTGAGCTACTTCGTTTGGATCGATTGTTTGAGCATGTCTCGCGCAAAGTAACAAATCTTGACCCGTCAGGTCGTCGAGATTCAATGAGAGTTCCGTAATTTGCTTACCTTCAAAATGAAAAGGCCGAGCGAGCTTATAAATTCGCTCTTCGGCCACAACTCCGGGATTAGTATTCTTTTGCTGCTCTTCCATCGTATTTTATCCTCCTACATTCCGAGATTGGCACGTACTTTCGCCAGATAATCGACGCCATCGATCACGCAAATAAAATTGAACTTATCGATTTCCACGACGTTCTGGCCATCATAAAGGATTTTGATATATATCACTTCGAGTTCATTCGAATTATCCATAGTACTGCCTGCGGCCAGGCTGCCAAGAGGGGTATTTTTGGGAAGTCCGCGAATCGTGACTTTGACCGGAATCTGCTGATAGGTTCCGGCAACGTTGTCGAACGTTTGAATGGATCCACGAAAGTCAATCTGTTGCGCTTCTTGTCGGGCAAGTCGGAAGTTGGATCGCTCTAATACACGCCAGTTGATTGTGGTGGACATGGACGCGAAATGACCGATTGTTGGCGAGTCGACTTCCCCCGCAATGCCGGCGCCGCTGACGGTCTCGCTCATCATTTCCAGATCGGGCAAATCTACGTCGGCGACTCCAAGGTAATCGACGCCATTCAAATAAGCCGTAAAGCTGTTCAGCTTCTCAGGTATTTGTTTCATGTGATCCTCCTTTACGCCGTCAGTGCCGCGAGATACGACGCATCATATTCAAGCAGGAAAATAATCTCTTGCGCCGGGGATGGAGGCGTAATGTACAGATGAAACCTCATCTTGCCCGCCATCAGATCGGTAACTGGGTTCTCCGATGCATTAAATTCAACGCGTCCCCCAAGCAGAGCCCCACTCGCGGTAAGGCCGTTCAGCCAAATGTTTATACTGTCCGTTACCGCCTCGACAAGTCGCTTGTTCATCGGCTCATCTACCTTTTGCATATAGGTCAAAATGATCGAGTTGCTGATCCAGTTAAACATTCGGCGGACCGGGATAAAGCTATCCTTCGGGTCCGTCGTCCCCGGAAACGCCCCGGTATTGTTCCCCCACAATCTCCAACCATTCCCGAAATTGAGAGGCGTTACGATTCCCTGGCTGTTGAGGTAGTTGGCCTGATCGATGCCGAGAAACACTTCCGTTCCATCGGCGAGAACAGCACCGTTAGCCTTAAGTGCTTTATTGGACGGAGAAGCGTACGGAACGCCGCCTCTACCTGCATCCGTCGTCCCGATTACACCAGCGATCTGCGTCGAGCCGTGAAACAGTTGATCCCCCAGTTTAATCATAGGCCACGTCGGAATCTGTTGGGTGGACGTATAGCTATTGTCTGATTTCCAAGCTGGGACATCGCCGTAGAGCGTAACGGTGTCAGTGGGGATATCCGTAAGCGCCATTGCCTTGAAGTTGCCGTTGATGTTTCCTGCCTTGGCCGTCATCACTGCAGCGACCGTTGGATCCTGCGAATACCCCGGAGCGAGTACCAGACCCGGGACAAGACCAAAGCGAGGGAACGCCTCATTGATCAATTCGAGTCCGGTCAATGCGCCGCTTGTTCCGTCTACGCCGCCGATCACGTCGGCTGCCACAACTCCGGAAGGCTTGAGTTTGTCATATCCAACCTGCAGCGCAGTGACATTGGCTGGAATCGTTCCGGCCGCCTTACGAGTAATCACAACATGACCCTTGTCATCAAATGCTGCTGAGTAGTCGGCGGCAGTATACGTTGTAGTCCCGTCGCTCGATTTGACGACGACGCTCGACAATACAATCCCTTCTACGCCAATTGTTACAACTCCATCTGTGACCGGTACCGAAGCAGGAACGACCGTCTCTTTGTGATCGGTGTCGGCCGGATCCAGCACATTAACCAGGATTACTGGCGATAGACCATACAAAGCAAAATGCGAGTAAATAAACTCGCAAAGCGTGTAAGACGCCCAATCGTCGCTGTAACCAAGTGCTTCGACTGCCTCTTTGTACGTATACGCCAAAATCGGCTTATTAACCGGCACCTCAGCCAGCTTGGATAAATTGATCGGTGCGGTCCCCACAACAAACGGGATCGCGCTATTCGCTTCCACCGGCGCGAGTATAGATGTCGGTTGCTCTGTTACATAAACGCCATGTTTAAAGGCCATTATTCTCCGTCCTTTCTGCTTAGACGCTCGAGCGCTTGATAAGCCTGATTTCCCGGCGTTCCGGAGCGCTTGATCCGAGCTTGCGCCGTGATAAAGTCAGTAATCGGGACAATTAGCGTCTCGATCTCCGGGTGCTGTTCTCGAATGTCGTTCAAGTGAGCCGGAATGCTGCCGCGAAAAACGGTAGCATGGGCCAGCCTGCCGTTCGATAAATTCGGGCCAAGATAGATCCGGCTCGATGACTCAGTCGCGGCCGATTCTCGTTTTTTGCTCATAGGAAAACCTCCTCCTGTCGGACCGCTGGAAGGGTCCAAGTCGTTTCAGCTCCGCCGAAGTAGTACGGATAAGCGTCCTCGTCATATACCGACCAGTCGAACGGGTATTCGATCCGGTATCGGTTGTCGATGATCCGCTTGCGATACAGATGCGTTTCAAGCCGGCGAAGCATGTTCAATATATCTTTGTAACCTTGATAGTTTGGGTCGTCATCGTAGAGGCCGAAGAAAATGAGAACTTTACAGGTCGATGCTTCCTGCTCGTCTTCCGTTCCCCCGGATAGGACCCGGACAATGGCGTACGGAAAATGTTCGGCATCATCTTCGCTCTGCTTGGCCGGTAGGAACTGAGGGTACACATTCAGTTCTCCGAGTTCATTCAGCGAGTTTTTAAACACTGTATCAGCAAAAAGAGCCTTGATCTCGGCGACCAAGGCGTCTTGTAGCAAGTATGGGGTCATGCATTAACCCTCCAGCGCACGTTTGATTTCGTGCTCCAGATTCTTGTCGAATGTCTGCGCCGCTTCCTGTTCGACAAACTCCCGGATCGATCTTCGATCGAGCATTTCCGGAACAGGCGGACCAAACAAGCGCTTGATCGGCAACTCAGTCCATCGCCCACTACGGCCTTTTTTGTGCTGAGATCCCTTCTCCCGCTGGAACACTTTGTTCCCACTCACAGAAGCGACAAAAGCACCGACCAACTTCTTCGCCCCGCCTTCCTTCCTGACTTGAACCTTCAGGGATTTTGGTGGTTTGGAGTGGCGCGGCTCAAGAGGGCGGACTTTAAATTTGTCTAACCCGATCGAACCGCTTCGGGACGTTACCGCAGCGCTTAAATTGCCACGCGAAGCCTTCCGGACTGAGAAGGTCTCGTTAACATCTTTCGCTCGGAGCGTGTATGTCTCCCGGACTTTCTTGGATGCGTTCGTCTTCGCGTTGGCCGCAGCTCGATTCAGCGCCCGGGACAGAACAACGGGAGCCTGCTTCCGGATCTCACCGAGTCTCTGTTCGATTTCCTTTACCTTATCAGCGTCGACAGTGATCATGATCCGGTGCGCTCCAATATGATCGTATACATGACCGGATCGTCGTCTTGGACGTCGCTTACACGGTAGGTGCGGTTGTCGATCTTCATGTGCTTCCCAATGATTGGCCGGGCTGCAAAGTCAGTCTTGAACGCGTAAAAGAGCATCACGGCAGAGTAGATACCGTCCGACGGATTCGTTGCTTTGGAACGGCGTTTCTGCAGCTCGTCGTCGTCGATGAGTATCGTTATTTCATTTCCATCGACCGACTTCTTTTCAGCAAATTCATTCAGGTTCAGGAAGGTCGTTGCATCGCTGGCGATAACATCCTTAAGCGTCGGGATCGTCATACTGATCATACCAATCTGTATATTGCTTCAAACGCTCAGTTGCATTTGAGGCCGGCTCGATTCCCAGACCCAACAAACATTCTTTCTGAGGGTCCGACTGAAGTTTGCTGAACTGCTCCGGCGTTATTTCGTCTCCATCCTCTTCCGGCAGGACAACTCCCTCTATATCGCCCAGGTTAAGGAGGCGCTGGGCCTCCTTCTGGGTTAATTCGGGAAGCGTGTCGCCCGGAGCGTAGTCTTCCCCGTTATGGCGAATTTTTGCCTTTGCTAGATACAACATCAATTAGCTACCTCCCCTCAGCTCAGATTAGAGAACTTTGGCAATGTACCAGCCCGCAACGTTAGGAGGCACAGCCAGAGGACGGGACAGCATCTGCAGCCAGCGCTGTGCAGGTTCAACAGTTACCCACGACTGCGGAGTAATCTGACCTTGTACGCGAACAAATTGCTCTGTCTTCGGATCCATGATCACGTTGGCCCCGTAGTGGAAAGTAAACCTATCCCGCGAAGAAAGGATCGCAATGGTGCCGGCTGGGATGAACGGCACTTCGGCGCCAGCATCGTTCGTGTACGTGCCGGCGTAGCTGTATACATCCATACCAATGTCGCGCAGTCTACCGTGATACGTCACGCCATCCGGCAGGAGGGTTGTGTCAATATTACCTACATCAACGCCCCTGTTATCTGCAAGCTGCAAGATCGCTGGGTGACGCATAAGGGCGGTGGCCGCGTCGTAATCGCCTAAAATAATATTCGGTGTAGGGCAGTTTGCCGATATAATCTCTTTCCGTTTCGCTGCCAAGAATCCGATTGGGTCAGACGCCGGATCACTCCAAAGATCAGTCCCCGAAAGAGTCACGATGTTAGTGAAATCATAGTCGATTACTTGGCTTACTCCTTCACCAATCTGAGTAACCTTACCCGTAAACATAAGCTCAGCTGCTTGTTGCACCCTGCGACGGGTGATGGTATCTGCTAATTCAATGATGTCTCTTGCCAACAATCGCCGCGCTCGAACTTCTGGAGCAATCGGATTGATCAAGCTCTCACCGGCGTTGCGGACACGCAGATCTATTGCCGTAATAGGGCGTGCTGGCTTGATCAAGGCCGGCTTGTACTGCTTAGCGGTAAAGCCGCTCCGCGAAATAACTTTTCCAGGCTGAAGCTCGGAAACGTATGGAGCAATCGGTTTATTTCCCTTGATCGTTTGAATTTCTACGTATTCCGTTTCAAACGATTCACCGTCCATAAAAAAGGTGTCGAGAATGTATGTGCTTGGCGGCGGAAGCTGTCCTACCACCTTCAGAAGAGTTGGAAACGAGTAAATATCTTTGATCGCCATGAGATGGCCTCCTATTCTACTACTCTTTTTGTGTAGATTTTCGCATTATTCAGTGCTGCTTCATGTGTGCTGATAGTGTCGGTACCGCCAAAAATTAGCGCTTTTCGGTTGAATTCCCCTTGTGTATAGGCTGTTGCGCGTTGTTCGGCCGTACGGGCATCGACTTCCACATCGGCCAGAATCGCAACTGGGACTTTTTCGGCTGCAGGGGTGGCGGCTGAATTAACGATAGTACAAATCCATGTGCCATCAGCGGTAAATCCCGTGCGAGCAAGCACTGTCCCACGGGAGAATAATGCGCCTGCGGCAGCGCTGATAACGATGGATTGTGTGACGATCGGCTCGACCATGCCGGCGATCAGATTATCGTGAGGCACGCTGTTGTAATCTGGCATTATTTCAGACCTCCTCTAAGGTTTTTGTACTCGGCAACAATGGCATCCGCTTCAGCTTGCGAGGTCGCTTCCGGGTCATCCTTGTTCTCCGGTGCCTCATCTGGCGGAACCTTGTCAATGCCGCTATTCTTCGCGTCATTTTGACGACGGTTCCCCTCGTCGGTTAACCGTTCTTTGGACGCTTTCACGATATCAATCGCGGCCTCAGCTGCCGACTTGCCTTCCGAGATAGCCACCGCAACAATTGCAGCGGCTCCCGGTGCATCAGCCAATGCATTCAACTCTGTAATACGAGTACGCTCCTGCTGCACACCTGCGGATACAGCTGCTTTGAAAATATCCGGGTACTTGGCTTGAAGTTCGGCCAAATCTTTCACGGTTTCTTCATCTCCTTTTGCGCCTTCTGGCGATAGTTCTTCTTGTTCTTCAGTTGTTTCCTCTAGCGTATCGTCATCCTCGTCACCTTCTGGCAACGGAGGGATCGATGCGAAGGCTCTCAAATCGAATCGTTGATTGTTGAATGTAGCGATTCCGTTTTTGATGGATGCGGATACCTTGGTCTTGCGGTCCACTTCATCGGCAAAACCTTTCGCAACGGCGTCATCACCAGTAAGCCAGGTAGAAGCGTCGAGCATTTGTTTTAATGCGGCTTCATCCTTGCCGGTGCGCTCTTTGTAGACCGAAATTAAAGATTCGCTAATTTTGTCCAGCATATCGGCCGTTTCGCGCAGTTCTCTTGCCTCTCCTACCACATAGGTCCACGGATTATGGACCATTATCATTGCGCCTGTGCCCATGACAATATTGTCGCCGGCCATAGCAATAATGGATGCTGCCGATGCTGCAAGCCCATCGACCTTGATAGTGATCGTTGCAGAATGATCCTTGAGGTACTGATAGATTGCAAGCCCTGCAAATACGCTGCCACCATTGCTATTGATTCGAACTGTTATTTCAGATACATTCCCCAAATTTTTCAACGAACGCATAACCCCTTTCGGAGTTACACTGTCATACCACCACGATTCTTGATCCTCGATTGGTGCATAAAGGGTCAGTTCCGCGGTGCTATTGGAAACTTTTTTCGCATTAAATATCGGAGTCGTCTTCCTCGTCATTGTCGGCATTTTGTTTATCACCTCCCCTGGTTGGTGCCACTTGTTGGCTCAGGCCGTATTTATCCAGCAGCGCTTTTTCCCGCGCCCGCTGGCGAACATTGTTTTCCCATTCGCCGCCTGTAAGCTCCGCTGTTTCGCGCTCGGCCGTACTGTACCCATGCTCGACCCTTATCACAGCAGCGTTAACCTCTTTGACTGGATCAAGCTGCCCTTGGCTAGGGCCGTGCCATTCTGCCCGCGTATACGCTTTGAACAATAGCGGATCGTCGAATATTCCTGGAGCGTCTATACGACCTTTAATGACCGCCTCAGCAAACCATTCCTCATATGTCGGTTGGCAGAAGTCCGCCGACATCCACGCGCGCCGCATCCGGAACATCTTCCATGCTTCAAGCAGAGCAGCCCGGCTCGCCGAATATGAGGCCGTAAAATGCTTTAGCAACAATTCGTAAGGGATTTCTAGTGACGCGCCAACCTGCCGCAGGATTGCTGTGACAAAGGGGTCAAATTCAGAGTTTGGACGCCCGGGGTTGGCAATCGTCGCCTTCTCTCCCGGTTCCAAAAACTGAACAGCACCATTACCCATCCGAAGATCATTGCCTTCCGACGGTAACGGCTCCCCGGTTGGATTTTCATGGATATCCGGACCATCAGCACTAAGTCCGAATTGGTCCGTATCCTCTGTCGGCGTCTCGATAAACACCGTAAACATGCCCGAAATAACCGCGGCCATCAGCTCCGCCTCGGTATACCGCTCGAGCTGCTTGAGTGACTCAATGACCGGGGCCAGAATCGGGACTCCGCGGCGCTGCTCAGGACGTTCGGCCTCCATCAAATGGAGGACGTTACGGCGCCCGCTCTCCTCTCCGATGGCTTCAACCCGGGTCCATTTCATCGGCTGCCCAAGAGCGGAACCAGGATGCTTATCAGAAAACCAGTAGGCGACGACCATGCCGTCTTTATCGACTTCGACCCCGTTGCTGATCTTATTGCTCACGGATAACTCAGGGGCTAACGGGTTGCTGCATCGATCGGCTTCGAGGATGCGTACCCGCAGATCGTAGGTCGCATGCTTACGTGGCAGCATAGGCAACAAAACAAATGCGTCACCCGACATCATCCACGACAAAAAGGCGAGCTGCTGCAACTCATAGAAGTTGTGCATGCCGCCTGCGTCGCAGTTCTTTGACTCCGCCCATAGCGCAAATTCGCGCTCAATCTGCCGCTTCAGTTCGCCAGCTTGATCATCTGATAGGCGCAAAAAATCGGCATCGATGGACGGTTTCAACCGTAACCCCGTGCCGACTATATTTGTCCGAAGCGTCTTAATTGAACCGTTTGCCAGCGAGCCGCCCATATACAAATCACGGGCTCTCGGCCGTAACGTTTCCAAATTTTCATGAATATCTTCTTCGGCGTCGCCGGCTACTGGATTCCAAGCTGTAAGTGACTTTTTACGCCTGCTTGCTCCATGATCGCCATATCCTTGGTTAAGTACCTGCTGCACCGCTTGCTGCCGTACAATCTCGGTTCGGGCCTTTTCCCGTTTCAGTGCAAAGCCCGGCGCCACCGCATGTATGAAACGGTCCAGCCGGCTCAATAGTCGACTGGAACATACCGCCGTACCCGTTTGCGTTTGCCAAGTCCCTCTAATTCGCGCTGAGCATCATCAACTTGCTTCTGCCAATATCGGATTTGCTGCATTACGTCGGACAGGTCGACGCGCCTCAAAGTACGGCTGCCGATCCTGTATTCCTGCCCTGTTGTAAGAGCGAGTTCAGCGGCAATCCAGGCGTTCAAATGCTGCTGAGCTACTGCGAGTGTATATAGCGCCACTTCCATTTCACCTCCTCTACTTGGTCTAAACGCTGTTCGGTACTCCCCGCCGCTTCTGTGGTCTACCCTTCGATTGTATCGCCCCCCTGTCTGGGATCACCTTTGGTCCGTTCGGCTGTTGCTCGATCGGTAGGGACAGGTTTGGTCGAAGCAACTCGATGACAGCTCGATTGTAAACTGCTAAGTCAAACGGCTCATTGCGATCTCGCGTCTTGACCCACACCTTGTATTTGACGCCCTCTCTTTGCACAGTCTGCTGAGTCTCGGCCGTCAGCCCTAAGAAATATTCCTGCGTATACCCCTTGCTTTCATCGAGTGGAAAATGGCAGTACAAGGGGCCAGGTTCATTTGCCTTCAGGCTGTCATAAACCTTAACCTTGCCGTCATCTACGCCCAGATGAATCAGGAGGGCGTCATACATCTGCGTACGGGTGTGCCTTGCAATAAACGGCACATGCTCGGCCGTTTTGGGGTTGATCCCTTGCCCTTTTATCGCGTAAATCCGACGGTACTCCCTCGGTTTCGTGAACTCGTATACCTCTTTGGTGAAGTGCCCCCCTGAGTCCATACATGCCCCAACAATCCGAAACTCGCGGCCATCCTTGCCGATCCACGAGCCGCAGAGGAAACGATCGAGATCCTGCCATACCTCCGGCCGGTTGAGGTCTCCATAGATGCGCCGGTATTCAATGCGCCAGGATTCCTTTCCGGCCCCCCACCCCATGATCTCGACCTCAAATCGATCGTCTTGGGTATCGATGGCTGCCGTGATCACTTTCACGCCTTCAGGGACCTCGTACTCGTATGCTTCACGACGGCTCATAAGGGTTTTCTCATCCATCCCCTTGACCTTCGTTTCCCACGGCTCCCCTAAAACCGTGTTCACGAAAACCTTAAGCTTATCGACGCCCTCGCGCTTGGCTATCAAGAATGCTTTGGACACCTCTCGCCAGTCTGACCATGGGCTTGCAAGCTGGCTGATGTGAAATCCGCGCCGGCTGGAGTGCTTCTTACGTGCAATCCACTCCCCTTTTCCGCGCTTCCATTCTTTCTCGGACCCAAGCAGGCCGCAGTACGCGCAGCGGTGCTCCGCTTTTGTAACCACGATCTCGCCACTTTCGGACACATAATGCTCGTAGACAATCCCGTGTTTGAAGCGAAGGGGCTGCAACTCCTCACAGTGAGGGCACGGCAAGCACCACTGCTCCATTGTGCTGTCTTCGTAGAGCTGGTAGATACGGGATGTGTCCTTGTCCACCGGCGTCGATACGAATAGATGACGACGTTTGTGCCGGAATGTCTTCGTTCTGGCCGTCGCAAGCGAGATCGGATCGCCTTCTTTCCCAGCAGACGCGGGGAACCGGTCCACCTCGTCGCATAGAACGATTTGCACCGGCCTCGAGGATAGCCCTGACGGCGCGTTCGCCCCGACAATCGTTACGTATCCACCCGGAAATGATTTCTCCTCGATGGTGTTGCTGCTGTCTCGGGACTTCGCTACCCCAATCTTGCTGCGCAGCACCTCGCTGTTGTTGATCATCGGTGTAAGGCGCTTTTTGGAATATGCCTGAATCAAATCCTCATTGGGTAGGACGTGCATGATTGGGCACGGCTCTTGGTCGATGTAGGATCCAGTCACGTTCAGCAAAAATTCTGTCTTTCCGACCTGTGCTGACGCCATGATGACGACTTCTTGCCATTTCTCGATGGAGTCCATAATCTCCCGCTGGTATTCCGCGCGCGATGTACGCCAGGGTCCGGCCTCCGCGCTGCTGTCTGTGGTAAGTACGCGGTTCTCGTCTGCCCACTCTGACACAGTCAGCCGCCTTTTTGGCTCCCACTGGCGATTTGCACGAGTAAACAGCTCAATCGTCTTGCGGGCTGCCATTCGTCCTATCGCCCCCAATCTTGTCCGGGGTGTACTTCGCAAGAGATGACAGCGCGGTTTCGATTTCTTTGCGGACAATCGACTCCACTACATCTGCTGGTTCGTTGTCGCACTCAGTAGCGATCCTGCTTGGAACGCCCAAGAGACGGGATTTTGTGGTCAGAATGAGATCAGAGAGCAGCCGCTCCACGTCCTCAGCCGGATGGAGGTTACCCTTCATCTGCTCCAACTCGAGGGCGGCTTTCTCTGCCTTCGCTTTTTCATGCTCGGTCTTGTAATCGATTAGCCGAGGTCGCTTGTCTTCTTCTTTGCCACCCAGTAAATACTCGCAATACGCTTGAATTGCAGCGCTGAGCACGTACTTTCCTCGGTCGACTTGGGTCAGCACCTTTTCGCCGGTCAGTTGCCGGACCCAACGGTCAGATTTTCCGATAATGGCCGCCAATTCGGCGGTACCGACAACCTTCTCATGGATTTTTTCGATTTCCGCTTTCTTTTTAGCCATTATCTCCCCTCAGCTTCCGGTTTGGATTGAATTTATGGATGAATGAAAAATGACGCATCAATTCGAAGCGAAACTATAAACTTGAACTGCTGCAGGCGGACTGAGACGGAAGCGGAAGAAAATTTTACAAAATAAATCTAGTGCATTTTCGCGCTCGCGCGCACCCGCACTCATTTCAGACCCTCAGAGGGACCCGCTCGACTCGCGTGCGCCTTTTTGAAGCGTTATTTTCATTCGGCAATGGTTTTACATTATCGAACATATATTCGCGTCAGAATTGATTGTACAGCCTCGGTTGCGAACATAGTAATGTCGGTCGCATAGTTGGCCGCTAGCATGTCACTTCTCCACAATGAGGGAACACTGGTTCCCGTAAACACCCTCTGACACGCACAAAAAACCACGTATTTGCCACGTAACCCGGTGGGGTAGTGTATTTACATGCCGAAACGCTTAGACGCTAATTGTGAGCGTTACAGAGGCATTTACTTAATATGAGCTCGATGATACTCCAGCCATCCACGGAGATGAGGCTTACAGGGCCATCCTCCCTCTTGCTCATATCCCCATCCTTTTGCAGGTGAGATAGTGCAGTGGGTGCAGAACATTTTTCCCTGCGATGTTTGTTTGCAGTTGTGACATTCAAACCGTGGGTATTGCTTATCGTCCTTGAATAACGACCTGAGTAGTGACAGAAGACTCATACCAGCTGCTTCACCTTCTTCGACTTTGGCCCTCGCTTATTGCCGCTCAGCTCATATTTTTTCAACAACCAGGACATCGAGCCGAAGGTGATTCCAAGTGCTTCCGAAATCTGAACGAGCGTCTTCCCCAATTCGAGTTCTTGCTGCAGCAGCTCCTTGGTGATGTGACCGTATCGGTACGGATCTCGGCCAAGCTTCTTTACCGCTGGTTCGGGCTCAGGCTCGGGTTCGAGTATGGGTTCGGCGACAGCTGGTTCTTCCTCCGAATTCAGTCTGACGTCTTCGAATTTGATCCCTCGCTGATCGGCGGTTCGAATCTTATACAGTTGCCCGTTCTTTGCGAGCTCGATCTCTTCCGGCGTCAGCTTGTATTGAGCCATTGCACCATACACGATCGTTCACCTCTCGCTATTTTTTTGTATATGAAAAACTCCCCAACTCCCCAATCAGATTTGATTGAGGAGCATTGTCGACATATATGTTTATTTCTTTTACTTTACTTTCTTTTCTTTTGTGTAGTTATTGCACACATCATGCTGTCATTAACTATAGTTGAGTTGTAGTTATTGCATACATAAACTATGGATCAAGTGTAGTTATTGCTTACAAAAACTTTTTCGTAGACCTTGGAAATATTGTATTGCAGCAAAACCAATCCTCGCTTTTTGCTCTTTCCGATCTTTCTAAATCCCGCCTTCAAAAAACAAAAGCCCGGATTTGGACTCCGGACTTTCGAAGAATTGACGTATGTGATTATGCCATCAGGAGGAGGCGTGCCCCATTCTGAATAAGTTGCCTCGATTGCGTCTCGGATCATTTCGGAGCTGAGGAACTGCGACTCATTTCGGAAGATCGAGCATTCCCAGGCTTGCAGGCCGTCGTCGCGGATGCCGGACCATGTGACCCAAATGGCATCTCCTTGAGGAGTGCGAAGGACCAGTTTACGGCCCGGTCTATTCCACTGACGATGCCCGACAGTCTGGCGCGAATAGTGGCGATCAGCGAGCAACCTGCCGGACTGGTCGCCGGCGTGAGTGCGTATCCACGGTCCGTATTGCGGTATGTCCAGCATGAGTTGATTCATTCCCACTCCTCCTCGCTGACGCGGCTTTTTTTGAGTTAAACGCGCCTTTGTATCCGGAAAGGCGCAAACGGCCGGTTCAGGCTTTTTGCAGGGGGAACACAGCACCGGAAACGCGAAACCCCCACGATATTAAAGAGTGGGCAAGGATTTGCACCTTGCATAGCGGGCATTTCTTATGACGGGTAGCAGCATCCCTGACTTTTCTGGTCGATCCGACATACTGGCTTGGTCGTGGGAACTCGGCGTTCTCTTTCCGCGCCGTCCAAGTCTTCGCCGGGACTCACCTAATCGTATCCCGCCTTGCATTTTAAGCGTCTACCTTATTCCGCCACCACTCTGATATGCGTCAGCCGCATCGTCAAAAATGAATATGTAGCCGACTCTCGCTGCGGCGGCCGGCAAGCCGTCCCGATCCGTACCTTAGTCCGCTAGGATCGCGGTTGTCCCGGAGGTGGAGGGTGTCCAGGCTGCGACGCTTATGACAAGAGTGCAGCAGCCCAGGTACGGAGTATTCGAATGTAAGGGATAAGCATGCTGAACACCCGCAAAAGTGTGTACTCTGCAAAAGGTTTCTCACCTACCTTTTCAGATACCGGTGCGACCGGCCAGATGCGGGTGATTAGAGGCAATACGAGTAGATCACAGATTTACCCGCGGCATAAAAAAAGAGAGGTCTTGTGCGGGGCCATCCACTTAAAGCGAATGCAGCGCCGCTGCCTCTCAAGCAAGGTTATTTTGTCGGGTGTCTGTCCCTCTCTCGTATTGCCATGATATAAATATAACTCATTCAAATGCTAATGCGTGCTTACTTTTGGCTAAATATAGTCGGTTATAGTTCGTTTTTTTGTGGGTCGCTGAATATCAGATTACCCAATCCGCTGGCTGCCTCCTCTTGCATGTTTGGAAGCAAGTGAGAGTACGTGTCCAGCGTAATGGTCACGCTGCTGTGACCAAGTCGCTCGGAAACTATCTTGGGATGGACACCCTGCTTCAGCAGCAGGCTAGCATGGGTATGTCTGAGGTCGTGGAATCGAATCGGCGTCACGTTGAATTTCCTGTAATATTTCCTGAACATCTTTCCGATCGTGTCTGCAAATACAGGTCTTCCAATGTTCGTACATACGACAAGCCCACGATCTTCGTACAACTCTTCGCCCGCTTTTTCTTTCTCTTCTTCAATCCGATGCGCGTGTCGCTTCAACTCAGCCACATCCTTTTCGTTTATGGAGATGCTTCGGACACCTGCATGCGATTTTGCTCCATGATTTATTTCTTTCCTATCGTGGCTCAAGGTTTGTGTCACATGGATTAGTTTTTTTTCATAGTCAATATTCTTCCATGATAATCCTAATATTTCCCCCTGGCGCATACCGGTAAGCAGGGCCAAGTGAAAGCAGATATAATGACGATTGTCGTACATTCCGTCCAAGAACACCCTGATTTCATCAACGTCCCAAACCTCTATTTTTTTCTTTTTTATTTTCGGCTTATCGATAAGTTTAGCGACATTCTCCTTAATGAGTTGCATTTTCTTGGCATTGTTAAGGGATGTGACCACAATGTTAAAAATGCGCTGTATTGTCGATGCTGACAATGAACGTCCCTTATGATCTTTCTTTGATCTCAAATCAGTCACAAGCTTCTGAATATCCAGTGGGGAGAGCTTGGACAAGGCTACATGTCCAATTGATGGCGCGACATGATTTTTGATATATGATCGGTACGAGTCGATCGTCAGCCTTGACATATTGTCATGCTTGGAATCGAGCCAAGTAAGCATATACTCGCCCAGCGTTGTCTTTACTGGCTCTATGTAGGTGCCGTCATTAACATCGTTAAGGAGCTTCGTAAGTTCTGCCTGAGCCTCTTTCCTACTCTTGAATCCGCGACGCCTTTTTTGCTTCCTCTTACCCGTTTCATCCTTGATGTCGACAACAAACATCCACGTTCCGTTAGCCTCTTTCTTAATTGATCCGCTCGCCATCAACTTTCCCTCCTGTGATTAATTATTACCAATCAATTCGTTTATTCGTCAGTTTTCCGTGACCATTTCCGTGACCAACACCTCGAAATGCCGTCTATCAATGACCAAAGACCCTTATTTTAAAAGGGTCTTTGGTTTTTCGTTATCTATTATATCTTATCTACTCTTGATAAGAGTTTCAAAGCTATTTGGTTATGGTTACATAGTACTAATGTATCCGATCGCACGCATTTCGTCAAGACGTTCCTTGCTAATCCCCAAATCGCGGCGGCAGCGGACACTCGGGTACGGCGAAGCACCGCCCCCGATCCGGCGCCATACACTGTAAAAGCTTAAGCCGGCAAGCCTGGGACCAGCCTTCGAAAACCGGTTCGATTGCTGTCCATTCCGGCCGGCTTACAGAAAAAGCGTCCGTTCCCGCACGTTGCATCTTGTGCCTTGGACGCCCATAGCGTTATACTAGACAAGGATTCCCCGCCGGAATCCAATTACCGCCAAAGGGGTGAACGACGCATGGACGTGGACCGACCCGGACCGACAACGAATCAACTGAATAGCTCGAAGCGGCAGTCGGCTCTTGCGCCAATGTGTCGATTGCTTCGGTAGACGCCCGGACCGTTTCCGGACGTACCCCTGTCGCTTCCGAGCAGCTAAAGCAGTTCGTTTGCTGCGTCTTGTTGGCCATTTCTGAGAATTAACGGCCTGCATTGCCGGCAATCGTCTTTATTTGGCATGGCGTCCGCAGCGGACGCGGAAAGTGCTGCTTCTTCTGCAGCCTGCTCCCGCCCGCACCTGCGACCGATGTCTTTTTGACGTTTTCAGGCAAGCTGCATGGTGACAACCCGCAAACCGGGGAACACTGCTAATGGGGTGAGACAGATGAAGGTACGTCTGGTGCAAAACGGATTGTTTACTCAAATTGAAGATATCGCTACAGCCTTGATCCCGCCGGCTAACGGCTTTTATTGGATCGATGCTAACGTCGAGGATCTGGAAATTCTCCAGCCGCTCTTTCAACTGCACGATCTGGCCGTCGAAGACAGCTTGATCGAAGAGGAGCAGCGGCCCAAAATCGAATTGTACGACTCGCACTATTTTATCGTTATAAACAGCATCCGGTATGACGATGAGGAAATTTTTCTGCGGGCCTTGAACATCTACTTGTTCAAACATGCCATCATCACCGTCACCCGGCAAAAAATAAACGAAATCCGTTCGATCAAGCCGGTCTTGTGGGAGGAGGAAGTCAATTCGCCCGACCGCTTCCTGTATCATCTGGTCGATATGGTCGTCGACAACTACTTTATCGTCGGAGACCGGATCGAAGCGAAGATCGAATCGCTTGAGGAAGATATCCTCATGCATACGAAAAAAACGCATCTGAACGAGATTATCGGACTGCGAAGCGAAATATTATGGCTCAAAAAAATGCTCGCTCCGCAAAGGGACGTCATCTGGGCTCTGAACCGCAAGGAGCTACGCCTGATCGACGACCAGCTGCAGAAATATTTCGGGGACATCCACGAAAACGCCGTAAAAATCACCGAAACGTTCGAGACGTTCCGCGATCTGATGGGCAACTTGCGAGAAGCTTACCAGTCGAGCCTGTCGAACCGGGCGAACGAAATCATGCGGATTTTCACGGCGCTGACGACGATCTTTATGCCGTTAACAATCATTACTGGTATATACGGGATGAACTTTGAGTATATGCCCGAGTTGAAATCGCCTTACGCTTATTACATCGTGCTGGCGGGCATGCTGGCCGTCGGCTCGTCGATGGTTTTCATCTTCAAGAAGAAGGACTGGTTCTGAGCGTCCTTCCCGCTGTCAGCAGGCAGCATAAGAGGGAACAAGACCGCCCGGGACCCGTTCAGTGGACCGGACGGTTTTTTATGAACGCCGCTTCATTCAGGCGGTCTGTTCGGCTGCAGCTTCCTCCTCCTTGACAGCGCCGCTCTTCGTCTTCCGGTACCGGAGCCGGAGCAGGCGGAGCCACTCGTAGGCCCGGCTGAGCGCTTCGTCATCCAGCGACTTCTCGTCGTACAGACGCTTCAGCACCGGCCGCAAGTAACGGTCGCCCGAAGAGCCGAACAGCTGCCATGCTTGTTCCACGACGTCCGCCGGCACGGCGGCAAGCTCGGCTTCGATCAGCGGCTCCATCTCATACCCTTCCTTGTCCAGATCTTCGATCCGGGTCATCAGCTCCCTCCGGCTTAACGAGACGAGCGGCTCCAGCTCGCTTAACGTTTTCCCTTCGGCTACGGATTGCAGCAGCGTTTGCTTCAATTCCTTCTTCGCCTGCTCCCCTTTTCTCCGCTCCTCCTGGCGCTCCTGCATCCATAACTCCACTTCCTGAACGCTAATCGCCTCATCGACCCAGTCCAACGGGAAAGAGGTAGTGCGAGCCAATCCGGCGGCCAGCGCAAGCACGTGCTCTCCATACATGGCCGACTTTTGCTCGCCGAAACCCGGGATCTGCTGCAGCTCCTCCGCCGTCTGCGGAAGGAACGCGCTGATCATCGCCAGCATCCGGTTGGACGCCACAATAAAGGCGGATTTCCCTTCGCTTGCCGCCTGCTTGCTCCGCCACTTGCGAAGCGACTCGTACAGTTCGGGATCGGAATGTCTCTCGCCGTACAGCTCCAGCTTGCGAACAAAGACCGAACGCCCGCCGGACGTCTGCTGCCGCCCCTCATCGGGCTCGATCAGCGGACGGTATCCGTCGCGCCGCTTCTCTCCGATCCGTCTCCGGAACTCGCCGATCATCTCGTCCCATGCCATCCCGGTATACCAGCTTTCCTGGAACGGGATCGTCTGGTCACCCTTCTCATGCCACCATACCCGCCACTCCCCGAACTCCTCCGCGATCGACACTTGTGCGCTTACGATGCCTTCCAGCTCCGTTACTTTCTCAAAGCTGTTCAAAAAAACGAGGTTCATCCCAGTTCCCCCTTCATTATACGGCACAACAAAAAGCACCCCTTCCACGTAAAAGTAGAAGAGGTGCTTCCTCCGGCCGTCTATTCGATTCCCTTTCATATTACCATATTCACCCTAATTTTACAAGAGTGTCATTCGGCAAATGATGGCATTTGTCTGCAAATATAGTACAATGAACGTTATTGGAAATACTGGAGGTCGCACAATGAAAAAATGGGCCGGCCGGCGATTGTCCGGTTTAACACCTGCGCAATTTATCATCGTTTGTTACTTGGCTGCGACGGTCGTCTCCACCTTGCTTCTGATGCTGCCGATCAGCTTGAAGCCGGGAGTCCGCTTATCGCCCATGGACGCTTTATTCACGGCCGCAAGCGGGATCAGCGTCACCGGGCTGACCGTAGTAAGCACAGCCGATACGTTCAGCACATTCGGCACCTTCGTCCTTATGGCTATCTTGCAGTTCGGCGGAATCGGCATCATGACGCTGGGCACGTTCCTATACATCATCCTCGGCCGGAGCATTACGCTGACCCACCGGAGGCTGATCATGCTCGACCAGAACCGGTACAATCTGGCGGGGCTCGTCCAGCTTATGCAAGCGGTTCTGATGCTGGCATTGATGTTCGAAGCGGTGGGCACGGTCATTCTGGGCATCTATTTCCGCCTGGCCGGTTATACCGAGGGCTGGGTCCATTCCTTTTACGTAGGATTGTTCCACTCCGTCTCCTCGTATACGAATGCCGGCTTCGATCTGTTCGGGGATTCGATGAAATCGTTCAGCGACGACTACTTCGTACAAGCGATTACGATGCTGCTGCTCTTTCTCGGGGCGATCGGTTTCCCGGTGCTGATCGAGTTTCGGGAATATTTGATCCGGCGCAAAGGATTCCGGTTCTCGCTGTATACGAAAGTGACCGTGTCGATGTTCCTGATCCTGATCGTCGCCGGGGCGGCCGGCATCTGGATTATCGAGAGCAGCGTGTCCTTCGTCGGCATGGCCTGGCACGAGAAGCTGTTTTACTCGCTGTTTAATTCCGTTTCGACGCGAAGCGGAGGTCTCGCTACGATGGACGTGACCGAATTCGCTACCCCGACCCAGTTTCTGTTGTCCATCCTGATGTTCATCGGGGCGAGCCCTTCGAGCGTCGGGGGAGGCATTCGGACGACGACGTTCGCCGTCATCCTGCTTACGTTGTTTACGTATGCTCTCGGACGCAATGAGGTTCGGGTGTTCAAGCGGTCGATCGGTCAGGACGATGTGACGAAAAGCTTCGTCGTCTTTAGCGCCGGCACGATGCTCGTCATCGGCAGTATTATGGTTCTCGATGCGCTGGAGCGTCAGCATTTTTCGCTGAACAAAATTATTTTCGAAATCTGTTCCGCCTTCGGAACGTCCGGTCTGTCCACCGGGATTACGTCGGAATTGTCGAATCCGGGCAAGCTGCTGATCGCGCTGCTTATGTTTATCGGGCGGATCGGCATCCTCATCCTGCTGTACATGTTCCGTTCCAAGAAGCCGAAGGAGAAGTACCGGTATCCGAAAGAGGATCTCATTATCGGCTAATCAGGCCGGGGGCGGAAAACCCGTTGTTACTGGGCGGCAAGGCGCGGCCGTTTGTCGCAATCCAATCAAGCGGGAGTACGCGGATGGGGCGGCAGTTGGCTGATCAGGCGTCAGGAAGAGGCAGCAGGCGGGAGCAGGCAGCCTTTCGGCAGAATCTGGCGGGACGGGCCTGGTGCGGTGCGATTGGAGATCCTGCCGCTGCCGGGGATTTTGGGGACGAGCCTTGGAGGGACAGGCCGGCTCGTCTTTTTTTGCCGGAAGGTGGGGGTTCATGTATAATCGAAGTACGACAAATACGATAACGGAGGTCCGCATGTCCGCGAACTCATTCGATTTCTTATACGACCATTCCGAGGAAACCAAAACCCGGTTCGTCTGTTTCATCTCGCCTTCGATGCAGCGCTTCGATCTGGCGATTACGACGACCAGCCGATTCTACGGCAAACAGCTTATCACCGATATCCAGTCCGGCAAAACGGCGATCATCGGCCCCGACGATCTGGACGAACCCGGCTACTTGGAGCATATCTACAAGCTGTCCGAGCAGGACGCGGAAGACCTTCGCGATTTCCTCGTGGAAGTGGTCGGGATGATCAACTTTACCGATATCTAGGTTGAAGTCGCAGCAACTGGCATGGAGGCACTAACTCGGTAAAAGAACCGGGGCCTCCCCGTGCACGCTGGACAAAGAAGGCCGGACGGCAGAAGCGGAAACGCTGCTGCTCCAAACATCCGCTAATTCGAGTTTGGCCGCAGAGCGAGCCGCCGCCCGCCGCTACCGCTCTTATCCCGACAGAACGCAGCACTATCGGCCGACAGCCGGACAACCGACAGCCGACTGGTGAACCCGACGTCCCCAGCACATAAAAAGCACCCTCCCGAGGCACACTGGAAGTAACCTGTGTACGAGGAGGGATTTGTTATGTCCGAAGAAAATAACAAGCCGGTCGAGAACGGATTCGTTACGGAGCGCCCGCGTCAATACCGGGATCTGGCTACCGTCGAATCGCAGCGCAACGATCTGAGCGCCGAGGAGTTTCCCGAAGGTCCTTACGGGGCCGATCTGCTGACCGAATCGCTGGGCAAAAGCTCGCCTTGGCGCAGAGATCAGCGTACGCAAAGCGCCTTCACCTACGAAAACCGCCTCCTGCACGAAGGGGTGGACCGCGGAGGCTACCCCGGCCAGCATGATACGCATGACGACCCGGCGGCGGACGAATAACTCGTCATCGGCTTGGCTGCCGACAGCCTCGTGCGGCTCCCGCATCAGCGACCGGCCGCTGACCCGATTTCGCCCGATCAGCGGCCGATCTGCGAAGCCGTCTTCAAATCAAACCGCAACGGATCGAGACAAGAAATTTCTTTGAACTTCCAATACTCGCCCGTATACGCCCCTTTCGGAAAAAAGAACGAATATAGCTTGGCATTCCGCGCCCGCACCTTGACTCGAATAACTTTACGTTCGAGCTTACTCCGGTCGGGCTTTCCCTTCCACTCCACTTTGGCGGCGATGCTGTCGCCCGTAAACGGCACACAGTCGCCAAACGAGTCCCTTCGATCGGCTGCTCCGTCGTGTCGCAACACTCAGGCGTTACCGATCCGCCCAAAGCGCTCGCATGGATATAGATTTCGCCTTTCTCGACCGCGAATGGCCGCGTCATCAGCTCGCACTCCGCCAGAGCCGCCGCCTGCATGGTTAATGCGATTCCTTCAGCTTCCGAAACAAATCTTGGAAAACCCGGTCCCTGTGAATATAATGGACGTAACGGATAAAGTGCCGGGACGCGTCGAAGCTCCAGCGGCAGTCTTCGGACAACAAAGGACTGTGCACCAGATCGCTGGGCAGCCAAGTCTCGTTGATCAGATAAGCGATGGCCGAGATATCCCAGATGACGCGGGAGTAGCCGAAGTGGCTCGGACTGCAGTGCTCGAACGTCTCGTACAGGTACTCGCCGATCGCTCCCTGATCCTTCACGTAGTCCCTTACTTCCGACAGTGTCGTTTGCAGATGGGACGCTACGCCTTTGCAGGGAACGAGCACGAGCGGGACGCCGCTGTTCAGGACGATGCGGGATGCGTGCAGGTCCTGGTGCATATTAAACTCCCGGGTGTTCGGCCAATGCAGGGCATGACCTCCGAGCCATACGACAACGATTTTACCGATAATACGAGGCTCCATCAGGATGGCGGACGCGACATTCGTGATCGCTCCGATCGCCGCAACATACAGCGGGTCGTCTTCGGTGCTGGCCATTGCCCGTGCCACCAGATCCCGGGCCGCTTCGCTGTCCACCGGAGTTTCCGGACCCGGCAAGTACGCTGTCGATCCGCGATAGATCGGGAGTCCGGTCATCTCGGGGAGATGGGCTGCGATCTTCAGCAGCTCCTGGTAGCTTTTCTCCATCCCGTCCCCCGGCCCTTCCGACAAAACGTTGTGGAACGGCGCTGCGTACATCGCTTCCACCTGCAGCTGATTCGGCGATTTCATCGCGTAGACGACGGCGAACTGGTCATCGATTTCGTTATACGTATCGGTGTCCAGCACCATCCTCACCTTGCGCTTCGGATGAGTTAGCCGCTGCAGCAGCTGCTCTTGAGTCAATTTCGGATAATCGATCACTGTTTTTCCTCCCTTGGTGTTGCCTATACCTTACAACCCACATCCATCTTACACCAGCGGCGGCTTCATAGTTTTTCACGATTCGGCGCATTGTTTATACGATTTGGCTATCTCACCCGGAATCGGAAGGAGGAACGGCCTATGCTCGCACAAATGGATTTTATTTTTCACGGCATGCGGGAGGCGGACAGCTACATGCCGATCCATCGGCATCGGTGCTACGAGCTCGTCTATTATGTGTCGGGTGCAGGCTCGACGCGTCTGGGCGAGGTCGATTACCGGTACAAGCCGAACACGTATACGCTGATCCCTCCGGGTATGCCTCATGACGAGAGAAGGATCGAGGAAACCGAAGTGATCTATATCGGCTTCAGTACCGAGAGCCGGGAGCTCCCCCCGCTCCAGCAGGGATTGTTTCAGGATCACCCGGACCGCGCGCTCCTGGGCCTGCTGCACAATATGAAGGGGGAGATGCAGGAAAAGCACGTTTACTTCGCCCAGAAGCTCAATTTGCGGACAAGCGAGATCGTAATCGAACATCTCCGGTCCGTTACGACCGGCGAATTGAACCGTCCCGACGACAATCTGCTGTATGCCCGCACCTTTATGGACGAAAATTTCAATCAGAAAATAACGGTGGAGGAGCTCGCCGATATAGCCGGATACAGCTACCACCACTTCCGTCACCTGTTCAAGAAAAAGTTCGGCGTCTCGCCGGTTCATTATTTGATGAGCAAACGACTAGAGAAGGCGCGCAGCCTGCTGCGGCATACGGAGCTGTCGATCACCTCCATCGCCATGGAGTGCGGATTCTCGAACGATGCGCAGTTCTGCACGATCTTCAAGCGGGAGATCGGCGAAACTCCCCGCACGTTCCGGCAAAACTGGTATCGGTCTACTTTGCGGAGTTTGGTATGATAGGATGTTTGGATCGGGTGTTGCCCCTTAAGTTGCAAGGCGATAACAACTATCTTAATCTTTGATACCCTGGAGCTGTAAAAAATGGGTCGTCATTAACTGTACCACCGATATCTAGTAGATTGGACCTGCAACGCCCAGCCAACCCGAGTTGTTTATATGATTTTTCATACACAAAAGTTCGAATACAGGAGTCAACTCGACTTCTGGTTGTAAAAACCGGTCCGGGTGACAGACCCATACAACAAAAAAAGCAGCTGAGCGAACCTCGTCGCCCAACTGCTTTTTTCCGTTCCGCTTCCAAGTTTACCTAAGCATTCCCCGATAGGCGCCCGGAACCGAACCTTCGATCGGGATCGCCCCAATCGTCTTGTTGTAAAATTCGGTCGGACCCGCGCCGCCGATGATCGCATACGCATAGCCTTCGTCATGCAGAGCGTGCATGCACGCCAGCAGCAGCGCTTTGCCTACGCCTTGGCCTCTCATCTCCGGGTCTACGCCGGTCGGGCCGAAGTAGTTTTTGCAGGTCGCTTCGTAGCAGCCAAAGCCGACGACCTTGTCGTCCTTCGTCGCGATAAAGCAGGAAACCGGCGAACGCGAGAACGCCACGTCGACTTCGCTTTCCCAATGCGCCCGGAACGTCTTCAGCACCCACGCCTTGACGATATGCTTCTCCGGAGCCAAACCGCGGCGGATAACGATTCCGGACTCGGCCAGTTGATTGATAATCGTGGTTTTCTCAGGAAGGTCGTACAATTTGACAAGCATATCCGGCATCGGTTTTATTCCTCCTGTGTGATGGAAAGTAGCGATTCTGCCAACTCGTAAACTATCTTATCGTAGTGTAGCTTGGAATGAAGCCCGTTGCAAGATCATCTAGCCGATTTGCTGGGCGAGTCCTTTAAACTCCAGCTCCTCGAACTTGGCGCGCAGCCGGTGGAAATCCGGCGCCCAGAAGCACGAGTCGATCGGGCAGCTGACCGGCACGTCGCAGCGGATCGTCGCCAGATCCCGGCACAGGTGCAGCATGTCGAGCGATGCTTCGATTTTGCCCCGGATGCTGGCCGATACAGCCGCGAGATTGGCTAAAATCCCGTCAATATCGCCGTATTCCGCGAGCAGCTTCAGCGCCGTCTTCTCCCCGATCCCTTTGACGCCCGGATAGTTGTCGCTGGTGTCGCCCGTCAAGCCTTTCAGCTCGATGATCTGCCGCGGCGTCAAGCCCCGCTCTTCGAGAAGTCCGGCCAGATCGTACACCGCATAGTTGGACGCGCCCTTCTTCATAATGATGACGTGAACCCGTTCGGAGACGACCTGCAGCAGGTCGTGATCGCCGGTCAGGACGAAAACTTGCGTCTGGTCGTCCGCATAATGCTGAGCCAGCGTCCCGATGCAATCGTCCGCTTCATAACCGTGCAGGCCGACATTCGGTACGCCGAAGCTGTCCACGACTTCCTTCACAAGATCGAATTGCGGAATCAAATCTTCCGGAGGAGCCTCGCGGTTGCCTTTGTACGCCTCATATTGTTCAGTTCGAAATGTAGTACTCCCCATATCCCAGCAGCAGACGACATGCGTCGGGCGGAACCGCTTGACGGCATCCATCAAATATTTGACGAATCCGTGCACGGCATTGGTCGGCAATCCGGCACTTGTCCGCTTAATATAGCCGCTGTACGAGCTGGCATAATAGGCTCGAAACAATAACGCCATGCCGTCGACCAGCAGCACTTTACGATCGGTCATTCTCTCAACTCTCCTTGTCCCACTAGCACTCAACGCCAATTATAGCATACTGGCATGCAGGGTAAGAAGCATTGAACTTGTTCCGATCGAAGATGAGCTAAGTCTAGTGCGCTCTTATCTATATAGAAAAGGGTTCGGTTCGTAGATAGTTTAACAACCTGTCTGAAGCTGTAAGTGCGATTTTACGAAGATACGTATATTCACACTAGGTAGTCCCTTTCGGAATGGAACGGACATTCCAATCATTTGCTCAACTTATATAGCAGTCTATCACTTTGCCATTAACTCCTTTCCTGCCGCGCGCCGAATCCGGGACGGAAAACGGTGCACGCCTCAGGGTACTTCATAGAAGCGTCGCTTCTGGGTTTGATACATAAATTCAATTTCCGCCGGCGTCAGTGTCTTGCCAAAGACCAGGAAGTGGCCCAACTCGCCCCCGAAATATCCGTTATCGCCGGGGCTCCGGCCGATCGAGTCCGCTTGCGAAGGCACGAGCCGCTTGTACGCACGACTGCGGAATGAGACGGAACCACCGTCTGACGGAGACAGCTCGACGCCGTCCACATACAGCCGGATCGCATTGCCTGCGAAGTCGAGAATGCCGACGGCATGATGCCATTCCGAATCGCGGACGTACGGAAACGATTTCGTCTGGAAACTGTCGGCGCTGTCGCTTCTGCCGGCAACGCGGATGGCTGTTGCCGTCAAGGCCATTTCCGCGCCTGCGGTTGCGCCGTGAATCCGAGTGCCGAACAGCCACTTCGGGTTCGAATCGGCTACGTTTCCGTCACGGAACCAGCCGGCTATCGTAATAGCAGGGGCGCCGTTCAGCCCGGCGGACGGCTTGTAGCCGAGAGCGGCGTAGTCCATGACGCCGTCCAGTCTCACTCCGCGTTCCGGGTAGCCCGGGATACCGGCACCGCCCATCCGCTTAGCGTCATTGCCGAAGCGGGAAAGATCGGAATGCAGGCCCGTCGACGCTCCATCCAGCGGCCAATAGCCCGCCAGTCCGTCATAGACAAGATGCCGGATTTCGCGCGGGTCGAGGGCTCTGCCGTAAATGCTCATCTCGTCAAGCACCCCTGCGAAAAAACCGCCGCCGAATGGGCTGCTGCCTATCGTGGAAGCATATCCGGGCATTTGCGGCGCGAAGGAGCGGCTGCCGAATACCGGTGTCTTGCCGGACAGCGGCTTCTGCTCTATTCCGTCCAGATACAGCCGGATAACGTTATGCTCATAATCGATCACCCCGGCAGCGTGATGCCACTCTCCGGAGATCGAGAACGGAAAGTCCGCGTACTTATAGTCTTCGTTCGGCGTGCTCCTTCCTCCTACGCGTATCCGGTTTCCGACCATCCATACTTCGGCCCCCGCCGATGTCTGCCCGACAGGGACGCCGAGCAGCCAGTTGCCCGTCTGCCCGGGCGGGGGCAGACTGTCGTTTCGAAACCAGCCTGCGATCGTAACGGCCGGCGCCCCCTGCAAATTCGTCACCAGCGTATTGGGCAAAAGCACATGGTCATCCACGCCGTCGAAATGAAGCCCACCGTTCCGGTAGCCATCCGTCCAAGCCGCCCCCTGAACCGTTCCGTGCGCCTCGTACGTCGAGCTGTCCGTAGCGGCCGTGCCCGTTATATCGTCGAATTTCCAATAGCCGTGCGGCAAATCCAAAGCATACCGCGCATTCTTCAGCCGATGGAACGTGATCCGGTTAGCGTTATGGTACGTGTCGGCGCCGTCATAGGATGTGCGGGCGACGAAGATAATATCGTCGCCGTCCCAGTGCCAATCCGCGTACTGGAAGCCGACCTTTGCGATCGAGTAGGGGACCGGCAGCTGCGAATCGTCACGGATCAGCAGCTTGGCGAAGTTCCAGTGAAGCAGGTCGGACGACGTATACAGCGACAGCCGGTTTCGCTGCTGAACGGCGAACGGGTAACTGTTGTCGTTGACAAGTGCGGCATACAAGCGGCTCTCCGCATCGTAGCGTATGGTGAATTTGTGCATGCCGCCGGGAAAATCGATGAATCCTTCGGCAGGATCGAAGCTGATGTTGGCGTTGTCCGAGGATAGATGGATGACAGCCGCTTTATCCACGACGGGTTCGGAATTGAGACGAATCACGTTCAGGATGTCCCCGTTCGGCGCTTGCACCATATTGCCCTCCAGCCATCCGGGCCGGCTGGCCGACCAAGCTGGCGGCAGCCAGGCCGGATTGAAGGCAAGTTCGTTCGTTTTTGTCCAGCTGGCCGCATCAAGCAGGTCGGAATCCTCGGGGGCGGAGATGACCAGCGCCTTGAAATTTTGCGGCCAAACGTAAGGTTTGTTGCTCTCGAACGCTTTGTACAGGCGGCCATTCGCCCGCAGGACAGGCGTGGGGGCCGTATGGTAAGCCGAGGAGCCGGTGCTGCCGCCCGGAAACAGCAGACCGCTGCTCGCATCGTCAGCCGTCGTCCAGGACGTTCCCCCGTCGTCGCTTTTGCGGATGACGATCGATTCGAGCGGGCCGGACGTCCCGAGCAAATAGACACTTCCCGCGTGCGCAAACAGGCTGGCCCAGTAAATGCCGTCCAACATAACGAGATGCTGCCACGTTCTGCCGTTGTCGGTCGAACGATACACCGACGTTTTGCGATGAGGCGAATTCGGTCCGGAATAATCGTGGGTAACGAGCAAGCTGCCATCGTCCAGCCGCAGCAGACTGGGGGAGCTTAGAAAGATGCGGGTACTTGCTTTCATCTCGTTCACTTCCGACACCAGCATGTTGGCGTAATTAGCCGTCCGGTCTTTCATATCGTTTGCCTCCTTTTGATAGGGAATGGGGTCCGTCCGGGAGACGGAGGGATTGGCTGTCAGCCTGTAGAACCATACGGTGCCATACACCAGGATCAACGCAACCAGCGCCGCGAGCACGACCAGTCGAAGGCCCGGTCCCCGTTTCACGGCCTACTTAGCCCTTTCGGATGCGATTGCCTTGTTGGCCGCCTCTTCCGCCTCGCGCAGTACGGTGTTCAGGTCTTTACTACCGAAGATGAATTGGCGCAGCGCCTCGGTGTACGCGTTGGAGGCGACCAGATCATATTTCGTAGTAATATACGGCTCGGCTACGTTGTTGTAATAAAACGCCGGAATGTTTTTGCCGCGGTAGACCGCAGAGTTTGCCAGAAAATTCTGCTTGATATCCTTGCGATCCAGTACCGTCATATTCCCGTTTCGGGTAGCTTCGGCCTGAACCTCCGGCGACAGCAGGTGTGCGATTGCCTGGAACGCTTCTTCCTTGTGCTTGCTCGTCTTCGGAATGACGAAGCCGTTGGCGAATACCCCGATGCCCGTCTTGGGCTTGTCGGCGAAAACGGGGAAGGAAGCGATATCCCAGCCGATGCCTTCTTTGTTGAATTGATCCATCGCCTGACCGATGAAGATGTCGGGTAAAATCGCGACATTACGGTCCTTCGTAAACCGGTTCAACCCATGATACAGCACGCCTGCAGCTGGCGGACGATTGTTCGGTATGCTGAAGATGGTCTGAAAGACGCTAAACATGCTGCGCCAGCCCTCATGCTGCTGGATCAGCGCCTTGCCTGTAGCCGGATCGGTGAAAGGGAGCGACAGCTGGGTTTGCAGCCGGTTGAAATAGCCCATCTGCAAGCCGTAGTAGCGGCTATCCCTCTCAACGACGGTCAGCCTCTTCGCCAGCTCGATATATTGATCCCAGGTCATGCCGTCGACCGGATAGGCCACGCCGAACTTGTCGAACAGGTCTTTGTTATAGTAGGTGGCGAATACGTTTTGCGTTCTCGGCAGACTGTACAACTCCCCGTTCTGGCCAAACTGCTTGAAAAATTGCAATATTTGCGGCGTAATCGCACCAAGGTCGAATTCGTACTTGCGGACCAGCTCGTTCAAATCGGTTGGCACATCCATATCGAGCAGGATCGGCATATTCGTAATACCATCGTCGATAATATCCGGCAACTCCTTCGCGACGATCATCTGATTGAACTGGTTGGCGTCCGTACAGTCGATCTTCTGAAGAGTAATATGCGGATATTTTCGGGAGACAGGACCGGCGAAATCCCGGGCAAAATCGTCGTCGCTTACGGCAAAGCATTTGAAATACATAGTCAAGGTGACCGGCTTTGCCGCTTCATTTGTCTGGACGGATGGATCGTTCGTCCCCTTTCCGGAACTGGAGCAGCCCGTCGCGGCCAGAATCAGCAGGGCGGCGAAGCAGGAAACGAATATGGTTTTTACAAAAGGCATTGTTAAGATTCTCCCCTTTACTTTTCAGTTAGCACCATCCTTGCATGAAGAGATCACGGTGCGAACGGTCTGTTCCGCCGCACGGCAACGGAGGACAACGCTTACAGAGCACTTTGAAAACAGTTGAATTGCAGGTAATCGTTCCATATAATCGGAATAAATGGAACGTGATCTTGTAACAAGGGGGGACCGTATGTCCATTCTTACTTTACACACACAGCACATTATGGAGCCTTATGAAGACGCCCGCTTCGCCTTGCCGCCCAGATTCGGTTACTGGTCGATTCCGCATACTCACGATTTCTACGAAATTTTCTTGGTTGCAGCCGGCACCGTCACGCACGTCGTCAACAACATCAGACAGGTGCTTCCGGCGGGGACCATGGCCTTCGTCAGACCGCATGACGTTCACAGCTTCGAGAAAAACGGAAGCGGCGACATTTGCTACATGAACGTCAATTTCCGTGCGAGCACCATCATGCACGCTTTCGATTATCTCGGCTCGGGCTTCAAATCGGAGCGGTTTAATGAGTCCCCGTTGCCTCCGATGCTATCCGTGTCGCCCGAGGATATAGAGCAGACGCTCGGCTTGTACAAACGAACTGTCGCGATGCTCACCCATTCCCCATCCACCGATACGACTCCGGTCCGAGCCTTCCTGATGGAGATGCTGCTCCGTTTCTTCTACCCGCAGATGGAGCAGACGGACATGACAGGGCCGAGATGGCTCTCTGAATTGCTGGAGGAGATGGACAACGAGAACAGTCTTGCCGAAGGACTGACGAGAATGCAGCGATTGTCCCCCGTCAGCACGGAGCATCTGTGCCGCACGATGAAAAAGCACATCGGCAAAACGCCAACGGAGTGGATCAATGAAAGACGGCTTCGGGCTGCAGCGAGTAGGCTAACGGTCAGCACGGACGAGATCGCCGCGATTTGTTTCGACATCGGCTTCAACTCCCTGAGCTACTTCTATACGTTGTTTTGCAAGCAATACGGAATGTCCCCCAATGTCTACAGAAGAAACAAGCACCAGATATGAACCGCTGAGATTGTTGTAACTGCATCTCCTCCTTTTTTACGTGCCCCAGACTTTGCTCATCGCCGCCGCTTATGGCGTTACCGACTGTCTAGGGTCATTATAGTTGTTTCTTCAGCCGCTTTCTTCTGCCGGATTGATTCGGTTTTGCTGCATATTGATATCTCCGATTAGGCCGAAACGGAGTGGCAAGCAGGCCATAACCAAAGACTATAGAACCCTGCGTAAGAGGCAGCTTATTGTTAATAAGACAGAAAAAAGAGGTACCCCAAAACCATAGCTGGTTGCGGGATACCTCTTTTGGAGCTTTAGTCGATTAATTCGGATTTCTGCAGAAGCCGCCGAACGATAACGGCCGCCTCCGCTTTGGAGATAAACGCCTGAGGCGCTAACAGGCCGCCGTCTCTGCCGGTCACGATTCCCGATTGCAATCCGGCTGCAACCCCGCTTCTCGCCCATTCCGAAACATCCTCTGTATCGATGAATGGCTTCAGCAGCTGCTCCGGATCGGCGGACGAAACCGATTCGGCTAGACCGGTAAGTTCCATCGCTTTCGCAATTATGACCATCGCTTGTTCCCGGGTGATCTGGTCATCCGGGCGGAACGAACCGTCTTCGAACCCGCTAATCAGATCGTGGCCATATGCCGTCTGAACCGCACCGCTGTACCACGAAGCTGCAGTTACGTCTGTAAAGGATGCGTCATCCTTTCCTTGCTCCATTCCCAGCCCCCGGACCATGATGGCGGCAAACTCCGCACGCGTAATATCTTGATCCGGACGAAACCGGTTGCCGCCGACTCCGCTCACGATCAACCGCGACCCCATATCGTTGACCGCGGCTATCGCCCAATGGTTGGCCGTGTCCTCGAACTCCAGCGGATTCCAGATCAGTGCATAGGTGCTGTTGGTCAAGCTGTGGATCACCGCATAATACTTGCCGTCCTTCACCACGATTCGGGTAGGCACGTGACGTACCGTTCCATCCGGGCCGATAACGACTCCCGTAGTGATCTTATTCGGGTCGACGCCGTCAGGCAGGGCAATCTGCCGCTCCACATACGCGTCGAAGGACGATACCGGGATCGAGCTGCCACCATGTACGGCTCTGATCGTGTAGTCAATCGGCGGCAGTACCAGATGGAAGCCTCCTTGAGCGGCCGCCGCTTCCGCAACTTGCAGCATCTCCGCCGCAGGCTCGGAAATTTCGATCTGAATCCGGATATCCTCCAGAGCAACCGTCTCCCCGATCTCAGCCGACAGGGCATCGATACCGAGACGTTCCACAGGCAGGATATACGTCGTCCGGCCGGTTTGGATCTCGATTACGGCCTGCCGGTTCGCCAACGTTTTCACCAATTGGCCGTTCAGTTCGCCGATGACTACACCAGGTTTCCCGTCCCCGTCCACGGATAGGGTGATGATCGGCCGTTGTTCCGTCGTCAGCTTGTTCTCCAGACTTTTCGGATCAAGCGTTATCGTTAGAACGGTCTGACCGTTACGAACCGTAGTCTCTACGATACCCGCCTGTTCCGGCTTGCCGTTGACAAGGATCGTCGCTCCCTTCCCTTTCGGCTCCTCGACCGGAGGCGTAACGGATGTAGCCGACTCCTCCTGAGCCGGACTTTCTTCACTAGAAGACGAAGTCGGCACGACAGCATTGGATGCGGCCGAAGGCGCACCTTCACCTGAGCTATTCAATGCCCGGACCGCAAACGTATAGCTCGTATCGTTGGACAAACCCGTGACCGTAATCGGGCTGGAAGCTCCCGTTACGATACGTCCTCCCGGCGATACGATTACCTCATACCCGGTAATGGCACTGCCCCCGTCGTCCGTTGGAGGAGTAAAGGTAAGGGTGGCTTGCCCGTCACCGGCAACAGCCTGAACGCCCGTCGGCGCCGCCGGCGTACCCGGGTTTACCTGCTGGGTTACGGTAAACGTCACATTCGTCATACTGTTCGCCATAACGGTAATCGTTGCCGTATACGTGCCTGCCGCCAAACCGTCCTTCGCTTGCACCGTAAAGCTGGTGGACGCTCCGCTATTCAGCGTCGATGCAGGCTGGGTGAGTACAAAATCGCTGCTGTGCCCGCCACTGAACACCACACGGAGGTTGACCAAATTCGCGTTGCCGGTGTTCGTGATCCCGATCGTTTTGCTGTCCTGCGTGCCCGGGACATAGCCTTGCTTCAATACCGCAGCTGTCTGGTTGCCAATCGCCTCGATCGTATAGGTCGGTAACGCGTTCACCGTGATGCCAGCCGTCTTCGAATCGGTCGAACCGGCTGCATTCGTCCATGCCGATCCGTTCCAAGTTTGCTTCTGAAAGGCCGCAGTCACGGTATGATTGCCGTCTGATCCGGTCGTATAGGAAGCCAGATAGCGGTTGGCGTTCAAATGGAATGTTCCGGACGTACCGTCCGTCGACGACCAGCCTGTCGGAATGTAACGTTCGTCGCCGGTCGTCGTTCCCGGCATATCCTGACGATCGCCGGTCGCCTGCAGCATAACCGTCTCGCCTGCCCATACGATCGTCCGGGAAGCCGTCAAGCTGTTCCCGGCGGCATCCGCCGCTTTCGGAACCGGAATGACCGTGATCTTGACTACGTCGCTCACGGCCGTTTCCGTCTGTCTTCCGGTAGCGCTCGAGTCGGTGTTCGTCACCATTACATAGAAGTAACCTTCCGCACCGCCCGGTGTCGGGACGAGGTAACTGCTGCTTGTCGCGCCCAGGACTGGCGCCGCTCCATTGGTATCGTTCACGGAATTGCGGTACCACTGATAGCTGAGCACCCCTTGGCTGACGGTGGCCGCCGCGCTCAAGGAGTAGCTGTCGCCCTCATTTAACGTCCGGCCTTGCGGCTGCGTCGTAATCGTCGGCGCGGCCGCATGCGTCAGCGCGTTAACCGTTACTTTGGCGAGGCCGCTCGTTGCTGTGGACATCTTGTTGCCCGTCGCAGCCGAGTCCGTATTCGTCACGATCACGTAGTAATAATCGTCCCCGACCCCCGCCATCGTTTTCGTAAGCGTTGCACTCGTCGCTCCGTTTACCGCAAATCCGCCGATGACGGGGGACGTATTCCGGTACCATTGGTAACTTAGCGTTCCTTGGCTGACAGTCGCATACACGCTTAAGGTGACGCTGCCCCCCTCGTTCACCGACTGGTCCTGCGGCTGCGTCGTAATCGTCGGCGCGGCCGCATGTGTCAGCGCGTTAACGGTTACTTTGGCGAGGCCGCTCGTTGCTGTGGACGTCTTGTTGCCCGTCGCGGCCGAGTCCGTATTCGTCACGACCACATAGTAATAATCGTCCCCGACCCCCGCCATCGTTTTCGTAAGCATTGCACTCGTCGCTCCGTTTACCGCAAATCCGCCGATGACGGGGGACGTATTCCGGTACCATTGGTAACTTAGCGTTCCTTGGCTGACAGTCGCATACACGCTTAAGGTGACGCTGCCCCCCTCGTT